>NZ_KV785998.1:0-79378 GCF_001806795.1 Brevibacterium sp. HMSC22B09 | reverse complement strand
GGCGACGGCGCTCAATGCGCCGTCGCCGCGGTTGTCAGCCGAGGGTTTGAGGATCAGTTCTGATCTTCAATGCCCTTTTCTTCGAAGTACTTCTTAGCACCCGGGTGGAGCGGAACGTCGCCGCGGCCGAGCAGAGCGTCTTCGGCCTTGATGAGCTTGCCCTGTGCCAGTGAGATCTTGCCTGCGTCTTCGTACAGCGCCTTGGTGATCGCGTAGCCGTCTTCTTCGCTGATCTGATTGGTCGAGCCGACGATTGAGGCGAACACGGTCACGGTCTGCACCGGGTCCTTGGCGAAGTCGTAGGAACCGCCGGGGATTTCGTAGGCTTCGTATTCCGTTTCAGCTGCGATCTTTTCGGCCTTGTCCTTGTCGATCGGCAGCAGCTTGACGTCTGCATTAGCGGCCAGTTCCGAAAGCGAGGCGGCCGGGACGCCGAGGATTTCGATCGAGGCGTCGATGTTGCCGTCCTGCACCTTGGAGCGGGCGTCAGCGAAGCTCTCTTCGTAGGGCTCGTAGTCGCCCTCCTTGAAGCCGTAGGCGTCGAGGATCAGCTTGGCGACAGCTGCCGTGCCCGAACCGGGAGCGCCGACGGCGATCTTCTTGCCCTTGAGGTCTTCAACCGAGTTGAAGCCGCTCTTCTCAAGCGTGATGATCTGGGCTGCTTCCGGGTACAGCTGACCCATCCAGCCGACGTTGTTGAGCTTGCCGACCTCTTCGAAGTCACCGGAGCCGCGCACTGCGTCGTTGGCGGTGTTCGACTGGGTGAAGCCCAGCTGAGCATCGCCCTTGGCGATGCGGCCGAGGTTGTCAACGGAGCCATCGGTTTCAACGGCGTTGACCTTCAGGTCAGCGTCGGTGTCCTGCAGGATGCGGGCGTACTCGTTGCCCAGCGGGTAGTAGACACCCGCGGTGCCACCGGTGGCGAAGGTCAGGTCCTTGGTGAAGTTCTCTTCGGGTGCTGCCGAACCGCCTTCGGCTCCGCCGCGCTCACATCCGGTGAGGACGAGGGCGGCTGCGCTTGCGGCGGCCGCGATCTTGAGAAGAACGCTCTTCTTCATGGGGCTCCTTGTCTGAGGCCTGCCGACGGCAAAACGTGCGGCAGGTCATATTTCCAAATTGCTGTGAGCAGGATAGCGCATCCTCTGTGCGCACTGCCAGACAGTGCACAGTCAGCGCTCAGAAATACATCGGGGACCGGGTACGGCGAGGAGGCCTTGCTCAGACTGAAGGAATCCCCGCCGAGGCAGTCTGCCTCAGCCGAAGAGCCGCACGGGTTTGACGATGTCGACGTAAACGAGCAGGACCGTCATACACAGGAGGACGCCGACGACCCCGTATGTCAGCGGCAGCAGCTTTGCGGTGTCGAAGGGGCCGATGAGCCCTCTTCTGCGAGAGAGGTTGATTCTGCGACGTGCCCCTTCATAGAGGGCGACCGCTATGTGGCCGCCGTCCAGGGGAAGCAGCGGAACCATGTTGAACGCAAAGAGGAACAGGTTGAGCGAGGCCGCCAGGCTCAGGCCGAGCTGCACTTTGTCGACGACTTCGAAAGCTTCGGCAGAAACGATTTCGCCGGCAACGCGCCCCACACCGACCATGCCCATCGGGCCGTTGGGGTCGCGCTCTGCTCCCCCGACGGCAACCTTCCCGATGTCGACGAGTTTCACCGGCAGGGTCGCCAGTGCCTTAAAGGTCTGTCCGATGGCTTTTCCGGCCTCAGCGGGAAACTCCGATGGCGACAGCGGATAGTGCTTCTTCTGCGGGGAGACCCCAAGGAAGCCGACGGTGGTGGTTTCGGGCTTGCCGTCAGCAGTGAATTTCTGCTTGCCTTCGTCGTCATAGACCGCTCGCGTGGTTTCGATGATGGGCACGCGCACCAAGTGTTCAGAGCCGTCCCGCTCATAGGCCACGGTGACGGTTCTGCCCGCACTGGCCGCAATGAGCTCCTGCACCTGTTCCCACGTGTCGACCGGTGTGTCGTCAACAGCAGTGATGGTGTCGCCCGGTTTGAGTCCCGCGGCCTTGGCCGGTGCGGGAGTATCACCCGGCTGGCATTCGGCGTTCGGTCCGCGCTTCTGCGCGGTTTCGGCGTCAACGGCACATTCGACAACACCGGACAGCTGCGTGGACAGGCCCGGAACGCCGATGCCCATCAGCACGAGCCCTAAGAAGACGATGCCGAGGACGAGGTTGACCGCCGGTCCGCCGAACATGACGGCCAGGCGCTTGGGAACCGACAGGGCGTAGAAGGTGCGCCCCTCTTCACCCGGCCCAATGCCCTGATTGGAGAATTCGCGGGCATCCTCCATGCTCTGTGCGAACAGGCGTTTGCGCCCGGCCTGTTCCCGCGGATCTTCGCCCTCGACGGCCCGCCGCTTGGCGTCGGCCTCAACGATGTCGTGGGCTGATTCGACTCCGTGAAGGTCTTCGGCGCGAGCGTGGACCGCTGACTTCGGCGGGTACATGCCCGGCATGGCGATGAAGCCGCCCAGCGGCAGCAGTTTGACGCCGTAGCGTGTTTCGCCGCGCTTAAAGGAGAACAGGGTCGGCCCGAACCCGATCATGTAGTGGGTGACCTTCACCCCGAAGCGCTTGGCGGGAATCAGGTGACCAAGTTCGTGCAGCCCGATGGAAAGCCCGACAACCGCGAGCATGAAGACGATTCCGAGGGTGTACAGCAGGGCCGTCATGCCCGGTCTCCCCCGCCTGATGCCTGTTCTGCCACCCAGCGCTTCGCAAACTCCCGGGCTTCGCGGTCAGCAGCCAAGAAGAGTTCCGCCGTGAGCTTTCCATCCTGTGGAGCGTGGGCATCGAGTGCGGCGCTGATTCCCCGGCTGATGCCGGGAAAGGAGATCTGTCCGGCGTGAAAAGCATCCACCAGAACTTCGTTCGCCGCGTTGTAGACAGCGGGTGCTGTTCCTCCCAGGCGACCGGCCCGCACCGCCAAGCGCAAGGCGGGAAACGCCTCGTGGTCGACAGGTTCAAAAGTCCACTGGGTCGGCTCGTCCCAGCGGTTGGGTGTCGTGATGTTCGACAGCCGCTCCTCATAGCCCAGGGCGTAGGCGATCGGCAGCTTCATATCCGGTGGACTGACCTGTGCAATTGTCGACCCGTCGGCGTATTCGACCATCGAGTGGACCTGCGACTGCGGGTGCACCACGACGCTGATCTGGTCGTAGGGAATATCGAAGAGCAGGTGCGCCTCAATGACCTCGAGACCCTTGTTGACAAGGGTTGCCGAGTTCGTGGTGATGACCTTCCCCATGTCCCACGTGGGGTGCTTGAGCGCCTGGGCGGGCGTAACGGCTTCAAGATCAGACTGCGTCATACCGCGGAAAGGACCGCCGCTTGCCGTGATCACCAGCCGGCTGACTTCCTCGCGGCGGCCGGAACGCAGAGCCTGCCACACGGCCGAATGTTCAGAGTCGACCGGAAGCAGGCGGGCTCCCGTACCGGCCGCGGCTTCCATCACGACATCGCCACCGATGATGAGCGACTCTTTGTTTGCCAGTGCCACATCCGTGCCGCTCTCCAGGGCGGCAAGAGTGGCAGTCAGCCCCGCAGCCCCCGTAATGGCGTTGAGAACAGTGTCAGCTTCAAGGCGTGCAACCTCGTCAGCCGCACGCGGTCCGACGAAAACCTGCTCGACGGGGTTCTCGACCCCAGCGGCAGCGGCGGCAGAAGCAACAGCCCGCTCCACCTCGTCAGGTGATGATGCGCCGACGGCGCCCAGGGCGCGGGCGCGAAAGCGGACCGCCTGTTCGGCGGCATCCGCAATGTTCGTGTGGCAGACGAGACCGACAATCTGAAAGCGGTCCGGGTGGGAGCTGACCACGTCGAGGGTCTGGGTTCCAACGGAACCGGTCGAACCGAGAACTGAGATGTGAAGCACCCGGCCATCTTGGCAGATAAGGCTGAATCTGCGCTCAGAAGGCCTAAAGGGACATTGGTCACACAAAATACATATCTCGGCTATACTCTTTTTGGAAGTCCTCACTGAGCCCTCTGAAAAAGGAGTGAAATGGCCAAGACCTCGCACCCGGACGAAATCCTCGGACTCGATCACCTCTTCTCGAAGGAAGAGCGCGAATGGGCCGGCATCGTCCGCAGCTGGCTGGATGAAAACGTACGCGAAAAGATCGGCGACTGGTACCTCGAAGGCACCATCCCGGCACGCGAACTCGCTGAAGGCCTCGGCGAACTCGGCCTGCTCGGCATGCACCTGGACGGCTACACGCTGCCCGGCGCTTCTGCCCGCATGTACGGCATCGCCTGCCGTGAACTCGAAGCCGTCGACTCCGGCCTGCGCTCCCTCGTTTCGGTGCAGGGTTCGCTGGCCATGTTCGCCATCCACCACTGGGGTTCGGAAGAGCAGAAGGAAGAATGGCTGCCCCGCATGGGCGAAGGCAAGGCCATCGGCTGCTTCGGCCTGACGGAACCGGACGTCGGCTCGGACCCGTCGAACATGCGCACCACCGCCAAGCGCGACGGTGACGACTGGATCCTCAACGGCGCCAAGATGTGGATCACCAACTCCCCCGTTGCCGACGTCGCAGTCGTATGGGCCAAGACCGAAGAGACCGATGCCAAGGGCCGCCCCATGATCCGCGGCTTCGTCGTTCCCACCGACACCCCCGGCGTGGAAACCCCCACCGTCCAGCGCAAGCTGTCGCTGCGGGCATCCATCACCGGCGAAATCGTCCTGGACAACGTCCGCCTGCCCGGTTCGGCCGTCATGCCGAAGGCAGAGGGCCTCAAGGGACCCCTGTCCTGCCTGTCGGAAGCCCGCTACGGAATCGTCTGGGGTGTCACCGGTGCTGCTCGCGACTCGCTGGAGCAGGCTCTCATGTACACCGGCAGCCGCATCCAGTTCGACAAGCCGCTGGCCGCGTTCCAGATTTCCCAGCAGAAGCTCGCGAAGGCCTTCGGCCAGTACTCGAACATCACTCTGCTGGCTTCGCACCTGGGTGACCTCAAGGACTCCAAGGACGGCGTGCGCCCCGAGCAGATTTCGCTGGGCAAGATGAACAACGTCGACACCGCTATGAACATCGCCCGCGACCTGCGCGCCCTGTTCGGCGGTTCCGGCATCACCAGCGAATACTCGCCGCTGCGCCACGCCATCAACCTCGAAACCGTGCTGACCTACGAGGGCACACACGAAGTTCACCAGCTCACGCTGGGCCGTGCGCTCACCGGCATCAACGCCTTCGCCTGATGCTCACCTGACGCACTGAAGGCACAGAAAGGCCCCGCTTCCGAGGTGGAGCGGGGCCTTTCGTGTTTGTCAGGGTTTTTGCGGGCTGCAGGCTCGGGTGTAGCTGCGGGCTCGGGTGTGTGCTGGCTCAGCGCAGCAGAGTGTGGACCGCTTCGAGGCTTTCCAGTGCGGTGACTTCGATGCCGTCAAGGCGCATGAGCGTACGCCCCGGTCCCAGAGGTTCAGCTGCCGCGTGCTTGAACGCGGCCTGCTTCATGAGCATGTCGACCGGTTTCGGTGAGCTGTCCGGTCCGTCGGCCAGGAGTTCGGCACCTTCAAAGTGGGTGTCGATGGTGCGGGTGCTCGTGTGCATTCCGGCGCGCGCTTTGGTTTCGCCCACTGGCTGCGGCTGTTCAGAGGAAGCCTCAGCTGCAGCCGGTCGCAGGATCGGTGCGTTGGCTTTCTGCTGCGGGGTGAGTCCCTTGGCGCCGATGACAGCGCATGTGCCCACCCGCATCGCACCAAGAACCGCCAACAGCAGAGTGGCGGGTTTCAGCCCGTCTTCCAGAATGAGCATCTGCGGAGCCGGTTCAGCCACAGCGCGCAGAATCCCGGCGAACTTAGCCGCCCGATCAAGAGCATCTTCAAAGCTCAGTTCGATCTGGCCGGACGCGAACTCGTCTGCACCGCGGCCCATGACGATGGGGTGGTCGAGCAGTTCGAAGACCGGGTTGAACGTGCCCTTGTCCTTCGGCCCGTTGGTCTCAGGCTTGCGGAACCAGTGCAGATCGGTGTTCACGGGCATCCCTTCAGTCGACGGAGGCCATGACTTCAACGACGCGGTCAATGAACGCATCGACTTCGTCTTCATCATAGGCACGCTCACCGCGGCGAGTGCGGAACAGAACGCGGCGGACCTCATCAACGCTCATAGCGCGGCCCTGTGTGAAGTAACCGCTGATCTTGTCGCACAGTTCATCGACTTCGGCGATGTCGTAGCCGATGGTGCGGCTGGCAGCGTGCGCGAAGCGCTCACCGTGGGGGCGCTCCAAACGGGCCTGCAGGGATCCGGCGGCAGACGACAGCCTGTCCATCCACGCCTTTTCGCCCTGTTCGGCGATCAGCCGTTCGCGGGAGGCCTTCGCGAAGGCGTCTTCCAGACGGTCAAGGGCAGCGTCTACGACTCCGACGTGATAGCCGCGACGCACCAGGTCAAAGCCGACGGTGCGCACAGCGCGCGCGTCGAGGTCACCCGGGCGGGGGTGTTCGCGCTCATAGGATTCGCGGGCGCGCTTGAAGAAGCTGTCGACCTGTCCGGGGTCATAGCCGGACTTCCACCCCGACATTCTGGGGAAGTTGTCCTCCATGTGGCCTCCTCTTAGCTGATGCGTGCTGTTGCTTGTGGTGTTCGGTGCCGGTCAGTCCTCGCCGGTTGCGGCCAGCTGACCGCAGGCGCCGTCGATGTCCTGTCCGCGGGTATCGCGAATGGTGGTGGGAACTCCCGCTGCAACCAGGCGGTCCACAAATTCCTGTGCCACCTTGGGTTCTGATGCGGTCCACACTGATCCCGGAGTGGGGTTGAGGGGAATCGGGTTGACGTGCACCCATCCCCTGCCCCGGGCGTTGAGCTTCTTGGCCAGCAGGTCCGCGCGCCACGCGTGGTCGTTCATGTCCTTGATGAGCGCGTATTCGATCGACACTCGGCGGCCCGTGGTGCGGTAGTAGTCGTAGGCTGCGTCAATCGCCTCGTCGGCGTTCCAGCGGGTGTTGACTGGAATCATTTCGTTGCGCAGCCCGTCATCCGGCGCGTGCAGGCTGAGGGCAAACGTGACTGGAATGTCTTCGTTCATGAGTTTGCGGATGCCCGGCACGAGGCCCACGGTTGACACTGTGATGCGGCGCGGCGACATTCCCAGTCCGTGCGGGGCCGCGTCGGTGAAGCGACGGATGGCGTTCATGACCCGCTTGTAGTTGGCCAGGGGTTCGCCCATGCCCATGAACACGATGTTTGTGACGCGCTCTTCGCCGGCGGGTGTTTGGGTGCCGGAAGGCTTCGCGCCAGTCCTGTCGTTCCCAGCTTCAGCACCCGCGTCGGATTCACCGGATTCGTCGCCGACCGCGGCTGCCTGTTCGCCGAGCATGTTGATGTCCGGCTCCGCGGTCGGGGCGAGTTCTCCTGCCGCAATGACCTGGTTGGCTCGGACGACCTGTTCGACGATTTCGGCTGTCGACATGTTGCGGGTGAGCCCCTGCTGGCCGGTGGCGCAGAACGGGCAGTTCATACCGCAGCCGCACTGGGATGACACGCACAGTGTGATGCGGTTGCGGTAGCGCATGAGGACGGATTCGACGAGGGCCCCGTCGAAAAGTCGCCACAGGAATTTGATGGTGTCGCCGTTTTTGGTCTTCAGCCGGTGGACTTCTGTCAGCAGCGGTGGGAAGAAGGCTTCGGCAAGGGCATCGCGCTTGTCAGCGGGGATGTCCGTCATGAGCGCGGGGTCGGTGATGTTGCGCTGGAAGTAGTGGTTGGACAGCTGTTTGGCGCGGAATGCGGGCAGTCCGAGTTCGCGGACGGCTTCCTGCCGTTCTTCCATCGACATGTCTGCGAAGTGCCGTGGCGGCTGGGTGACGCGCGGTGCGCGGAAGTTCAGCAGCGGGCGGCCATCGCGGGTGGGCGTCTTGGATGTTGTGCCGTCTTCGTGTTCGACGACGGGGCGGACCTGTTTGCGACGCGTAGTGCTCATGACTCCCCTATTATTCCAAAGCTCCCCGGGCTGGGACCACGGGGAGCGTGTAAAGGCCCTGTGTGTCAGGCGGTGGTGATGAATCCCGGCAGGATCGTGTAGAGCACGAGCACGACGGGTGCGCTGGGCAGAATCGAGTCGAGTCGGTCCATGACACCGCCGTGGCCGGGCAGCAGGTTGCCCATGTCTTTGAGGTCGAGGTCGCGTTTGATCATGGATTCCGAAAAGTCGCCGAGTGTGGCGAAGGCCGGAATCACCAGGCCGAGCACGGCGCCTTCCCACCACGGCACGTTGAAGGCGAAGACGGCCATGCAGATTCCGACGGTCACGGCGAAGACGGTCGAACCGGCGTAGCCCTCCCAGGATTTCTTCGGTGAGATTCTCGGGGCGATGGGGTGCTTGCCCCACAGGACTCCGACCACGTACCCGCCGGTGTCAGAGGACACGGCAAGTGCCAAGAACGTGATGAGCAGAAGATCGCCCTGCGGCTGGTGCAGGATGTGGATGATGAACGCCGCCATGAGACCGACGTAGGTCAGGGCGAACAGCGACAGCGATACTTCTTTCACCGGGTTGGGCCGCCCGGTCATCAGCGACACGAGCATGATGATGCCCGCTGACAGGGTGAACGCCACCCACACGGCTTCGCGTCCGCCGAACCAGCTCGACAGCACGAGCCCTGCCGCAGCCATCATGGTCAGCGGTCGGTAGACGTCCGCTCCGGACCGTGACAGCGCGGTGGACAGTTCCCAGGTGGCGGCGAGAACGCCGATGATTGCGACAACGAGGAAGGCCGGAGGGTAGATGAGAATGCTGGCCAGTACGGCCCCGCCGATTCCAACGCCGACCCCGATTGCGGCCGGCAGGTTGCGCCCGGCCCGTCCGTAGTCCTTTTCCGCCGGAGGGGTGACTTCCTCAGGCGACGGCGCTTGCTCTGCTGCGCTGTCGCCCGAGGAAGTCGAAGGTGATTGAGCAGTCAATTCAGACTTCCATCAGGTCTTTTTCTTTTGCTGCGAGAAGCGTGTCGATTTCGTCGGTCTTCTTCTTCGTCAGCTCGTCGAGTTCCGCAAGACCCGCGCGGACTTCGTCTTCACCGAGGTCGCCGTCTTTCTGGAACTTCTCGAGGGTGTCCTTGGTGCGGCGGCGGACATTGCGGATGGAGACCTTGCCGTCTTCCGCGTAGCCGCGGACGATCTTGACGTAGTCACGGCGACGCTCTTCGGTCAGCTCCGGCAGAACCACGCGGATGACGTTGCCGTCGTTGGCGGGGTTGGCACCGATGTCGGAGTTGCGCAGCGCGGTTTCGATGTTGCCGAGGGCCGACTGGTCGAACGGCGAAATCAGGAGGGTGCGCGCTTCGGGAACCTGGAAGGAGGCCAGCTGCTGCAGCGGGGTGGGCACTCCGTAGTACTCGACCATGATGTTGGCGAAGAGCTGCGGGTTGGCGCGACCGGTGCGCACCGATCCGAAGTTCTCCTGGGTGGCCTCGACGGCACCGTCCATGCGGCCGCGTGCGTCCTTAAGCTCAGAATCGATCATTGTGTCTCCTATGAATAGTGCTGGCTCTCAGGCAGAGAGCACGGTGCCGATGTTCTCGCCCATGATGGCCGAGCGCAGGTTTCCTTCGCCTTCCATACCGAAGACGCGCATTGCGACGTTGTTGTCCATACACAGGCTGAAAGCGGTCGCGTCGACGACTTTGAGCCCGCGCTGCAGAGCGTCCTGGTAGGAGATGCTGTCGAGCTTCTTTGCGGTCGGATCGGTTTTGGGGTCTGCCGTGTAGACGCCGTCGACGCCGTTCTTTGCCACGAGGACTTCGTCAGCGTGGATTTCGAGTGCGCGCTGGGCGGCGACGGTGTCGGTTGAGAAGAACGGCAGGCCTGCACCTGCACCGAAGATGACCACGCGGTCTTTCTGCATGTGGCGCATGGCGCGGCGCGGAATGTAGCTTTCGGCCACCTGCGGCATGGGGATCGCGGTCTGCACGCGCGTGTCGACGTCGAGCTGTTCGAGAAAGTCCTGCAGTGCAAGGCAGTTCATGACGGTGCCGAGCATGCCCATGTAGTCAGCACGGGTGCGGTCCATACCGCGGTTCTGCAGTTCAGCCCCGCGGAAGAAGTTGCCGCCGCCGACGACGATCGACATTTCGACTTCGCCGACAGTGGGGGCGATTTCACGAGCGACAGATGCGACGACATCGGGGTTCACGCCGACCGAGCCGCCGCCGAACACTTCGCCGGAGAGTTTGAGGAGTACCCTGCGCCGGTGTGTGGCTTCGGGTTTCGGACTCTCGCTCACGGTGTGCGGCATCTGCTTCCTTCCTTCGGTTGGATCGTTCCCAGTCTACCCATCCGGGCCTGCTGTTTCTGTATTCCGCCGTGTGCGGCGGGGGCGGCTTCAGCACCCACATCGACCAGGAGCATAGTAGAGGGGTGAATACGTCCGCCCGCTCCCTCCCGTCCGCACTGCTGAACCTGCTGCCGGGCCTGCTGCTGTGCGGTGCTGCCGCTGCGGCGGCCTTTGGTCTTGCGGCCCTTGTTCCCCATACCGGCTCTGTTCTCATGGCCATTGTGCTGGGGATGCTTGTGCGCAATCTGCTGCCCAAGCTTCCTGCACGCTTTGATCCCGGTGTTGCCTTTGCGTCGAAACCGCTGCTGCGTGCTGCGATCATCGCCTTGGGTTTTCAGCTGTCTTTGACGGATATTGCTGCGATGGGTCCGCTCGTGATTGTGCTCGTCGTGGTTCTTGTGGCGGGAGGCTTCTTCCTCAGCGTGGGCCTTGGCCGCCTGCTGGGAGTGGGCCGTGATCTTTCGATGCTGATCGGCTGCGGTTTTTCCATCTGCGGCGCCGCTGCTGTTGCCGGGGCGCAGAGCACTCTGCGTTCCCGCAAAGAGGACACTGCTGCCGCGGTTGCTCTCGTGGTGCTGTTCGGCACCATCATGATCGGTGTGGTGCCCCCGCTTGCCGGTCTGTGGCACCTCGATCCGCGCACCGCGGGCATTTGGACGGGTGCGGGTGTGCACGAGGTCGCGCAGGTTGCCGCCATCGGCGGGATCCTGGGCTCCGCGGCTTTGGAGCCGGCTGTCATCGTCAAACTCGCCCGGGTGCTCATGCTCGCCCCGGTCGTGTTCTTCCTAGGCCGCTGGATGGCACGAGGCGGAGCAGCAGAAGGTGAGGAATCTTCGGCTCGTGTGCCCCTTGTGCCGCTGTGGGTTGCGCTGTTCATCGCGGCAGCTGTCGCGACTACGTTCCTGCCCCTGCCGGCTTGGTTCCTCACGGGAGCAGACTGGGTGCAGAAGATCTTCTTGACCGCTGCGATGTTCGGGCTGGGTCTCGGCGTGCACTTCCGGTCGCTCATCGGCATGGGTGTGCGACCGCTCATTCTTGCTGCCCTCGTAACCGTCGGCGTTGCTGCAACAGCACTGGGCGGGGCGCTGCTCGTCGCCTGAGCCGCACTCTCCCGGCAGGAACAGGGGCAGCCGAGCGGCGCCTCGTGAGCTTTCCCGCACCTGCCGACCAGCCCCGCCCAAACAGCTCGGCCCAGCCCGCCCAAACAGCTCAGCGGAAGAAACCCAGACACAGAAATGCCCCCTCGGCAGTGAGCCGAGGGGGCATTTCAGCAGTTCAGACGATCAGACGCCCACGCGGAAGCGCAGGAAGCCCTTCGCGTCGATGCCGGCTTCCTTCAGAACAGCCGAAACCGGGGTCTTGGGCTCCTTGGCGAAGCCCTGGTCCAGCAGGCAGTTGTCCTTGAAGAATGCGTTGACGCGGCCTTCCACGATGTTCGGGATGGCGCGCTCCGGCTTGCCTTCGTTCTTAGCGGTCTCAAGGGCGACTTCGCGCTCCTTTTCGACGACCTCAGCGGGAACGTCTTCGCGCGAGAAGAACTTGGGCGACATGGCTGCGATGTGCACTGCGACATCGTGTGCAACCTGGTCGTCGCCGCCTTCGTAGGCGAAGAGAACGCCGACCTGCGGGGGCAGGTCCTTGTTGGTGCGGTGCATGTACTGCGCGATCGAAGGAGCTTCGATGCGGCCCACGCGGCGCAGGTCAACCTTTTCGCCGAGCGATGCTCCGCCTTCGGTGATGATCTGCGAAACCGGCTTGCCGTCGATTTCGGTGTTCAGCAGGGTTTCAGCGTTGTCGGCGTTGTTCGCAACGGCCAGGTCGAGGACCTCTTCAGCGAGCTTGCTGAAGGTGTCGGACTTGGCAACGAAGTCGGTTTCCGAGTTGAACTCGATCATGGTGCCGACGCCGTTTTCGACGCGTGCCAGAACAACGCCGTCCGAGGTGGAACGGCCTTCGCGCTTGGCAGCGCCCTGCAGGCCCTTGACGCGGAGGATCTCAACGGCCTTGGTCTTGTCGCCAGCGGCTTCGTCGAGTGCCTTCTTGACGTCCATCATGCCTGCGCCGGTCTTTTCGCGCAGCTCCTTGATGTCAGCTGTGGTGTAGTTCGCCATGGAATCTCCTTTGGAAGATACGGGGTCGAAGGGACGTGTGGTCAGGCTTCGGGCTTGTCAGCGGCCTTGTCTTCGGCCTTTTCGGCGTCAGCCTTGTCAGCTTCGGCCTTGTCTTCGGCGCCTTCGGACTTGCCTTCGAGGAGTTCGCGCTCCCATTCGGGCATCGGTTCGACGGCGGAAACGTTCTTTTCGCCCTCTTCGCTGCCGCCGTGGCGCTTGATGAGGCCTTCGGCGACTGCGTCTGCAACCACGCGGGTCAGCAGCTTGACGGAGCGGATCGAGTCGTCGTTGCCCGGGATCGGGTAGTCAACAACGTCGGGGTCGCAGTTGGTGTCGAGGATAGCGATGACCGGGATGCCGAGCTTGCGAGCTTCGTCAACGGCCAGCTGTTCCTTCTTGGTGTCGACAACCCACACGGCCGACGGGGTGCGCTGCATGTCGCGGATACCGCCGAGGGTGCGCTCGAGCTTGTCCTTTTCGCGGGACAGGATGAGCAGTTCCTTCTTGGTGCGACCTTCGCCCGCTGCGTCCTCGAAGTCGATTTCTTCGAGTTCCTTCAGGCGGCGCAGACGACCGGCGATCGTCTGGAAGTTGGTGAGCATACCGCCGAGCCAGCGCTGGTTGACGTAGGGCTGACCCACGCGGGTGGCCTGTTCTGCGATTGCTTCCTGAGCCTGCTTCTTCGTGCCGACGAAGAGGATCGAACCGCCGTGTGCGACGGTTTCCTTCACGAAGTCGTAGGCGGTGTCGATGTAGCCCAGCGACTTCTGCAGGTCGATGATGTAGATGCCGTTGCGCTCGGTGAAGATGAAGCGCTTCATCTTCGGGTTCCAGCGGCGGGTCTGGTGACCAAAGTGAACGCCGGATTCGAGCAGCTGGCGAACGGTGACGACGGCCATGCCGAGGTCTCCTTTCTCTGCGCTTGCGCGCCTAGGGTTCCTGCGGTGAGCCTGTGGGCTTTCACCGCGGAACGGTTTTCGGTTGATCCTGGCACCCGTGGATCTGTCGACGCGCTTTCCACCGCACTTGGGGTCCGTTGGCTGTGGACAGCGCGCACCTTCGGCAGATCGGTTGAATCGGATGCGCGAAGTCAGAAGCGGACACGCTTCTGCTGGTTTCATTCTACGCTGTCGCTCAACCCAGACAAAACGGGGCTGCCGCAGGCCAGGGCCGCCGAGGTGGAACTCCCGGGTGGAGGCGACTTCAGTTCTCGCGGCTGGGGATTGCGCCGGGCTTTCCCACAGGTGTTTTCCGGACCTCGCGGCAAGGTGAGGGGGCCGGCTG
Organism: Brevibacterium sp. HMSC22B09; assembly: GCF_001806795.1. Lineage (NCBI taxonomy): Bacteria > Bacillati > Actinomycetota > Actinomycetes > Micrococcales > Brevibacteriaceae > Brevibacterium > Brevibacterium sp. HMSC22B09. The sequence continues at coordinate 65,696 of NZ_KV785998.1, read as the reverse complement.
AACTGAGTGCATGAAAGTCATCACCTCTGCTCTATCTTCTGCTGTTGCTGTTGTCATAGCTTCCGTTTTTGCCGCGCTGACCGTGGTGGGCGGGCCGGCTTCTGCCTACGCCCAGAACACCGACGACGCCGGTGCTGAAGCTGCGCACCGTTGGCTGACTCCCGTTCCGGGCCTGCAGATTGTGCGCGCTTTCGACAAACCCGAACAGAACTGGAAGGCGGGCCACCGTGGGATCGATGTCGCCGCCGCCGTCAGCGAACCGATCCGCTCCCCTGCCACAGGCACCGTGCGCTTTGCCGGGAAGGTCGCCGGAAAACCAGTTGTCAGTCTCGAAGTAGGCGGCTACGCGGTGTCGTTCGAACCCGTTGCAGCCACTGTGCGCAAGGGCGATCAGGTTGCTGCCGGGCAGGTGATCGGCACCGTTGCGGACGCTTCGCACTGTTCTGAGGGCTGTGTCCACGTCGGCGTGTGGAGGCTGGACCGGGCTAAGGACTATCTGAATCCGGCTGATTTCTTTGTTTCCGACGCCTCGATCCTGCTGCCCGAAGGGCAGGCACCGGACCGCTTGCCGGCCGCGGCACAGGGAGGCTCTGTTGCAAAGTCAGGCGCTGGCGCATGGGGCGGCTACAGCAACGGACAGATCCCGGCGGTTGCCCTGTGCCCGCTGCGATCGGCTCCAGGCCACAGGCTGCGATGCGATGCTGCGAAATCATTTGATGCGCTGTCAGCTGCTTTTGCCCAGAGGTTTGGCCATCCGATCTCAGTGACCGACTCCTACCGCGACTACCAAACGCAGGTGGCACTCAAACGCCGCAAAGGCAAATGGGCAGCAACTCCTGGACGCTCAAACCACGGGTGGGCGCTGGCCGTGGACCTGGGCTCTGGCATCAACAGGTTCGGCACACCGCAGCATCAGTGGATGAAGTCGAACGCCGCCCGCTTCGGCTGGGTGCACCCGCCATGGGCAGAGCCATCGGGCTCTCTGCCTGAGCCGTGGCACTGGGAATACCGAGATACGGGACAGTAATGTGCCCGGTTTGGCCCCCGCGCGGTCTTCAGGCATTCTGAAGCTGTGAATCCCCAGAACCCCCGTTTGGCAATCATCGGCGGCGCTGGCCGCCTCGGCAAAGCTATTACCGACAGGTACCCGGACGAGGTCGTTTCAATTGTGCGCCGCCCGGAACAGATGTACGAGCAGATGGAGCTTTCTGACCTCGGCGTATCCCCCGTCCTGGCCGATGTTTCCCGCTCAGCAATCGAGGAACTCGCCGAAACCCTCAGCGGGGTCCACTCCGTCGTATACGCGGCAGGCTCGCGGTTGGACAACAGCTTCGACGTGTTCTCCAACAACCTTGTGGGGTCACTGCGCGCGCAGCAGGCGTCCAAGCTTGCCGGTGTTGAGCGCTTTGTGCAGGTTACGCCGTGCGCAGAACTCGCTGCGGCCGTGGGCTGTGCCCACCCGGAATCAGTGACCATGGCGGACGAAGCACTGCGGATTTCCGGTTTGAACTACACAATCATTAGGCCTTCGGCAATGATGATCGATGCGGCGCCCGGTCTGCAGCTTGCTTCATCGGACGTCGACTTCCAGCCTGTGCTCCTGGACGATATCGCCGACCTCGTCTGCGAAGTCCTCGATGCAGACCTCGCGCCAGGCAGTGAAATCAACGTTACGGCTGGTTCGCAGACACCCAGTTCAACCCTCAGCGACTTCCTTCGCCGGCCGAACTCTGTAAGCGCAGGCCAGCAGCCGGTCAATCTTTCTCGCAGCTGACAGCAGACGGCCTGTTCATCGGCAGGCCAAACTCGTATATCCCGTTTTATGCGCGAGGGTGGGCTTGCCGGTAGGTGTCTTTGAGCCGCTGCAGGGAAACGTGCGTATAGATCTGCGTCGAACTCAGACTGGCGTGCCCGAGCATTTCCTGCACTTGGCGAATGTCAGCCCCGTTTTCCACCATGTGGGTTGCCGCTGAATGCCGCAGACCGTGCGGTGCCAGCTTTGGAGAATCGCTGTAGCCGGCAGTTGCCCGCCCTACGACCTCGCGCACTTGACGCGGGTCAATGCGCTTTCCGCGCACGCCGACGAACAGGGCATCAGGCTCTGCGGCCAGCGCATCCCGCCCCTTGTCCAACCAGGCGTTCAATGCAGCTTCTGACGGCCCGCCGAAGGGCACTCGGCGTTCTTTGCGCCCCTTGCCGATGACCGTGATGAGTTTGTTGGTGAAGTCGATCGAGTCCAGGTTGAGGCTTGTGAGTTCTGATACGCGCATGCCCGTGGCGTAGAGCAGTTCGACCATGGCTCGGTCCCGCAGCTGCACCGGGGTGGGCTCTGCTGTCTGCTCCATGTCTGCACTGGGGGTCTGCGCGGTGTTGGCCAGCACAGTTTCAGCGGCACTCTGTTTGAGGACAGCCGGCAGCCGGCCGGGTTTTTTGGGTGCCTGCAGACGCTCGGCGGGTGAAGCCTCGATGCGGCCGCTGCGCCGCAGGAATGTGAAGAACGACCTGACACCCGCGATGCGCCGTGCCGCTGTGCTGGGCGATGCCCCGTTTTCGTGGATCTCCATGAGCCAGTGGCGCAGGTTGGCCAGTTCGACGTCCCGCAGGGCAATGGGTTCCCCGCCGGCGGCGCGCACAAGGAATTCGAGCACGGACTGTGCATCGGCACAGTATGCCCGCCGGGTGTGTTCGGACACTGTCTGATGGACCGTGAGATCAGCCTCGTAGTCCTCAAGGGCCGAAGCGTATTCGGCAGGCAGTGCCTCGCGGGGAAGGTTCGAGGTCATGAATCCAGGATAGCGGGGACAGTTCACCGGCCCTTCTGCCACTCGTCACCGCTGCGCTGTGCCAGCCCGGCAAGTTCAAGTGCGGCGAGCGCGGCTGTCGTGGTCTGCGGGTCCAATCCCGCCCTCACTGCGAGAGTGGAACAGTCAACGCCGCGCTGCACCGGGAGTGCGGAGAACACTTTGAGCTCGGCATCGCTAAGACCGTCCGCCTGTTTGCCGTGTGCCTGTGCACTTTCCCGGCTGAACAGTTCGGCGATGTCTGCCGTACCCAACAGTTCGCGCACGTGGTCAGCTTCGGCAACGAGCACAGCGCCGGCATCCCGTATGAGACGGTGGCATCCGGCGGATTCAACATCCGAGGCGCGTCCAGGAAAAGCACCCAGTGGGCGACCGAGTTCAGCTGCGTGATGCGCGGTGTTGATAGCCCCGGAGCGCCAGCCCGCCTCGACAACCACAACGGCTGATGACAGTGCGGCTATCAGCCTGTTGCGCGCCAGGAACCTGTGCCGCATGGGTGTGGCACCCGGTGGGCACTCGGAGACCACCAGGTGATTGCGGCACAGCTCTTCCAGCAGGTCCGCGTTGCCGCGCGGATACATGCGGTCCACTCCCCCGGCCATGAGCGCGATTGTTGAGGCTCGCCCGCTTGATGCAGCAAGAGCCCCGGCGTGCGCTGCCGCGTCAATGCCGAATGCTCCGCCGGAAATGACGGTCACGCAGTCGCGAGCCAGTTCAAACGCCGTGTTCTTGGCAAGCGCGGTCCCGTAGCCGGTTGCGGCACGAGCACCGACAAGAGCACAGGAAACGTCTGCGAGCTCGGCCAGATTGCCCGGTCCGCGCACCCACAGGGCTGTTGGCGCATCCAGACCGAGGTCATCCAGCTGCTCTGGCCATTCGCTGCTGTCCGGCGTGATGAGGCGAGCGCCAAGCCGTTCCATAATCCTCAGGTCACGGTCGGCATCGCCGTCGTGCCCTGCGATTCTGGCGCGCCATCGTTCGGCGGCTTTGCTCACCGCTTCCGTGCTGGCCGTGATGCCGAATGTGGCCGCACAGCGCGTGATGAAGCTCTTCGCCCCGGCATTGTCTGTCCCGTCGTGGCGTGCCGCTTCACTGAGCGCGCGCCATGTTTCTTCCACGCCTTCGGCGCGTATGCACACCGCGAGCATCCGGTCGGTGGGCTCTGCTGTGCGCAGGAGGTTCGCGGCTGCTCGCAGTTGGGCCAGATCGGTCATAGCTGCTCCTGAGTTCTCAGTGCGGCCGCCGCCATGAGCTCGTCACGGCCAGGGCGTTCAATGCCGCGAAGATCGGCGATTGTTGCGGCTATGCGCAGCACCCGGTCATAGCCGCGCATCGACAGCGTTCCGCGTTCTAAAGCGGTATCCAGGTGCGCTGTTTCCTGCGGTGTGAAGTGGAAGATCTCCCGCAGTCGACTGCCCGGAGCTCGCGCATTGAGGGAAAAGCCGTCAGTGCTGTACCGCTCTGCTTGCACCTGCCGAGCCTGGGCAACCCGCTGTGCGACTTCTGCTGAGCCTTCGCGCTTTTCTTTTCTGTGCAGGTCGGCCGGACTGATGGGCTGCACTGTCATCTGAATATCCACGCGGTCCATGAGTGGACCGGACAGTTTGGCTCTATAGCGCCTTTTCTCCGTGGGACTGCACATGCACTGCCTGCCGGTCGAACCACCGCACGGGCACGGGTTCGCAGCAAGAACAAGCTGAAACTGGGCGGGAAGATCAACCGAGCCCCACGCCCGGTGAATGCTGCACACTCCGCTTTCCAGGGGCTGTCGCATGGCTTCGAGAACATCGCGACTGAATTCGGGGGCCTCATCGAGGAACAGCACTCCCCTGTGGGCTTTTGACAGCACGCCGATCATCCCCGGTTTGGAACCGCCCACCATTGCCGCGGCAGTCGTGCGGTGGTGCGGGGATTCAAAGGGAGGAACAGCGGCAAGCCCCCTCTCGGGATCAAGTGTGCCGTCCAGGGACTGCAGCGAGCAGGCTTCCACCGCCTCGTCAGGTGACAGGGGCGGCAGCAGACCAGGCAGGCAGCCGGCGAGCATTGTCTTGCCCGCTCCGGGCGGGCCGCTCATCAGCAGGTGGTGCCCACCGGCAGCCGCAACCTCGAGGGCCCACCGGGCGTCGTCCTGACCCTGCACGTCCGCGAGGTCACCCGGACGCTGCGGCTCGACTGCCCGCCGGCCGCTCAGTTCAACCGGCACGAGGTCAACGGGACGCACGTCCCCGCCGAGCACCCGCACGGCATCGGCCAGACTGATGCACCCGCGCACGTCGACATCGCCAGCCAGGAGAGCTTCGCTTTCATTCGCCTTGGGCACAATCACACGCCGCAGGCCTTCCTTCCGCAGCGCGGACACCATGGGCAGCACTCCGTTGACCGGATGGAGTCTGCCGTCCAAGCCCAATTCGCCAATGCAGACGCACGATGCCGCGGAGTCGCGGTTGACAGCCCCTTCTGCCGCAAGAAGCGCCACTGCGATGCTCAGGTCGAACGCGGTTCCGGCTTTCTTCACACTGCCCGGTGACAGGTTCACGGTGATGCGCTGAGCCGAAAGACTCAGCCCCACATTCGACACTGCCGCACGGACTCGTTTGCGCGCTTCCGAAACCGAGGCGTCGGGAAGTCCCACGATGTCGATGCCCGGCAGCCCGTTGTTGATGCTCGCCTCCACGGCAATGACCGTGCCGGAAAGCCCCCACAGGGCGACTGCGCTCGTGGCTCCGATGGCGCGGGCCTTCGGTTTGATCACGGTGTAGGCGGGTGCGCCGGCCAGCGTGGTTGGTGCTTCACCAGTCATGGAACACCTGCTCAATGTGGGTAAGCGTGGGCGCTTCACCGCCGAAGCAGATTCCGATGACATCAATCCGGTAGCTGGGGATGTAGCCCTTCTGTTCGGTTACCCAGCGTGTGGCCAGGCCCTGCAGGGTGCGCAGCTTGTGGAAGTCAACAGCTTCCAGCGGGTCGCCGGAAAAGGCACTCGAACGGGTTTTGACTTCAACGAACACGACGTCTTCGTCGTCATAGGCGATGATGTCGATTTCACCGTCACGACATCGCCAGTTGCGGTCGAGGATGATCCAATCGCAGTCGCGCTCAAGGTAGTTGGCGGCGATTTCTTCGCCCCTGGCACCCAGCGTTGTGTTGTGTGGTTTTCTCTGCGGCTCATTCATGCCGCCAACGGTGCCCGGCAGACCAAGTGGAGCGGCACCTCGTCAAAGGTCTTGGGGATAACCTGCCCTCAGTCCACAGGCGCAGGCACGGAAGTGAGCACCGGCTGAACAGCGCACCCAGCCGCCCGGTGGCCGACCCTCACAACAGCGGCAGACTCAGCCGTCGAGGTCCTCGGGGTCGAGGAAATCGCTCTTGGCGAGCTCTTCGATGTTGACGTCCTTATAGGTGAGTATCCGCACGTTCGTCACGAAACGGGCGGTGCGCCACGTGTCCCACACCCAGGCGTCGGTGAGCGTGACCTCGAAGAAGACATCGCGGCCGTCGGAGTGCTGCTGCACGTCAACGGAGTTGGCCAGGTAGAACCGCCGTTCGGTTTCTACGGCGTAGGAGAAAAGGCTGATGACGTCGCGGTATTCGCGGTACAGCTGCAGTTCGAGATCAGCTTCAAAAGCCTCAAGGTCTTCGACGCTCATAGCTCCTACCCTAGTGTTCGGCCCTCAGAGGGCAAATGACCTGCGGTGCCACTCAGTGGGCCCGAATTCCGCCACGGCGCGCTTGTGCGCGGGGCTGGGGTACCCCTTGTTGCCCGCCCAGCCGTATTCGGGGAACTGCGCGTCGAGTTCGACCATGAGCGCATCACGGTCGACCTTCGCGATGACGGAGGCCGCGGCGATCGTGACAATCCGCCCGTCGCCCTTGATGAAGGTGCGAACTTCCGGGACCACCGCGTCAGCATCGGCAAACAGGTGCGCATCCACAAGGGACGGCTCATAAGACAGCCAGTTGTGTTTGCCGTCCAACAGCACGAGGTCGGCTTCGGGAAGCTGCGCCAGGGCCCTGCGGCCTGCCAGGGCCAGTGCTGCTGTCAGGCCGATTTCATCAATTTCGGCAGCCGAGGCGTAACTCACCTGCGCGTGATCCTGCCAGTCGCGGACCGACTGGGCGACACCGGGTCGGCGCGCCGGTGTGATCTGTTTGGAGTCGTTGAGCCCCGCCGGGATGCCAGCGGGTTCAGCCAGGAGTTCATCGAGTGAGAACCAGACGGCACCCACCCCGACGGGGCCTGCGGTGCAGCCGCGCCCCACCTCGTCCATTCCGATGACCCGTCGGATGCCGTCGTCGTACAGCTGCCGCTCAAGGCTGAGGTCAGTCAGTCCGTTCACGGGTTGGGAACGTCGGCGAAGACTTCGGTGGCGGCTTTGACGCGTGAGAAGCGGTCCAGTGGCCAGTTGATGACGAACACCGTGCCGACCACATTGTCCTTCGATACGAACGGTCCGCCGGCAGATTCGGTGTTGTAGCGCGAATCGAGTGAGTTTGCGCGGTTGTCGCCCATCACCCAGTAGCTGCCCTCGGGGACTTCCACTTTGAATTTGATGGCCGAAGGGTCGGTTCCGCGCTTGATGTAGGTTTCGTCAATCGGCTGGCCGTTGACCTTGAGGCGGCCCTTTTCGTCGCAGCATTCGACTGTGTCGCCGCCGACGCCGATGACGCGTTTGATCAGCTGCTGGCCGGCGTTGGCCGGTACGAGACCCAGGAACTCAAGCACCGGGTTCGGCTTGTAGCTGCCCGATGTGTCTGGGGGCAGCCAACCGCCCGGGTCATCGAAGACGATGATCTGTCCGCGCTGCGGTTCGTTCCACGGCAGCTGGTTGACCATGATGCGGTCGTCGATCTGCAGTGTGTTCTCCATCGATGACGACGGGATGTAGAACGAGCGGACGACGAAGGTTTTGATAGCGAAGGAAACGACGAGAGCGATCACCACGATGATCGCGATTTCACGCAGCCCCCGCAGGGCCTTGCTGCCGTCCTTCTTCCGTTCAGTCACCGGGCCATCCTATCGCGGCGCCTGCTGGTCAGATTCTCGGACTGTTCCAATGATCCGCTTGAGCGGGACCATTCCCCCGCCGGGTCGGCCCAGAAGGTTCCGCGAGTCAGTCGAATTGTGCCTGTTGTCGCCCATGAGCCACACGCGCCCTTCGGGCACGCGCACGTGGAATTCCATTTCCGAGGCGGAGCCCTCCTGGTCTTTCAGGTACGGCTCTTGCAATGGCTCACCGTTGACGGTCAGCTGGTTGTCCTCGCAGCAGACGATTTCGTCGCCGCCGATGCCGATGACGCGTTTGACGTAGAAGACGTTCTTCGGTCCGATCCCGAACCACGATGCGATGTTCTGCACCCCGCCGGGACCTGTGCCGGGGATCATGCTGCCGCGGCCGTCGAAGACGACGACGTCGCCGCGTTCAATGTCTCCCTTCAGCGCCGGGACGCGCCAGACGGTGATCTTCTGCCCCGGCTGCAGGGTGGGCTCCATGGATTCAGACGGGATGGAGAATCTCTGCACGACAAAGCCGCGCAGGATGCCGGCCAGCAGGAGGCCCACGATGGCCAGCCATGCGATGACCGGCAGGATGCGGCGAGTGCGTGATGTGTGCATGTTCCGGATATGACGAAGGGCGCGAACCGATCGGTTCGCGCCCTCAGTTCGTCATGCTCAGCGCTTCTCGCGGATGCGAGCGGCCTTGCCGTGACGGTCGCGCAGGTAGTACAGCTTGGCGCGGCGAACGTCACCGCGGGTCAGCACGTCGATCTTGTCGATCGTGGGTGCGTGAACCGGGAAGGTGCGCTCGACGCCGATGCCGAAGCTGATCTTGCGGACGGTGAAGGTTTCGCCAACACCCTGGCCCTGACGGCGCAGAACAACACCGCGGAACACCTGGACACGCGAACGCGAGCCTTCGATGACGCGCACGTGCACGTCAACGGTGTCACCGGCCTTGAAGTTGGGAATGTCGGTCTTCAGCGAAGCCTTGTCGAGAAAATCAAGTTTCTGCATTGGTTTCTCCTGCATGCGCGCCCCGGATCGTACATGCGCGTGTCAGTATCCGCAGAAAGCGGATGGGCGGATGGTCTGCCGGATGGCCTTGCGGCTTCCCTTGTGGACTTGCGAGCCCTCCGAGGCAGGCTGAAGTCAGCAAACGCAGAGACCCAGTTTAGTGCACAGGCGCACGCCTCGCCAAGTCGAGATCAGAACCGCAGATCCGCACCGTGCCGGGCCGGCACCTCGTACGCCCGAGAGCGCCGGCTCAGTGCCGCCAAAGTGCCCGCGCAGTGCGGCACGGCACCTGGTCAGTGCCGGCCGCGAAGCGAGTCGAGGTAGTCGCGGTCCTTCTTGCTGAGGCTGTCCCACAGCTTTTCGAGCATGTCGGGACGCACTTCGCTTGTCCTGCGCAGCCGCTGTTCGTAGCGCCAGCGGGCAATTGCCGCGTGATTCCCCGACAGCAGAACCTCGGGGATGCCGCGGCCGCGCCATTCGGCGGGCTTTGTGTAGGCGGGATATTCGAGCAGCCCGTCTTCGTGGCTTTCCTCGTCCAGTGATTCCGGGTTGCCGATGATGCCCGGGATCAGCCGGGCAATCGCCTCGATCATGACGAGTGCCGCGACTTCACCGCCGTTGAGCACGTAGTCGCCGATGCTGATGAGCTCAACATCGAAGCGGCCATCGTCTGCGGCCCATTCGACGACCCTCTGGTCGATGCCCTCGTAGCGCCCGCAGGCAAACACGAGGTGTTCACGCTGAGCGAGATCGCGCGCGATCTGCTGGGTGAAGGGGACACCCGCTGGGCTGGGCACGATCAGCACGGGCCGCTCCCCTGTTCCCGAGGCGCCCTCGAGTGTGCTTTCCAGGGCCTGTGCCCACGGCTCGGCTTTCATCACCATGCCAGCACCGCCCCCGTAGGGAGTGTCATCAACGGTGTGGTGGCGGTCAGTGGTGTAGTCGCGCGGGTTGCTCACCCGCAAGTCCAGGTGGCCGTCCCTGCGGGCTTTGCCGATGAGGGAAAGGTCGAGCGGGCTTAAGTAGTCCGGGAAGATCGTGAGAACGTCGAGTCTCACGATTCGCCGTCCTGCGGCAGCAGTCCCGCCGGCGGGGTGATCGTCACGGTACCGGAGTCGATGTCGACGTGTGGAACGATTTCCTCAACGAACGGGATAAGAGCCTCAGCCCCGCTGTGCAGGGTGATTTCGAGGAGATCCTGCGCGGGGTTGTTGATGACGTCGGCGACTTTGCCGATCACGGTGTCGTTTTCGATCACGTCGAGACCGATGAGGTCGGCAACGTACCAGGCGCTGTCGTCGTCACTGTCATCCGCTTCGACGCTGATGAGGGTGTTGCGGACCTCTTCCGCCCGCGTGCGGTCGCTGATTTCGGCGAAGGTCAGCAGCAGGCGGTCGCGATGCCACCTGGCGCGGGTCAAGGTGAGAGTGCCGATGTCCGGCTGAGTGGAGAACTCACTGCCGACGAGGAAGCGCTCATCGGGATCATCGGTGCGGACTTCGACGGTGAACTCACCGCGGATTCCGTGTGGCTTGCCCAGCCGGGCGACAACTTGACTCACAGGGGCCTTTCACAGCTTGACGGACCCCTCCAGTGTAACGGCGGGCGGTCTGCCGTGGGCGCGCCCGAGGTCCTGCGGCCCAGCCGCACCCTGCACCCCGGCGGCCGACGAAAACCGGACCTCCACCTCGGCCCCTTCCTGCACCCGCACGCCGTTTAGCAACAAAAACACCCGAAAACAGTGGCGGCTAACGGGAGTTTTTCTTGCTAACGGGTGGGCCCTTGCGGCTAAAGCGCAGATCCGTCGCTAACGGGTGTGCCAAAACTGCGATATCAAACACAACAGCGCCCCGGGAGGAAATCCTCCACGGGGCGCTGTTTGAAGACTGCGAGTGTGATCAGGCTTCGACAAGATCGACGCGCACGCGTTCGCCGGAAATGGCGTTCACGACTTTGCGCAGCGACTTGGCGGTGCGTCCGGCACGTCCAATGACACGACCGAGGTCGTCAGGGTGGACGCGCACTTCGAGGGTCGTACCGCGGCCGCTGCTGCGCTCCCTCACGGAAACGTCGTCAGGATTGTCGACGATTCCCTGTACGAGGTGTTCAAGCGCCTGCGCAAGCATGATCAGGCCTCTTCTGCTTCTTCAGCAGCGGGTGCTTCTTCAGCAGGAGCTTCGGCGGCTTCTTCAGCCGGAGCTTCCTCAGCCTTTTCTTCCTTCGGCTTGATGACCGACTTGGCTTCGGGAGCTTCGAATTCCTGCTTTTCAGCCTGGCCCTCGACGCGGTTGGTGGTGTCACCTTCGCCGGTGAACTTAGCCCAGTCACCCGTGAGCTTGAGCAGAGCCTTGACCTGGTCGGTGGGCTGAGCGCCCACGGAGAGCCAGTACTGTGCGCGCTCCGAGTCGATCTTGATGACCGACGGGTTGTAGGTGGGCTGGTACAGACCGATCTCTTCGATCGGACGGCCGTTCTGGCGGGTCTTCGAGTCAGCCACGACAACGCGGTAGTGCGGTACGTGGACCTTGCCGATGCGGTTCAGACGAATTTTGACTGCCACTTCTGTGGTGTCTCCTTTTGCAATCAGGGTGAAGATCCGAGCGCATGACGTGGGGATGTCAGCGGTTCGTGTCTTCGTGTTCCAGCCTGTCCGCTGGTTGAGAGGGATCAGCGGGCAGACAAGTACAGCAGATTATTGTGCCAGAAAAGACGCTGGCTTGCCACCGGGAGCTGGCCGGGCTTTCCAGCGCCGGTTACTTCGAGAAGCCGCCGAAGCCCTTCGGCAGCTTCGACAGGTCGAACTCTTCGTCATCCCCCAGGTCGATGCCGCCGAAGGATGCGCCCTGCTGGCTGGATGCCTTGCCTTCGCGGCGCAGCTGCGCTTCGCGTTCCTGCTGTGCGCGCTTTGCCGGGTTGCCGGATTTGCCGGCACCACTGCGCTTCTTGCCGCCGGACTTGCGGCGCTGCTTGCGGCCTCCCCCGGCACCCATGCCCGGCATTCCCGGCATGGCGGGCATACCCGGCATCTGCGGCATGCCGCGGCCGCCGCCCATCTGCTTCATCATCTTCTGCATGGCGGCGAACTGCTCCATGAGCTGATTGACGCGGCTGACCTCAACACCGGCACCGCGGGCAATACGGGCCCTGCGGGATCCGTTGAGAATCTTGGGGTTGGCGCGCTCAGCCGGTGTCATCGAGCGGATGATCGCCTCGATACGGTCGAATTCACGTTCGTCGAACTGTTCGATCAGCTGGCGGTGCTGGGCCATGCCCGGAATCATGCCGAGCATCTTCTTCATCGAGCCCATCTTGCGGATGGCGCCGATCTGCTTGAGGAAGTCCTCGAGGTCGAAGCCGTCACCGGATTCGACCTTCTTGGCGAGCTTTTCGGCTTCCTTCTTGTCGAAGGTGCGCTCGGCCTGCTCGATGAGCGTCATGATGTCGCCCATGTCGAGGATCCGGTCGGCCATGCGGTCCGGGTGGAACTGTTCGAAGTCCTTCAGCCCTTCGCCGGTCGAGGCGAACATGATGGGCTTTCCGGTGACTTCGGCGACCGACAGGGCGGCACCGCCTCGTGAATCACCGTCGAGCTTCGACAGGACGACACCCGTGAAGTCGACGCCCTCAAGGAAGGCCTCGGCGGTCTGCACAGCGTCCTGACCGATCATGGCGTCGATGACGAACAGGACTTCGTCGGGGTTGACGGCAGCACGGATGTCGGCGGCCTGCTGCATAAGCTCCTGGTCGATGCCCAGGCGGCCCGCGGTGTCGACGATGACCACGTCGTGCAGCTTCTGGCGGGCTTCTTCGATCGAGTCCTTGGCAACAGCCACGGGGTCGCCCACGCCGTTGCCCGGCTCCGGAGCGTAGACGGGAACGCTGGCGCGTTCACCCATCACCTGGAGCTGGTTGACTGCGTTCGGCCTCTGAAGGTCACAGGCCACGAGCATGGGGCGGTGGCCCTCGCCGCGCAGCCAGTGAGCGAGTTTTCCGGCCAGGGTGGTCTTACCGGCACCCTGCAGACCGGCGAGCATGATGACCGTCGGCGGTTTCTTGGCGAATTCGAGGCGGCGGGTCTGCCCGCCGAGGATTCCCTTGAGTTCGTCACCGACGATCTTGACGACCTGCTGGCCGGGGTTGAGCGCCTGCGAAACCTCTTCCGACAGCGCGCGTTCGCGCACGCGCCCCGTGAAGGAGCGCACCACCGGAAGCGCGACGTCAGCGTCGAGAAGCGCACGGCGGATTTCGCGGATTGTCGCATCGACATCTGCTTCCGACAGGCGGCCTTTGCCGCGCAGATTGCGGAAGGTTGCTGTCAGGCGATCGGAAAGAGAGTTGAACACGGGTTCTGACTGCCTTCTTATGTGGACTGAAACTCAACAGACAAGGATAGACGATGCGCCGGGCCCGGTTTCTCAGCTGTTGCCGTCCGGATCCGCTGTCCCACGGCACCGGTGGGGTCAAGCGGCTGTGCCGGTCCCGGTCAGGATTCGAGCAGCGCGTCGACGAAGCCCTCGGCGGTGAACGGCGCGAGGTCGTCAGCGCCTTCGCCCAGGCCGATGAGTTTGACGGGCACTCCCAGGGCACGCTGAACGGCGACGACGATGCCGCCCTTTGCGGTGCCGTCAAGCTTGGTGAGCACAATGCCGGTGATGTCGACGGATTCGGCGAACACCTTCGCCTGCTGCATGCCGTTCTGACCGGTGGTGGCATCCAGGACGAGCAGAACTTCGTCAACTTCGTGCCCCTCGCCCAGCGGGCGGGTTGCCACGCGCTTGACCTTGCCGAGTTCGTCCATGAGGTCGCGCTTGTTCTGCAGGCGGCCGGCGGTGTCGATGACGACAACGTCAACGCCGTCGCGCTTGCCCTGTTCGACGGCTGCGTAGGCAACCGATGCGGGGTCGACGCCCTCTTCTCCGCGGACGGTCTCGACCCCCACGCGGTCGCCCCACGTGGTGAGCTGCTCTGCGGCTGCCGCACGGAAGGTGTCCGCCGCTCCGAGTACGACCTTGCGGTCTTCGGCTACAAGGACGCGGGCGATTTTGCCCACGGTGGTGGTTTTGCCGGCACCGTTGACGCCCACCACGAGCATGACGGCGGGGTCGCCGGCTGCCTGAGCGGCCTCCGTGCGATCGACGTTGAGCGTGCGGTCCATGGTCGGGTCGACGACTTTGATGAGCTCTTCGCGCAGCAGGGGCTTGAGGTGTTCGGGGTCGCGGGTGCCGAGCACTCGCACCCTTTCGCGCAGCGAGTCGACCAGTTCGGCGGTCGTGTCAACGCCGAGGTCGGCCATGATGAGCGAATCTTCGATGTCTTCCCACGTCTGTTCGTCCAGAGTGTCCTGGGAAAGCAGAGTCAGCAGACCGCGGCCGAAGACGTTGTTGGACTTGGCCAGTCGAGCGCGCAGCCGGGCCAGGCGGGTGGTCGGTTCGGTGGGGGTTTCGTACCGCCGCTCCTCTTCGACCTCAGTGGGTTCGGTGTCCTCGACAAGGTCCGGCACGTGTGCCGGCGGAGTGCGGCGCTTAGTACGCGCAGGGCCGAAGAGCACAAAGCCCACGGCGATGAGAACAATGGCCAGGATGATGCCGACTGTGACAAGAGTGTCCATGGCACCCAATCTAGCGGAACAGAATATTCAGGGTGGTCCTCAGCCCCGCACCGGTTTCCGGGACCTTCCAGTGTCGGGTGCGCGGCCGCAGCGTTGAGAGGCTCGGTGCCGCGTGACGGCGCGGCTGCGGTATGAGCACGTAGTGGTGGTCGGCCATCGCGGTGACGGCGGCTTGTTCGCGCGTGGGAAGGTGCGCGGTTTCTTCGTCTGCACCGAAGAAGCCGTAGTCGTCATAGCCGGTCCACGAGTGAGGCAGGCGGAAGCGCTGCGAGGAGCTGGCCCTGATGCGGCCTTCTTCGCGCAGGCGCGGCACAGCCACAGCGAGCACGATGATGATGCCGATCGTCAGAATGATCGCCAGGCCGATGAGGAGAATGACAAAGCTGCCCAGACCAGCCATCAGCACCCCGTGATTGGGCGGTTGCAGAACATGGGCAGAAGCTCCTCGGCGCGTGATTTCGGCGGATCTCAGAAGACCAGCTTAATGCGACCAAGCTGATAGTTCTATTCGAGAACCACCTATTCGCCTCGCCGGCTGTCGGCCAGCCGCTGTGAGACGACCTTTGAGATTCCATCGCCGCCCATTGTGACGCCGTAGAGGGCATCGGCGATCTCCATTGTGCGCTTCTGGTGGGTGATGACGATCAGCTGCGAGCTTTCCTGCAGCTCTTTGAAAACACCGAGAAGACGCGTGAGGTTCGCGTCGTCGAGTGCCGCTTCGACTTCGTCCATGACGTAGAAGGGGCTGGGCCGGGCTTTGAAGATCGCCACGAGGATGGCAACAGCGACGAGCGAGCGTTCCCCACCCGACAGCAGCGACAGCCTGCGGACTCGCTTTCCGGCTGGCCGGGCGAACACCTCGACCCCGGTCGTGAGCATGTCGTCCGGGTCTGTCAGCGACAGCGACCCTTCACCCCCGGGGAACAGTCGGCTGAAGATGTCGGTGAATTCACGTGCCGTGTCGGCAAAGGCCTCGGCGAAGACCTCTTTGACGAGTTCGTCGATTTGGCTGACCATGCCGCGCAGATCCTCGCGGGTCTCTTCGATGTCGTTGATCTGCTTTTCCAGGTAGTCGTGGCGTTCCTGCAGCGCGGTGAACTCTTCGAGCGCCAGCGGGTTGACCTTGCCGATGCGCTTCATTTCGCGCTCGGCTTTTTTCTGTGCGGCTTCGACTTCAGCGCGCACAAACGGCCGGGTCGGCAGTTCGTCAGCGTCGCTGTCAACGTCAGCTGAGAAGTCGGGGACGTCGAGGTGGGGGCCGAACTGTTCGACGAGGTTCTGGGCCGCCAGGCCGATTTCCTGTTCCGCTCGCCGGCTGAGCTCTTCGAGCTTGAGTACGAAGCGTTCGCGTTTCAGCGCTGCCGCGTGTTCGGCTTCTGCAAGCTTCGCCAATTCTCCGCGGAGCTCTTCCAGGCTTTCCCGCAGCTTTTCGGCACGTTGGTTGGCTTCCTCGCGGCTTGACTGCAGCCGGGCGTGTTCTGCTTCGGCGCTCTTTTCGCGTTCGGCCAGATGTTCGGCGAGTTCTACGGCGATGGCACCGGCGGCTTCGGTTCTGTCTGCCAGCAGCCTGCGCGCCTGTTCTTCGCGCTGCAGGCGTTCGCGTTCGGCCTGTTGGGCGCGCGCTTTGCGGCGCAGGCTGTCGATGCGGTCGGCTAGGAAGCGCACGCGGTCATCGGCTGAGCGGGCCGCGATCCGGGCTTCCATGACCTCTTCGCCCAGCTGCGAGTGTTCTTGTGCCAGACGGTCGCGGTCTTCTGTGTCGGGTTCGGCATCGACGCTGTCGAGTCCCGCAAGGGCTGCCTGGGCTTTGTCACGCTGCTCTTCCGCCTGGGCTCGGCGTTCTTCCAGCTGTGCGCTGCGGGCATCGAGGCGCTCGATTTCTGCCTCCAGCAGCTGCACGCGCTCCTTGGCGGCCGTAACGCTGCCTTGGGCGCGGATACCCTGAGCTTCCGCGTCGCGCCGGGCTTCTTGCGCCTGCTGTTCGTCACTGCGGGCGGTCCGGAGGGCTTCGCGCAGCTTCTCAACTTCCGACGAGGCGTCTGCGGCTGCCCGTGTGAGGTCGCCGATGCCGGCCTGGGCTTCTGCGAGCGCGTTGCGCGCTTCGGCACGGGCGGCTTCCGCCCTGCCGGAGCGGCGCACGCGGTGGGCTTCGATGACGGTTCCCGCCCGCGTCACGCAGGTCAGGTCAGGGTGGTCTTCCAAAAGCGCAAGCGCAGCATCGGAATCATCGACGATGACGGTGCGGCTGAGCACCGACCGCAAGGCGGCGTGCAGTGCGGGATCCGTCGAGGCCACGACGTCAACAGCTCGCCTGCCGCCGCTGACCTCGAGAGCTTCAGGACCGCTGGTCTGGGCCGTGGAGCCGATGACGGTGTCGACGTCGGCACCGTCGTCCGTGCTGTCCAGCAGTGCGAGCCCTGCTGCATGGCTGCTGGCAAACAGTGCCTGCGCAAACGGGCCGAGTGCTGCCGCAGCTGCTGTTTCGAAGCCCGCTTCGATCTCCAGGAGGTCTTCTACTCGTCCGGTCACCCCGTCGATTTCAAGGGCGAGGAGGTCCTCGGCTGATGCCGAATGCGAGGCGCTCAGCTGCAGGGCCTCAATGCGGGCCTCTGTCTTGCGCAGCTGACCGGTCAGTTCGGCACTGCGCGCACTGGCTTCGTCAAATGCCTTCTGGGCTTGCGCGGTGGCTTCCGCCGCGGCCTTCACAGTGTCGTCGATGCCGGTCTGGTCGCCTTCGAGTTCAGCTGCGGCGGCTTCTGCACGCTGGGCTTCGGCGCGTGCGGCTTCGATGTCGGCCAGGAGCTTGTCACGTGCCGGCGCGGCGTCAGCTTTTTCACGGGCAATCCCCTCGAGTGCGCGATTGGCTGTTTCGACATCGGACTCAAGGCCGGCCCGGATGCGGACCTTTTCGGCGATTTCCGCCCGTGCGGCTTTCAGCGCGGCTTCTGCCTGCTCGAGCTTTCCTGAAATCTCCGAGCGGGTCTGCGCCAGCTCTTCGAGGCTCTGTGCCCTCTTGCTCTGCTGGTCTTCGGCATCGCTGAGCTCACCGCGGAAGTGCTCGGCCCGCTCCAGCAGCGCTTCGGGTTCGTCGCCGCTGAGCTTCTGGGCGGGTGTGCGGAGGAATTCCACACGGTCGCGAGCGCGGCCAGCTGCCGCCTTGGCTCGAGTGGCAGCCTGCCCCACCCTGCGCAGCAGCTGTGACAGGCGGTCGTGTTCTTCTTCCGCCTTCACCGCGACGGTGCGCGCCTCAGAGATTTCCTCTTCCAGCTGCGCAATGCGCGCCTCTAGGTGCTGACGCTGCTGAGACTCCGTGTGCGCATCGCCCGTGTTCTGCAGCGCGGCTTCTGTTTGGACGATGTCGTCGGCCAGCAGGCGGGCGTTGGCATCGCGCAGTTCCGCCTGGACGGTTGCGGCACGCTGTGCGGCACGAGCCTGCCTGCCCAGGGGCCCCAGCTGTCGGGCGAGTTCTGCCCGCAGGTCCTGCAGGCGGTCGAGGTTGGTCTGCAGGCCGTTGAGTTTGCGGACGGCTTTTTCTTTGCGCCTGCGGTGTTTGAGGACACCGGCGGCTTCTTCGATGATTCCGCGGCGCTCAAAGGGGTCGGCGTGAAGGACCTGGTCCAGCTGTCCCTGGCCGACGATGACGTGCATCTCTTTGCCCAGACCGGAGTCTGAGAGCAGCTCCTGGATGTCCAGAAGCCTGGCGGGTGCGCCGTTGACGGCGTATTCGCTGCCGCCTGAGCGGAACAGCGTGCGGCTGATGGTGACTTCCGTGTAGTCAATCGGGATGGCCCCGTCGGTGTTGTCAATCGTCAGACTGACTTCGGCCCGGCCCAGGGCCTGCCGTTTCGAGGTGCCGGCGAAGATGACGTCCTCCATTTTTCCGCCTCGGAGGTTCTTCGCTCCCTGCTCCCCCATGACCCAGGCGAGCGCGTCGACGACGTTCGACTTGCCCGAACCGTTCGGTCCGACCACACACGTAATGCCCGGTTCGAGTTCAAGCCGGGTGGCAGACGCGAACGACTTGAAGCCGCGCATCGACAGGGTTTTGAGGAACATTCAGATCAGCATAGTCGCACGTACGGCCTCAGATGGCGTTGATTCCGCCCACAAGACTGGCGGCACCCTCGTGCATTCCTCGGGCTTTGAGAATGTCGAGTGCCTGCAGCGAGCGCACACCGGCCTGACAGAACAGCACCGTCAGCGGCGCCTCGGACTCCGGCAGCTGTGCTCCCTCCAGCAGGGCGCTGAGCGGAACATTGTGCGCCCCGGCAATGGTTCCGGCGGCGTACTCGTCGGCTTCGCGCACGTCAACCAGCAGGGTCGACTGGCCCGCCTGTAGGCGGGCTTCGAGGGCCGCCGGTGTGATGACGGCCGCGGAGTCGAGGTGGTCGACCGGTGCGCGGTCGGGATCTGCGGCAACCGTGAGGCTCCGCATGGTGCTGGCCAGTCCGTCGTAGATGAGAACCGAGCCGAGAGCCGATTCACCCACGCCGGCGAGCAGCTTGATGGCCTCCATCGTCATAAGCGTGCCGATGATTCCCGGCAGCACGCCGATGACTCCGGCTTCCGCACATGTAGGTGTTGAGCCCGGGTCGGGGGCTTCCGGGTAGAGGTCGCGGTAGGTGCCGGTCTTTCCCGCCCAGAAGACGCCCACCTGACCGGAGAAGCGCAGGACCGAACCCTGGATGACGGGTTTGCGCAGCATTTCGCACGCATCGGAAATGAGGTAGCGGGAATCGAAACTGTCGGTGCCGTCGATGACGAGGTCCGCATCCCGCAGCACGTGCAGGGCATTATCGGCGGTCAGTCGGTCGGTGTGGAGGGTCAGTTCGATGCCGGGGAACAGACCGCGGCACACATCGGCGGCTGATTCTGCTTTCAGCCTGCCGATATCGGATTCGGAGTGAATGACCTGGCGGTGCAGATTGCTGCGTTCGACAACGTCGTCATCGATGATCTCGATGTGGCCGACACCGGCTGCCGCCAGGTACTGCAGGACGGGAGCTCCGAGCCCGCCTGCGCCGACAACTGCGACGCGCGACTTCAGAAGCCTGGCCTGGCCTTCTTCGCCGAAACCGGCCAGGCCCATCTGCCGGCGGAAGCGATCCGCGTCCTCCGGTGTCAGATCGAGGTGCGTCTGATCAGTCACTGTGTGACCCCCATTCCGCGGAATCCTTCGGCCGGGTCGTGGCCGGTGACAAGCCCATCAAAGCTGCTGGAAGCAACAGCACCGTGCCGGCGTGTGGGAATCCGGCCGGCGCGTGCGGCCCAGTAGCCGGATTCAACGGCCATGCGCATGGCGCGCGCCATGGCAACGGGGTCTTCGGCGCGCGTGACGGCACTGGCCAGAAGAACAGCGGAACATCCCAGCTCCATGGCGAGTGCCGCCTCGGAAGCGGTGCCGATCCCGGCATCCAGCACCACCGGAACAGAGGCGCGCGAGCAGATGAGCTCGATGTTGTGCGGGTTGAGGATGCCCAGGCCGGAGCCGATCGGCGCACCCAGCGGCATGACGGCCGCGGCACCAGCGGATTCCAGTCGCTTGGCCACGGCAGGGTCATCAGATGTGTAGACGTAGGGCACGAAGCCGCGCTCGGCGAGCATTTCCGTGGCTTCGAGCGTGGCGATGACATCCGGCAGGAGGGTCTTTTCGTCCGCAATGACTTCGACCTTCACCAGCGAGGTTTCGCACGCTTCGCGAGCCAGTTCAGCGGTGAGCACAGCGTCGGCTGCGGTGTAGCAGCCTGCGGTGTTCGGCAGCACCTTGATGTCCAGTTCGGACAGCATGGCGAACAGCGAACCGGCTTCTGTCGGGCTGTAGCGGCGCATGGCGACGGTTGTGAGTTCAGTGCCGGATTCCTGCAGGGCTGCCCGCAGGTTGGTGTGGTCTACTGCCCCGCCGGTTCCCATGATGAGCCGGGAGGTCAGGGTGGTCGGGCCGATTGTCAGCGGCTGCACATCAGCCTCCCTGCACAGCTGTGACGATGTCGATGACCGCCCCGTCTTCAACATCCGTCTGGGCCCACCGTGCCCTTGGGATGACAGCTCCGTTGAGTGCTGCTGCGATGCCGGGTCGGCTGCCGTCTGCGGGTGTTCCGTCCGGGTTGAACTCCTTGTCGGTCGTGCGCGCCACGACGTCAAGCACCGTGAGCTTGCCGTCGAGCTCCTGCTCGGTGCCGTTGACCTTGATGCTCATGGGATCCTTCCTTCCGGGTGGGTGTCGGCGGCTTGGGCCGCCAGGCGGGATACGTACGGGGTCAGGAGGATGCCGTGCCGGGACAGTCCTCCTGCAACAACAACTGCCGAGGTGCCGCTCACCTGAGTCCGTGTCACCACTGGCATGTCGTCTTCTGTTGTGGGGCGAGCGCGGGTGGTCACGTCGATGAGGTCGCAGTCGCGCAACCCGGGAACAACCGTGATGGCATCAGCCAGGAGGTCGGCAACGCTGCCGAGGTCTGTGTCGGGGCGGTCTTCGCGGACGGATGCGCCGATGACGATTTCGCCGCTTGCCCGCGGCACGACGTACACGCTGCGGCCGGTGACGACGGCGCGGACAGTGCGGGATAGCAGCGGGCCGAAGCGCAGACGGTTTTCGGGTACTCGCACGCGGATGACATCGCCGTAGACCGGCCGTAGGCTCAGTGCCGCGTCTTCAGGCAGCCCCGCGATGTCGGCGATGCCCATGCCGGCGGCCACGACTGTCGTGTCGAAGCTGTGAAGAACGCCGTCAGCGGTTTCGACGGCCGCACCCTCTAGGCGGGTGACGCGCTGCCGGACAAGTGCCTCCGGTCCCAGTGCTTCCAGCATGGCGTTCGTGAAACGGCGTGGGTCGATGCGCAGGTCACCGGGGATTTCAGCCCCGGCTGACAGGCCCGGAGCCAGGGCGGGTTCGAGACGCGCGAGCCTGCTGCCGGGCAGGTGGTTGAACGCCAGTCCGCGTTCGCCGTAGGCCCTCTCCATTCGTTCGAGGTGTTCGCGGTCGCCGGGGTCCGCTGCCACCAGGAGGGTTCCGGCGGTTTCGTAGCCGACCGCGTCATGTGGCATCCCGAGCAGTTCCAGGAACTCCGGGTATTCGTCGAGGGCTTTCTGCATGATGGGCAGCAGACTGTCTTGGCCGAACTGGACTTCAGCAACGGGGGCGAGCATGCCGGCGGCCGCGTAGGAGGCTCCGCTGACCGGCGCGGGATCGAAAACGGTGACATCGTGGCCTGCGCGCTGCAGCCGCAGGGCTGTGGCGAGTCCGAGGATTCCCGCCCCGATGACCGCTGTCTTCACCATTCTCCTCACGTCGGCATGATCCGCTTCGAGTGCTGATGGTCGGCCGCTTCGCCCTCTCAGCCGGGCGTGTCCCGGCTCCCATGAACCGCCCTCAGAGTAAGCCTCCGACGGTGCTGGAGCAAATAGCCTGCGCTCTTGGAACAAGCGGGCGGTGTCAGTACCGCCTCTGGGGTTTCTGGCAGGTGGGGCACCAGTGGGATGTGCGTCCGGCAATCGTGCTGCTGCGCACGGTTTCACCGCACCGGGTACACGGACTGCCGGCTTTGCCGTAGACGCCGAGGCTGCGGTCGAAGTATCCGGATTCGCCGTTGACGTTGACGTACAGTTCGTCAAAGCTCGTTCCGCCGGCCTCAATGGCACGGGCCATGACGTCCCGGGCGGCGTGCAGGGTGTTTTCAATCCGGCTGATGCGCAGGCGGTCGGTCCGGGCGGCAGGGTGGACTCCCGCGGCGAAAAGCGCCTCGTCAGCGTAGATATTGCCGATTCCGGACACCACGCCCTGATCCAGCAGAGCGGCCTTGATTGCTGTGCGGCGGCCCTTGAGAGTCCGCGCTAAGCCTTCCGCATCGAATCCGTCCTCGAAGGGGTCCGGTGCAATCCGGGCGGCCGAAGCCGCAACCAGACGCGGCGAGCCAAGCCCCGTCACGAGAGGCTCCAGGCCGATGTGGCCGAAGATCCGCTGATCGACAAACCGCATCTGCCACGGGGTCCCGTCGGCTGAGCACATGTCGAACACGGCCCTGGTGTGCCGATGCACGGCATCGGCGGCGGTGTGGATCCTCACCTGCCCTGACATGCCGAGGTGGAGGGCCACTGCCCAGCCGGCCGGCACCTCGGAAGCGGAGTCGGGAAAGACGGAGCCTGTGGCCAGGGGCAGCCACATGAACTTGCCGCGGCGGCACGCCCCTTCGACACGACCGCCGGGAACAGAGGCGGTCAGACGGTCAACAGCGGTCGCATCGACCGTGCGCTTAGAGGTGGTGCCCAGAATGCGCGGGTCGAGCACCCGCAGGGATTCGATTCGCGAGCCGACCGCCCACGGTTCAAGCCCGCGGCGAACGTGCTCAACTTCCGGCAGTTCCGGCATCAGGCGCGGGACCAGTCGGGGTGTTTCTCCCGGATGGCCTTGACGGCTGCTTCGGCGGCGACGAGTTCGGCGTTCTTCTTCGACGTTCCCTCACCGCTGCCCCACGTGGTGTCGCCCAGCTGTGCTTGCGCCGTGAAGACGCGCGCGTGGTCGGGTCCTTCCGAGGTGATGTCGTAAGTCACGACTCCCAGGCCGAGGTCCGCGGCGGCTTCCTGCAGGGTGGTTTTGTAGTCCATGCCGGCACCGAGGTTGACGGCGTCATCGAGCATGGGGTCAACGAACCTGTGCACGAGGTCTTCCGCTACCTGCCGGCCCTGGCTGATGTAGCAGGCGCCGATGATCGCTTCGACTGTGTCGGCCAGGATCGAGTCTTTGTTGCGCCCGCCGGTGAGCTCTTCGCCCTTGCCCAGCAGAAGGTAGTCGCCGATGCCGTACTGGCGGGCAACAGCGGCCAGAGCACGGGTGTTGACGACGGCGGAGCGCATTTTCGCCAAACGCCCTTCGGCCATTGCCGGGTTGTTGTGGAACAGCCATTCGGTGGCAACCAGCTGCAGCACGGAGTCGCCTAAGAACTCCAGGCGCTCATTGGTGGGGATGCCGCCGTTTTCAAAGGCGTAGGAACGGTGTGTGAGTGAAAGACGAAGCGTCTCGGGATCAATGTCGATCCCGAGACGCTCGTTGAGTTCACGCAGATTCTGCGCTTCAGTCATAGTGTCAGGCGTCAGCGACCTTACGTCCCTTGTATTCAAGGAACAGGGGGTTGCCGTTGGAGTCTTCCACCAGCTTTGCGTGGTGGGGGCGCGAGTACACAACGCGACCGTTCTCCACAGTCTTGACCAGGCCGGGGACCTGAGCCTTCCACTGCGAACGACGGTGGCGGGTGTTGCTGCGCGACATCTTACGCTTCGGAACAGCCACGTCTAGCTCTCTTTCTTCTCTAACTGATGTTTCAGTGCCGCGAGGCGATCGTTGATCGATCCCGCTTCTTCGTCTTCGGGGAATTCGCCGACGGTGTACGAAAATTCGCCATCGTCGTCCGATTCCACCGGGTTGAGCGGAAGCGCCATCACGACTGCATCGCGGATGAGCGGTTCGAGGTTGATCTTATCGCGTTCAACGGCATAGGAGTCTTCGTCTTCTCCGCGTTCGTAGACGAAGAGCTCCTGGACTTCGACTGACAGGGGCAGTTCGAGGTCCTCGAGCGTCCGCGCATCCTGACCTTTGGCCAGGGCTTCGAAGGTTCCCGAGGCGTAGATGCCGTCGACAACGCTTTCCAGCCGCAGACGAACCGTGAGCGGATCCCCTTCCGGGACGCCGATCATTTCGTTCCGCAAGTCCTCAGGGGCGGCAACGGTCACGTCGACATCGGTCCACGCGCCGGGCTTGTCGGCTACGCCGAGCTTGCGCAGGTCGAGCTGCAGATCTTTGCGTTCCACGGCTCTCCCCTTTCGCGTTTCCCAGTGTTTGATGGCCGTCGAAATATGTGCGCCCCTGATGACACACAGCGTTCCATTCTAGTCCAGGCCGCCGTGGCCGGGCAAATTGCTGTGCTCCCGGTGCAGATAGTGCCCGTAGAATCTGTCTGACCCGCATTCCAACAGTGAGGATCCTCCTATGGCCGGTGGTCTTGCCGCCCTTCTTGACGACGTTGTCGCACTGTCGCGCGCAGCTGCCGCATCCGTCGATGACATCGGTGCTGCAGCCGGGCGTGCTTCGGCCAAAGCCGCCGGTGTTGTTGTTGACGATGCTGCGGTCACCCCGCGCTATGTCGACGGCTTTTCGCCGGCTCGCGAACTCCCCGTTGTGTGGAAAATCGCCCGCGGGTCGATCATCAACAAACTGGTGTTCATCCTGCCGGCGATCATGCTGCTCAGCCAGTTCCTCCCGTGGGTGCTCACTCCCCTGCTTATGATCGGCGGGCTGTATTTGAGCTACGAAGGTGCCGAAAAACTGTGGGAACTGGTACTTGGTCGTTCCCATGCGAAAGAGGCTCCGGCGGTCGAACGCGGTCCCGAACAGGAAAAGCAGATCGTCCGCGGGGCTGTGCGCACCGACTTCATCCTGTCGGCCGAAATCATGGTTATCGCCCTGTCCACGGTCGACCACTTGGGCTTTTGGACCAGGCTCATTTCACTCATCGTGGTTGCCCTGTTCATCACAGCCCTGGTCTACGGGGTCGTGGCAGTCATTGTGAAGATGGACGATGTCGGACTGCACCTGGCGAAGAAGCCCTCAACCGAAAAGCTGGGGCTCGGCATTGTGAAGGCCATGCCGATTGTCATGAAGACACTTTCAATTGTCGGCGTCATCGCGATGTTGTGGGTCGGCGGTCACATTCTGCTGGTCGGCATGCACGATCTGGGCTTCAGCCCGATCTACGACTTCGTCCACGCCTGTGAAACCACGGTTGCCGCAGCCACGGGAGCGTTCGGTGCGGCTTTGGGATGGCTGGTCAACACGTTCTTTTCAGCAGTTTTGGGACTCGTGGCCGGAACGATCGCGTTCTGGGTGCTCTACCCCTTGCTGCACAGGAAGAGCGCTGAGAACCTTGACGAAAGCACCGCTTCGGCAGCCGCAAACGGTTCGTCAGGGAGGACACAGTGAAAGCACTGCTTATCGGCATGGGCACGATCGCCAACGACATTCAGAGTCTGCTGGAGGGCCGCCCCGTCGAAGTGTGCGGGGCTGTTGTCCACCGCGACACTGATCGTGAGTCCGACATCCCGATCTTCGGGCAGGACCGTCTGGAAGAGGCGGCTGAGGGCGCCGACGTCATTGTTGAGTGCGCCGGCGGTGCCGCAGTGCGCGCCTACGCCCCGCGAATTGCCGCGATCGGCAAGCCGTTCGTGCTGACCAGTGTGGGAGCGCTGGCTGATCAGCAGACGGCCGAGGTGCTGCTGGGCATGCCGAACCTGGTGGTCACGAATGGTGCGATCGGCGGTTTCGACGTGCTGCGCTCAGCCGCTCTGCTCGGCTTCGATCGCGTGTCCATCACCACGACGAAGAAGGCGTCCACCCTCGTCCAGGACTGGATGGACGATGACGAGCGCACGCGCCTGAAACAGCTGCCGGCTGGGCAGACCGCGCAGGTGTTCGACGGTGACCCGGAAGAGGCAATTGAGAAGTTCCCCTCGAACCTCAACGTGGCAACAGCTCTGGCCTGGGCAACCGCCGAGCGGGGCCTTCCCGACGGCCGTGTGTCGCCCGAGTCCCTGCGCGCATCGCTGACCCGAGTGCGCGTCGAGCTGATCGGGAACGGATCAGACGACCCCACGTTCCACGACATCGAAGCCTCCGGTGCGGCGGGCGACTTCACGTTCCGCATCTCGAGTGCTCCCTCACCGCACAATCCGTCGACGAGTGCGCTCACGGCAATTTCAATCGTGGGCGACCTGCTGGAACTGGCCGGCAGCTGAACCCAGCCGCCCTGCACCTCACCGGTCCGGCACCTCGGCGGTTTTCGGGCGAGGTGCCCGCAGAGTCAGGCCTGCTGCCAACATCAGCACCCCGCCTGACAAGAAGAAGATCGAGCCGACCCCGGCGACGGAGGCCACGGCCGAAGCCGCAATCGGCATGACCACCTGCGACAGGCGGTTGCCGGCCAGGCGGATCGACATCACGGCGGCCCGGTTGCCCGGTGTTGCCAGCATCGACACCCACGTCATCGTCAACGGCTGAGTCAGCCCGAAGCCGAAACCGGACACCACCATGATGATCGCGAGGAACGGCACCCACACCCACAGGGGAATTGCGAAGACCGTAACGCCGGCGGCAAGTGAGGACAGCCACAGCAGAAGCATCGGATCAAACCGAGCTGTGAGCGCACCCATGAACGCACGCGACACGATCGTCGCAACTGTCCGCACCGTGATGAGCGCAGTGACGACGACAACCGACAGGCCGTGCTTTTCGCCGATGACCGGCAGATAGGCGCTCATCAGATCAATTGCCGCCAAGGTGGCCATCGAGGCGAAGATCGCCGGCTTCATCCCCGGCGTGCCCAGCAGCGCCCGCGGCGAAACCGCGGCAGCCTTCGCCTGCGCCCTCCCGACCCGTTTGACGGCGGGACGACGCATGACGACAAAGACACAGGGGAAAGCGAGAGCCGCGAGCGCGCACATGGCCCACAGCCCCGCCTCGGCATTCGGACCGGTTCCGTCACTCGCCCAGGCGGCAACAGCACCCGCCAGGGGCATGCCGAGGGTCTGTCCGATCGACACGCCCAGGGTCAGAGTGCCGAAGCGAGAGTTGAGTTCCTGCGGAGCGAATGAGGCGGGGATGAACGCCTGCGATGACACCGTCATGAGCAGCTGGCCGAGCCCCAAAAGCATGGAGAACAGCACGAGCGCGGGAATCCCCGAACTGAGCGCGGCACCTGCCAGCGCGGCGGTGCAGGCGGCAGTTCCCACCCAAAGAATGGGTACGTAGAGACCGCGGTCCACGAGCCTGCCCACGGTGAGTGCCGCAAAGAGCGGAACGAGCGAATAGGCCGTCACCATCATGCCGACGGCAAAAGCGTCACCGCCCTCAGCCAGCGTCTTATACGACACCATGACCTTCGCGGCATTGAACGTGCCGTGCAGAAGGACGGTATGGAGGACAAGCCCGAAGAACCAACCGGGGCGCACTATGTGTTCTTCAGAGAGTCAAGAGCTGTGAGAACGGGGCCGGGAACCATGGACGAAACATCGCCGCCCAGAGCATGCACTTCGCGGATGAGCGATGACGACACGTGCTCCAAGTGAGGCGAACCGGGCAGGAAAATGGTTTCGACGTCCCCGATTTCGCTGTTCATCCGCGCCATCGGAAGTTCATAGGCGTAGTCGGTTCCGCCTCGGATGCCCTTGACCACACCAACCGCACCCACGTCCTGGCAGTAGTCGACCAGCAGACCACCCGGCACATCGTCGATTGTGAGATTGTCAGGGGCACCGGATTCGGCGAGGGATTCGCGGATCAGCCGAACCCGTTCGGCAACCGGGAAATTGCCGGTTTTGTTGGGATTGTGCACAACGGCAAGAACAACCTCATCGAAAAGCTTGGCCGCACGCAGCGCCACATCGATGTGGCCCAGGGTGATCGGGTCGTAGGAGCCCGGGCAAACGACCTTCATTCTCCGCTCCTCTCAACAAGCCACAGCGCGGTTTCGCCGTGAAGAGACTTCGCGTACACGCTAAGACTATGCGGCAGCTGCGGCTGGGGCGAGCGTGCGCTTCGCTCTATGACAAGAAGCGACGCGTCGTCTTTCAGCAGCCCCGCGGCTGTTTCGAGCAGCTGGGCAAGTTCCGATTCCCCCAGCGGGTAGGGCGGGTCGGCGAAGATGACGTCAAAGCGCTTATCGGAACCCGCGAGGGATTCGACGGCCGGTTGGGCGGCGCGCACCTGGACGGAGCAGCTGTCGTTCAGTCCGAGGGTGCGGATGTTCTTCTTCACGACCTGAGCCGCTTTGCCGGCGCGCTCAACAAACACGGCCCGGGTGGCACCTCGGGAGATCGCTTCGAGGCCCAGGGCTCCAGAACCGGCGAACAGGTCGAGGACGTTGGAGTCGGCGAGCATCCCCAGGGAGTCCAGGCGGGCGAAAAGGGATTCGCGCACCCTGTCCGAGGTGGGGCGAGTGTCAGAGCCGGACGGGGTTTCGATCCTGCGCCCGCCCAGGCTGCCGGCGATGATGCGGGTCATGAAACCTCCATGAGGTCATCGCCCGCGAGGTCATCAACATAGGCCCGCAGTTCGGGCGTGCCCTCCGGGTGGGCGTCCATATAGGCGTGTGCGGCAGTGCGGGCGGCGGCGACGATTCCTTCGTCGCGCAGCACCCGCAGGTAGCGCAGCGAACTGCGCGAACCCCACTGGCCTCGGCCCAGAACATCGCCTTCGCGGCGGTTGTCGACATCGTGTTCTGCAATCCGGAATCCGTCCAAAGTCCCGGCGACCGTACTCAGCCGTCCCACCGCCTCGTCGTCTGTGGTGCGGGAGGTCACGAGGAAGCAGATCGCCTGCTCGCCGTCACGGCCGATCCGTCCGCGCAGCTGGTGGAGGGTAGCTAAGCCGAAGCAGTCGGCGTCGAGGATGACCATGGCGCGGGCCCGGTGGACATCCACGCCGACTTCGATGACGGTTGTGGACACGAGCACGTCGATGTCGCCTGCCGTGAACTCCGCCATGACGGCGTCTTTGTCTTCCTGCGACATCTGTCCGTGCAGTGCGTCAACCCGGCGGCCGGCCAGCCTGGGAACAGCGTTGATCGCGGCGAGTGCAGAGTCGATGCCGAACAGCTCTGGGTCGTCTTCAATCCGGCTGACGACAACATAGGCCTGCAGCCCCGCCTCGACGTGTTCGGCCACGACCTCCCACACGCGGTCCATCCAGTGGGGGTGCGTGCCGAGAGCGACAACGTGGGTGGCGATCTTCTTCGGCCCGCCCGGCATATCGGTCAGGGTGGACACGTCGAGGTCACCGAAGACGGTCATGGCGACTGTCCGCGGGATGGGGGTTGC
Organism: Brevibacterium sp. HMSC22B09; assembly: GCF_001806795.1. NCBI lineage: Bacteria > Bacillati > Actinomycetota > Actinomycetes > Micrococcales > Brevibacteriaceae > Brevibacterium > Brevibacterium sp. HMSC22B09. The sequence goes on along the minus strand of NZ_KV785998.1, from coordinate 36,415 downwards.
CGTCATGACGAGGGCGTGTGGGATGACTCCCCCGGCTTTTGTGCGCAGGGCTTCACGCTGGTTGACGCCGAAGCGGTGCTGTTCGTCAATGACGACCAGGCCGAGCGCTGCGAAGATCGTGGTGTCCGACAGCAGCGCGTGAGTGCCGACGATGATGTCGATCTGCCCGCTGGCCAGGTCCAACAGGATCTTGCGCCTTTGGGCCTGTGGGGTTGATCCGGTCAGCAGCGCGATCCGCACACCTTCTGCCTGGGAGAACAGAGTGTCGTCGGTGCGCAGCTGACCGAGCATGCGCGAGAAGCTCTCATAGTGCTGTGCGGCGAGGACTTCCGTGGGCGCCATGATGGCCGCCTGGCGGCCAGAGTCGACAGCCTGGAGCATGGCCCGCATGGCCACGAGAGTCTTACCCGAGCCGACGTCACCGTGCAGCAGCCGATTCATCGGCGAATCCGAATCGAGGTCCTGCGAGATTTCGGTGCCGGCCCGCCGCTGCGATTTGGTCAGCGGCCACGGCAGGGACTCATCAAAGGATGCGAGCAGGCCGTCGACTTTGCCGGGCAGGCGGACGGACTGTTCTGCTTTGGCCCGCTGCCGGCGGCCGTAGAGTTCGGCCTGCAGGGCGAAGGCCTCTTCGAAGCGGAAGCGCTCCATGGCCTCTTTGACATCGGCCTCGTTTTTTGGCCGGTGAATCATGGTGAGGGCTTTGCGCAGGTCAGGCAGGCCGTGGTCGGCGAGCACCTCTGCGGGGATGGGATCGGTGAAGTCTTCTGCGCCGAGGGCATCGAGCACGGTGCGGATTGTCTTTGCGAGCCGGTCAGATGCGAACTGTTTGCTGGACCGATAGATGGGGATGGGGTTTTCGATGTCCCCGCGGTCGATGTAGTCCTCGTGTCCCAGCCAGCGGGGATTCTGGATCTGCAGGGAGTTGCGGTAGACCTTGATGTCGCCGGTCAACACCATGCGGGTGCCGGGCTTGAGCTGTTCGGCGAGGTATTTCTGGTTGAAGAACGTCGCAGTGATTTCGGCGTGTTCGTCTGCCAGTGTCACTTCGGTGATAGTGCCGCGCCGGTTGCGCATGGGCCTGGTGTTCACTGATTCGATGGTGGCGTAGACGATTGCGGTCTGCCCGGCCTCCAAGCGGCTGATTTCGGTGACGGTGCCTGGATGGATGTAGGTGCGCGGGAAGTACCGCAGCAGTTCGCCGACTGAGCTGATGCCCAGCTTGGCGAGTGCTTTTTCATCGCGGCTGCTGACGAAGTCTGTCAGCGGTTTCATTCGACACCCACATCGGCGCAGACTCCGCTGAGGTCTGCATCGAAGATTTCGGCTTCGGCTTCCGGATAAGCGCGGCGCACGGCGTCCTCCATGGCCTCGCGCATCGGAGGCGTTGCCTGTTGGCCGTAGCTGATGGTGATGAGTTCGGGGTCACCGTCGGCGGCCAGACGCGAGATGGCCTCGACGATGGCAGCTTCCGGCGTGTGTTCGATGAAGAGGATGCGGCCCTCAGATAGGACCAGCACGTCGGTTTTCGTGTACACCAGCGGGCCGGCCGCGGACTGTCCGGCGAAGCACAGCCGGCGGATGTCGAGAGAAGCGGCATCGGCCATGTCCTCTGCGACGTCGTCGGCGTCTGCGTGGGGGTCGAAGACCGCCAGTGCGCTGACCATTGAAATGGGGCTGCCGGTGGGGATCGCGTAAACACCGTCGGCGGCTGCGGCGTTGATGGAGGCTTGCCCTTCGGGGCTGTCGGCAACGAGCACCGTTGTGGTGCCGTCTGACAGGACGTCGTGCAGGCTTCCCGCTTGTTCGCCGCGGTCCAGTCGGATGGCTATCGCACCTGTCAGCGCGGCCCGCAGCATGAGCGGCGCTGTGGAAGCCGCGGCCGCTGCGCGCAGCGGCCCGTGGTTTGCGCCGTTGACAAGGTCTTCTGTCCGCAGCTGCGCCAGCCCGTACTGTTCGACGTCGCGCAGCACGCGCAGCGCGTGGGCTTCGCTCGTGACGTGCACGTGCACCATGGGCCACGAAATGACGACCGACCGGGCGTCAGCTTTCGCGAGGATGCGCTTAAGCGGGCGGGTTCGGTCTTTGCTGTCGCTGAGCGTGAACACGAGCTCCAGCGTGTCGGCACCCGTCGCGGCACCAGCACCCGCCACCCCGGCACCTTCCGCGGCACCAGTGCCAGCCGCACCGGCACCCGCCGCCCCTGCACCTTCTGCGGCACCAGCGCCAGCCGCCCCGGCACCAGCCGCACCGGCACCTCCTGCGCCACCACACGTAACCCCATCACCCGTGAGCTTCGGCACGACGGAAGTCAGCCCCGCAATGGGGCTGGAGGTTTCGCCGACCGCTCCCCCGGTGACGGTGAGGTACAGCAGGTCAAAGATTTCGACGATGCCGCTGGCGCCGGCGTCGACCACCTGCGCCTGGCCGAGCACGTCCAGCTGGCCGGTGGTGTCGCGCAGCGCTTCAATCGAGCAGGAGCGCACTGCTTCAATCTGCTGCACGAGCTCCGCGCCTTCGTCGGCCTGGGTGCGCGCGGTTTCGGCCATCGCGTGCAGCACTGTGAGCATAGTGCCGTGTGTGGGTTCGGCAATTGCGGTCTGTGCCCGGTGGGCAGCCAGTTCAATCGCCGAGGCGAAGCGGTCGGGCGTGAGGTCACCTTCGGCGAGAGCCGCCTCGCCGAGTTCGTCAGCGACTCCCCGCAGGGCAACGGCCAAGATGAGACCCGAATTGCCGCGGGCGCCCCGCAGAGCACCGGCGGCCATCGCCTCGACGACCCGCGGCAGAGTTGCCGGCCCGTCAATGGCCTCTACAGCTCGGTAGGCGGATTTCACGGTGGCGTACATGTTCGATCCCGTGTCGCCGTCGGCTACGGGGAACACGTTTATGGAGTCGATGCTGCCGCGCTGGCGGCGCAGTCGCTCCACTGCCTGCTGCGCCCAGCGGGCAGCCAGCCGCCCGCCCCAGCGCATGCTGTTGTCGTTCACCATGTCCGTTTCCGCTAAGCCGTCCGTTTCCGCAAAGCTGTGTCAGAAGTGTTTATAGGCGCTGTCAGCTGCCGAGTGGTCGCCCACCAGAACATCCGGCTGGCCCTCTTCGCACGCGCCTATCCGCGTCCACCCTACCGGAGCACTGCCCGCGGGAGCGCACGCGAGGAAGCCGTGGTCTTCCCCACCGCCGAGCACCCATTCGCGGGCAGCTTCCGGTGTTCCCAAGTGTTCGGCCGCTGGCAGCAGCGGTTCTGCCAGGCGGTCGATTGCGGTTTCGTCCAGGCGGATGCGCACACCGGAAGCCCGTGCCACGCGCCCGAGGTCGCCGGCCAAACCATCCGAGGCATCAATCCCAGCTGCCGCCCAGGTCGCCAGGTTCTGTACTGACTCATAATCAGGACGAGGTGCCAGCTGCACCTCTATAAAAGGGTCGAGGTGGGGGTCGTCTCCCAAGCGCACGCCGGCGAACAGCAGGGCCAGTCCCGCTGCCGCCCAGCCGACAGTTCCTGCGAGGAAAACATCGTGGCCCGGCTTGGCAGCGGACCGGGTGACCGGGGTCAGGCCCCGGTCGATGAAGCCCAGTGCTGTCACGGTCGAGGTGAGGCACTGAGAAGACGACAGGTCTCCCCCGATGACTGTGGCTCCACCTCGTGCGGCTTCGTCAGAAAGTCCCTGTGCCAGGAGTCGGACCGTGTTGACCGGGGTGTCATCCGGGGCGGCCAGCGCAAACAGCAGGCCGTGCGGGCTGGCGCCCATCGAGCAGATGTCGGCGAGGTTCTGCGCGGCGGCCTTCACGCCCAGGCGGTAGGGGTCGAACCATTCGGGCAGGAAGTCAGCTCCCTCTGTGAGGATGTCGACGCTGGAGACCAGATTGCCGGGTGTGTGTGAGACTGCGGCGTCATCACCCGGGCCAACGATGAGGTCACTCGGGCCGGCAACCGGGCTCGAGGCGGAGGTTGCGTGTGTTTCTGGGTCTGCGGGTGGCTGTGCTGGCGGGTGCGCTGATTGTGCCTGCAGGACCGAGAAGATCTGTTCGAGCACGCCGTCTTCGCCGACGTCTTTGAGGGTCAGCTCTGTGGCGTCGCTGGGCGCAACGTCGTTGTTGGGCTGCGGCGCGGTGGGTTCCGGCTGGTTCGGCGTGCTGGGCATGGGCATCAGCCTAGTGCGAATGGCCGGGCGATACCCTTAGGGACATGGTCTTGAGGAAGCTCTCCGCTGCAGCTGTCGGCTTTTCTGCGCTTGTAGGGCTGTCGGCGTGTGCGCCGGTTGTTGTCGTCGAACCGCAGCCTCACGCAACCGATCCCGCTTGTGCGGATGTCATGTTGCGCCTGCCGGAGGTTATCGGCAATCACGAGAAGCGCAAAGCTTCTTCCCAGGCCACAGCCGCGTGGGGTGATCCGAGCGCTGTTGTTCTGCGCTGTGGCGGCGAAATGCCCGGACCGTCGACCGACCATTGTGTGCGTGCCGACGATGTCGACTGGGTTTCCCGCGAAGGTGAAGGCGACACGTGGATTTTTGAAACCTACGGACGCAGCCCCTCGGTGGAGCTGACACTCGACACCACGAAGATCGCCGGCGCTGAGGCGCTGTCGGCTCTGTCTGCTGCTGTTCAGCAGATCGAAGCCGAGCGCGAATGCGTCGGCGCCGAAGACGTAAACGGCGAAGCACCTGAAGACGAGGCGCCCAGCGAGGCACCTGGCGACGGGAACTGACCGGCACCCCGCACTTCCTCACGCAAACACCCGTTAGCCGCAAAAGCACCCATAAGCCGGAATCCACCCTTTAGCCGCAAAAGCACCCCTAAGCCGCACAAAAACTCCCGTTAGCCGGATTTTGTTGGCTTAGCAGTTGTTGCTAAGGCGCAGATTCCGTCTAACGGGAGTGCGCAGGTTTAAGAATGACTTGCCCAAAGGGAAAACCAGGCTGCTTCCCGGAACTTATCGTGCCCTAGTCCCGTCGCGGGGGCACGTGCGATGACACGACGCACGAGGTGGAACTCCACTCCCAGCCCAGGTGCGGTTCCGGTGCCGGCGAAAGCGGCACCTCGTACCTTGCCTGCAGAACCAGTACAGCCCCACACCGGGCAGCAGCAAAAACTCCCGTTAGCCGGAATCCACCCTTTAGCCGAACAAAAACTCCCTTTAGCCGGATTTTGTTGGCTTAGCAGTTGTTGCTAAGCCGCAGATCCCGGCTAACGGGTGTGGGCAGGTTTCGGACCGGGTGCCCCGACAAGCGCGGGCTCCTTCCCTCGCCGCAGCTTCACCTGCGGTTGACGTCGACCAGTGCGATGTCGATGAGGCGTGAAATGAGTTCGGGGTAGTCGATACCTGACTTCCCCATCATGTGCGGGTATCCCGATGTTGGGGTGAATCCCGGCGAGGTGTTGATTTCGTTGACAAGTACCGTGCCATCAGCCTGAACGAAGGTGTCGACTCTAGTCAGCCCGGAGCACTCAAAAGCGCGGAAAGTGTCAGCGGCGATGGCCTGTACTGTGCGGGCCACGTCGTCTGGGATGTCCGCGGGGGCCTCCAGGTGGACATCGTCCGCGGAAAGGTATTTGGCCTCGAAGTCGTAGAATTCGTGGTCGCCGGAGATGACGATCTCACCCGGCACTGATGCAGTGAGTTCGTCGTCCCAGTGGGAGCCCAGGACCGCGCATTCGATTTCACGGCCGTCAATGCCGGGTTCGACTATGACCTTGTGGTCATGTTCGAAGCCCTCGCGCAGTGCGGCGTCGAGGTCTTCAGCCTCCGCAACCTTGGTGATGCCTACGGACGATCCAGCCCGGGCGGGTTTGACGAAAACCGGCAGGCCCAGCGCGGCTAGGCGCTCACGAACGCCGGCCGGATCATCGGCCCACTGCTTTGCGGTGACGGTCTGCCAGTCAGCGGTGGGAATCCCGGCTGAGCGCAGAACCGTCTTCATGAAGTGCTTGTCCATGCCGACGGCAGAGGTCAGCACACCGGGCCCGACGAACGGAACACCCTTGAGCTCCAACAGGCCCTGCAGCGTGCCGTCTTCCCCGAACTGACCGTGCAGAACGGGGAAGAACACGTCGATGTCGCCGAGGTCGCGCACCGTACCGTCGGCGTCACGTTCAAGCAGCGAAACACCCCGCGTGGACGGCGATACGAAAACCGCCGAACCGTTCTCTTCGACTTCCGGCATTGCACCGTCAGCAAAGCTGAACGAGGTTGGGTCTTCGACCGTGACCCACGTGCCGTTCTTCGTAATCCCGATCGGCACGGGACGGTACCGGTCCAGGTCGAGAGCGCCGATGACGCCGGCTGCGCTGACGCAGCTGACCGAGTGTTCACTGGAACGGCCGCCGAAGAGAACGGCGACGGTGGTGCGCTGACTGCTCATAGGGTTTCTCAGAGTTCGTAGTTCGTTTCGATCCAGGCACGCCCGATCGACTTGAAGAAGATGTTGAAGCCGACGAATGCCGGCGTTGCGTTTTCGTCAACGCCCAGCGGCTCCGACAGAGCGTGCACGATGAAGAAGTAGCGGTGCGGTCCGTGGCCTTCCGGCGGTGCGGCACCGACAAAGCGGCGGTCACCGGCGTCATTGCGAACCGTGACAGCACCTTCGGGCAGGAGCCCCGCCTCGGGATTTCCAGCATCCGCCGGCAGCGAGGTGACGGTGCCGGGAATGTCGGTCACAGTCCAGTGCCAGAAGCCGGAGCCAGTCGGCGCGTCCGGGTCGTAGCAGGTGACGGCAAAGGCCTTGGTTTCTTCAGGGAAACCGCTCCAGGAAAGCTGCGGCGAAATGTCTTCGCCGCCGTCAACACCCATGAGCCCGGAGGCCTGAGCCTGCGGAAGGCGCTGACCCTCAGCCACATCGGTGCTGGTCAGTTCGAAGCGCGGTACGTCATTGAGCCTGGCAAAAGGTGAGTTCGACACTGTTCCTCCTCTGTTGGGCTTGCGTGATCCAGCCTACCCGCCATGCCCCTCGAAGGCCCCTCAGCTGCTCTGCGATTCGTCCTTGCGTTTGCGGGCCAGCAGAAGGCCGGCGACATCGTCAACGTGCAGGCGTCCGTGGATGACGGCGGATACGGCCTGGGTGATGGGCAGGTCGACATCGTGTGCTGCGCCGAGACCCAAAACGGCCGGTGCGGATTTCACACCCTCGGCGGTCTGCTTGGTCTTTGCAGCGGCTTCGTCAACGCTTAAGCCTTCGCCCATCAGGCGGCCAAAGGAGCGGTTGCGCGACAGGGGCGAGGCACACGTGGCCACGAGGTCGCCCATGCCGGCCAGGCCGGCCATCGTGTGCGCCTGGGCGCCCATGACCAGTGCTAGGCGGGTGATCTCCGCCAGACCGCGGGTGATGATCGAGGCTTTCGAATTGTCACCGAGTCCCTGACCGTCGGCGATGCCGACGGCAAGCGCGATGACGTTCTTCACAGCACCGCCGAGTTCAACGCCCACAACATCAGAATTTGTGTACGGGCGGAAGTAGGAATTGGCGCTGCGGCGGGCGATCTCTTCGGCGTTTTCAGGGCACGTGCACGCAACAACCGTTGCGGTCGGCTGGTGTTCGGCGATTTCACGTGCCAGGTTGGGACCGGACACAACCGCGATCTGCTTGTCGTCAAAGCCGGTGACTTCGGCGATGACTTCGCTCATGCGCAGGCCCGTGTCCAGTTCGATGCCCTTCATGAGGCTGACGATGATCGCGTCGGAACGAATATGGTCCTTCCACTGCTGGAGGTTGTCCCGCAGCGACTGCGCGGGCACCGCGAGCACAACAACCTCTGCATCGCGCAGAGCTTCAACGGGGTCGCTGGTTGCGGTGATCCTGTCGTTGAAGCGGATGCCGGGCAGGTACTTGGAGTTCGTGTGCTCTTCCCGCAGTTCGCGGGCGGCTTCTTCCGAACGTGCCCAGACGGTCACGGGGAATCCTGCATCGGCGATCACACCGGCATAGGTTGTTCCCCACGATCCAGCGCCCATGACGGCTGTCGTCACGCTTTCCTCCATTCAAGTGCTGTGCGGAACCGATCGGGCAGCGGTACACCGCGCAGGTCGGCAAGCTGGGATGCGATGCGAGCGGTGATGTGCTCGGTCAGCGATGCGACGTTCTCCTTGGTTTCAGGCACGCCTTCGGTGACGATCGGCTCGGAGAAGTCTACGGTCATCACTCGGCGGGGACCAAGGCGCGGGCGCAGCGATTTGCCCGGCAGCGCGTTCTGCACGCCCCAGTGGGCGACAGTGATGATCGGTGTTCCCGTCTGCAGCGCAAGCCTGGCGGTGCCGGATTTTGCGGGCCCCGGCCACATGTCGGGGTCTTTCGTGTGGGTGCCTTCGGGGTAGATCGTGACGGTCTGTCCTGCGGCGAGGGCAGCTTTTGCGTACGCCAGGGAGTCCCCCGCCTCGCGCGAACCGCGCACCACCGGAATCTGACCCAGCGGGCGGGTCACGAGCCCAACCGGGAACGTGAACAGGGTGTGCTTGGCCATGAACCGCGGCAGCCGCCCCTGGTTGTAAATCGAGATGCCCACAACCAGCGGGTCGAGGTTCGACTGGTGGTAGGAGGCCACGATCAGCGGGCCGTCCTGCGGGATGTTCTCGGCACCTCGGACTGCGATCCTGCCCAGCGGCCGCAGGCCGCCGCGCACAAACGGGGCGAGGAAAGACGCACGTCGGAGCTGCTGGCCGGTCGACTTCAGGTCGTAGGCAACCTCGAAGCCGAGGTGCCTGTTCTTTTCGTCTGTGCCGTTCGCCTTGGTCTCGCGGCTCGCCTGGCTGCCGCTCATTTCACGGCGCTCCTCGCCGTTCACCTCGCTGCCCGCTCCCCTGTTCTTGTCTGTGCTCATGTCAGGCTCACCTGTGCGCCGAGGCCGTCGAGTTTGGCGATGAAGTCTTCATAGCCGCGGTTGATGATTTCGATGCCGGACACCTCGGAGCGCCCTTCAGCGGCCAGGGCTGCGATGACGTGCGAGAACCCGCCGCGCAGATCGGGCACGTCGATGTTGGCGCTCTTCAGCGGTGTCGGCCCGGAGATCACGGCGGAGTGGCGGAAGTTGCGCTGCCCAAAACGGCAGGGGGTGCCGCCCAGGCATTCGCGGTACAGCTGGATCTGGGCCCCCATTTTGACGAGTGCGTTCGTAAAGCCCAGGCGGTTTTCGTACACGGTTTCGTGCAGGATCGACAGTCCGGTTGCCTGCGTCAGCGCCACGACAAACGGCTGCTGCCAGTCGGTCATGAAACCGGGGTGGACGGCAGTTTCCAGGGCCAACGACTGAAGGCGGCCACCGGGGTGGGTGAACCGGATGCCGTTTTCCTTCACCGTGAACTGCCCGCCGGCTTTGCGGAACGTGTTGAGGAACGTCAGCATGCTGGGCTGGTCGGCACCTTCGACGAAGATGTCGCCGCCGGTTGCCAGTGCTGCGGATGCCCACGATGCCGCTTCGATCCTGTCCGGAAGTGCCCGATGGGTGTAGCCGTTCAGCGAGTCAACACCCTCAATTCGGATGACCCGGTCGGTGTCAACCGAGATGATGGCGCCCATTTTCTGCAGGATTGCCACCAAGTCGAGGATTTCAGGTTCGACAGCGGCGTTCTTGAGCTCGGTCAGACCCTGAGCGCGCACGGCGGTGAGCAGCACCTGTTCGGTCGCACCGACCGACGGGAAGGGCAGTTCTACTTTGGTTCCCGTCAGCCGAGTGGGGGCGGTGAGGCTGATGCCGCCGGCCGTTTTTTCGATCTGCGCACCGAAGGAGCGCAGGACGTCGAGGTGGAAGTCGATGGGCCGGTCCCCAATTCGGCACCCGCCGAGGTCGGGGATGAATGCTCGTCCCAGACGGTGCAGCAGTGGTCCGCAGAAGAGGATCGGAATGCGCGATGAACCGGCGTGAGCGTCAATGTCCGCGATCGCTCCCTGCTCAACGCGGGTGGGGTCCATGCGCAGTTCGCCATCGGGCCGGTCACCGTCGGGGTGCTGGGTGACGCTGACCCCGTGGAGCTCGAGAAGTCCGGTGACAATGTCGACGTCGCTGATGCAGGGAACACCGCGCAGCGTCGAAGGTGTTTCTGCCAGAAGGCTGGCAACCATCGCCTTGGGCACCAGGTTCTTTGCACCTCTGACGCGAACGGTGCCTGTGAGCGGATTGCCTCCGTTGACCTCGAGCATGTTCCTCCTGTGCCTGAAGCGTATAAGCCGGCTTCTATGCTAGCTCGAACGGCTGAGGCCCAAGACCTGCATGTGTGCTGGTCCTGGGCCTCGCACTCTGCTGCGGCCACCCTCCTGCCGAGTGCCACCAGGCTGCCGCTCAGTCTTCTTTCCAGCCTCCGCCTCGTTCAGTCCTCCGTGCGGGCCGGCAGGGTGAGCGGCTTGTAGCTGGGCCGCTTCGCTTCAAAGGCGTCGATCGCGTCGGCGTCGCGCAGAGTGAGGCTGATGTCGTCGAGGCCTTCCATCAGCCGCCAGCGAGTGAAGTCGTCAATCTGGAACGGCACCGTGACGGTATCGGCAGACACGGTCCGCGTTTCGAGGTCGACGGTGACTTCCGTGTTGGGGTTGTTGTCGATGACCTTCCACAGCAGTTCGATGTCCGACTGTTCGAGCTGTGCTGCAACGAGGCCGTTCTTACCCGCGTTGGACCGGAAGATGTCGGCAAAGCGGCTGGAGAGAACGGCCTTGAAGCCGTAGTCCTTGAGCGCCCACGCTGCGTGTTCGCGGCTCGACCCCGTACCGAAGTCCGGGCCGGCAATGAGCACGGAGCCTGCCGAGAAAGGCTCGCGGTTGAGGATGAAGTCGGGGTCTTTGCGCCAGTGGGCGAAAAGCGCGTCGTCGAAGCCGGTCTTGGTCACCCGTTTGAGGTAGACCGCCGGAATGATCTGGTCGGTGTCGACGTTCGAGCGGCGCAGCGGTACGCCGATCCCGGTGTGCTTGGTGATCTTCTCCACAGCTTTCCTCCCTCAGTCCAGATCCGCCGGGCTTGACAGTGTTCCGCGCACGGCCGTTGCGGCAGCCACGAGCGGGCTCACCAGGTGGGTGCGTCCGCCCTTGCCCTGACGTCCTTCGAAGTTGCGGTTCGAGGTCGATGCGCAGCGTTCGCCCTCGGCCAGCTGGTCGGGGTTCATGCCCAGGCACATCGAGCAGCCGGCAAAACGCCATTCAGCACCGAAGTCTGTGAACACCTTGTCCAGCCCCTCCTGTTCCGCCTGCAGGCGGACCCGAGCGGAACCGGGCACCACGAGCATCCTGACGTTCGGATCTTTGCTGCGGCCCCGGATGATGTCGGCGGCACCTCGTAGGTCTTCGATCCGGGAGTTCGTGCACGAACCGAGGAACACCGTGTCCACCCGGATGTCGCGCAGCGGCGTGCCGGGAGTCAGGCCCATGTATTCGATGGCGCTTTCAGCGGCGAAGCGTTCGGTTTCGTCGGCGATGTCGGCCGGGTTCGGGACGTTTGCCGACAGCGGCAGGCCCTGGCCGGGGTTCGTGCCCCACGTGACGAACGGTTCGATGTCTTCGGCTTCGAGGACGACCTCGGCGTCGAAGACGGCGTCATCGTCGGTGCGCAGGGTCTTCCAGTATTCGACGGCGTCGTCCCAGTCTTTGCCCTGCGGGGCATGCGGGCGGCCCTTGATGTAATCGAAAGTCGTCTGGTCTGGCGCGACCATACCGGCGCGCGCACCAGCTTCAATCGACATGTTGCAGATGGTCATACGGGCTTCCATCGACAGCTTTTCGATGGCTTCGCCGCGATACTCGAGGATGTAGCCCTGTCCCCCGCCGGTGCCGATCTTCGCGATGATCGCCAGGATGATGTCCTTCGCGCTGGAGCCTTCCGGCAGTTCGCCGTTGACGGTGATCGACATGGTCTTGAACGGCTTGAGCGGGAGCGTCTGGGTGGCCAGGACGTGCTCCACTTCCGAGGTGCCGATCCCCATTGCGATCGACCCGAAGGCTCCGTGGGTCGAGGTGTGCGAGTCACCGCAGACCACCGTCATGCCCGGCTGCGTCAGCCCCAGCTGCGGGCCGACAACGTGGACGATGCCCTGCTCTGCATCACCCAGGGAGTGCAGGCGGATGCCGAACTCCTCAGCGTTCTTGCGCAGCGTTTCGATCTGCGTGCGGCTGGTGGGGTCGGCGATCGGCTTGAAGATGTCGAGCGTTGGAGTGTTGTGGTCCTCCGTCGCGATTGTGAGGTCAGGACGGCGCACGGGGCGGCCAGCAAGACGAAGACCCTCAAAAGCCTGCGGCGACGTCACCTCGTGAACAAGGTGGAGGTCGATATAGATGAGATCGGGGTCCCCACCTTCTCCGGCCTTGACCGTATGGTCATCCCATACCTTTTCTGCAAGCGTCCTGCCCACAGTGCACGTCCTTTCGCATCGGCTTCACCTGATGTGAGTTTCACTGTACGAACTATTGTCCAAAGGTCGGACTTGCATCTTGAATCCTGAGACGGTTCAATAGTGGCATGAGCAGTCAAACCGGAAGCGGCGTCGGTGTCATCGACAAGGCATCGGCTGTTCTTGCCGCACTCGAAGCCGGGCCCGCCTCACTTGCAGAACTTGTTGCACTGACAGGCCTGGCCCGCCCCACCGCGCACCGTCTGGCGGTCGCCCTCGAATACCACCGTTTTGTGGGCCGCGACCTGCAGGGACGTTTTATTTTGGGCCCTCGCCTGTCTGAACTTTCTTCCGCTGCCGGCGAAGACCGCCTGCTGGCCGCAGCCGGGCCGATCCTCGCCCAACTGCGCGACCGCACGGGTGAATCGGCTCAGCTTTTCCGCCGCCAGGGTGATCTGCGACTGTGCGTTGCAGCTGTTGAACGCCCTGTTGGTCTGCGCGACTCGGTTCCGGTTGGCGCAACCCTGTCGATGCGCGCCGGCTCTGCTGCGCAGGTGCTGCTTGCGTGGGAAGAGCCGGACCGCCTGCACACGGGTCTGCGCGGGGCGCGCTTTTCGGCCACGATGCTTTCCGGTGTCCGCCGCCGCGGCTGGGCACAGTCGATTGCCGAACGCGAACGAGGTGTCGCCTCCGTTTCCGCGCCCGTCCGCGGGCCGTCGAACCGGGTTGTTGCCGCGGTGTCGATTTCCGGTCCCGTTGACCGCCTGACCCGCCAGCCCGGCCGCCTGCACGCGCAGTCGGTTGTTGAGGCTGGACGCGCTCTGACAGAAGCCCTCACCCGGGCCTGAGCTTCGCGGCGGTGCCGGACGCGAGGTGGCGCTGCCGCCCATCCCTGCCCCCCTCACCTCGACAGGGTGCTGGCTTCCACCTCGCCCGTCCCAGCAGCAGAACCATCCCACAACCTGCACACTCCCGTTAGCCGGAATCTGCGCCTTAGCAACAACTGCTAAGCCAACAAAACCCGGCCAACGGGAGTTTTTGTGCGGCTAAGGGGTGGATTCCGGCTAAGGGGGCGGAACCCGGCAAACGGGTGTTTTAGCGGCTAAAGCGTGAATCCCGGCTAACGGGAGTTTTTGTGCGGCTAAGGCCCGCACACAGAAACGCGAAAGCCTCAGCCGATTGGCTGAGGCTTTCGCGTTTTGCACCCCCGAGCAGGTTCGAACTGCCGTTTCCGCCTTGAGAGGGCGGTGTCCTGGACCACTAGACGACGGGGGCAAGACTATTGAGTTCGTAAGAATTTGGCTGGGGTACCAGGACTCGAACCTAGACTAAGTGAACCAGAATCACTCGTGCTGCCAATTACACCATACCCCAATGAGCTGGCGGGATTTCCCGCTCGGCAACAGAAGTAGACTCTACATCATCACCGAGCGGGAATGCAAAACTGCGCTCAAACAGCCACTCAGCCCGCCGCGTTCATGCCTTCAAGAAGCCCGTTCAGCCGGCGCAGAACCTCGCCGTCGGAAGCCGCAAGACCGTTGTGTTCGTAGGCGTCGGTCTCCCACACTTCGCACTTGGGAAGCAGCCCGGCTGTTTCACGAGACATGTCGCGGGGAACAAACGCATCGTGCGTGTAGACGGCAGCCGCCGTGGGAACATCAGCCTGGCGCAGCTTCTCAACGTCCCACATGACAGGCCAATCCCGTTCGGCGAGCGCCTGTGCGACGTCGTCCCACACGGCCAGCGGACCCGTGCGGAAAAGCTCGGGGTCAACGTGTTCACCCGAAAGCCACAGCGGATCATCGGCAGCTTCAGCCGGGCGTGCGCGCAGCGCCGCCCAATCGGTCTTAGCGCCCGAGGCCCAGCAGGTTTCGTGGAATGCCGCGTACAGCGGATTGCGCGCGCTGAACGGCAGCGAGGCCTGCAGGTCATGCCGCAGGGCGGCTGAATCGACGTCGTGTTCCAGTAGGAAACGCAGCTTCTGGTCGCCTCCGCTGGCTCCCAGCAGGAGGCCGAGTGAACGCACGTGTGCCTCTGCGGCAACCGTGCCATCGGGCAGGGCGATGCCATCGGTGACTGCACGAGCGTGCAGTTTCTTCATGGCCTCGGCCGCACCGGGGTGCTGCGCAAAGAATTTCTGTGATTTCTCTCGCATGATCTGCCACGTGCGGGCGTACGCAATTGCCGGATCAGGGTCAGCACCGGGCTGCGGCACACGTGCCAATCCCCCGGTGATCCGCGCACTCAGCAGAGATTCGGGATGCTCAGCCAGGTAGCGCAGTGACGTGAAGCCGCCGAACGACTGCCCAAGGATCGCCCACTTCTCAACCCCGAGTGCTCGGCGGACAGCCTCAGCGTCCTCAACGATCGCATCAGCCCGGTAGAAGCTCATGCGCTCAGCAACCGCCTCGGGGTCCTGTGCTCCCCCGGTGCCGACAAAACGCCCGTCCACCCAGCCGATCGGCGAAGACAGACCGGTGCCGCGCTGGTCGAGCATGACAACGCGGTGGGTTTTCAGCGCCTCCGGCAGCCACGTGGGGCTGTTCTCTGTCGGACGGAAGGCCTCAACACCGGGACCGCCCTGCAGGTAAAGCAGGTACGGCTTGTTGCCGCTGTCACCATTGCCCACAATCCTCGCGTAGACCTCGATCGTCCCGGGAGTGTCCCCGAAGTGGTCGAGGGGAACCTCAACGCGCAGGTCTTCGCATGTCAGCACCGTGAATCAGCCTTCCAGGTGGTCGAGCAGACCGCGCAGGCGGCCCAGCGTGACGTCCTTGCCGAGGATTTCCATGGATTCAAACAGCGGCGGTGAGATGCGACGGCCTGACAGTGCGGTGCGCAGCGGGCCGAAGGCAAAGCGCGGTTTGATTTCCATCTCTTCGACGAGCTTTGTCTTGAGAACCGTCTGCAGCGTGTCCGTGGTGAAGTCCTCCAGCGGCTCCAGCACCTCGATCGAGGCGCGCAGAACCTCCGGTGCGGTTTCGCGCAGGGTTTTCAGCCCGTCTTCGTGAAGTTCGAACCCATCTTCATCAACAAAGAGGAAGCTCATGAGGTCCGGAGCTTCGCTGAGCAGGTTCATGCGGGTCTGCACGAGCGGCACGGCCTGACGCAGCACCTCCAGCTGACGCTCAGTCGGCTCAGCGTCGACCAGTCCGGCGTTCTGCAGGAACGGCAGGAGCCTGCGGCCGAATTCGTCCTCGTCGAGCATGCGGATGTGGTCGGCGTTGATGGCCGTGGCCTTCTTGACGTCGAAGCGCGCCGGGTTGGGCAGAACGTCGTGGATGTCGAATGCTTCGAGCATTTCTTCGACCGTGAAGACATCGCGGTCGGCAGCAATCGACCAGCCCAGCAGTGCCAGATAGTTGATGAACCCTTCGGGGATGAACCCGTTGTCGCGGTGGTGGAACAGGTTCGATTCGGGGTCGCGCTTCGACAGCTTCTTGTTGCCGTCGCCCATGACGTAGGGCAGGTGGCCGAACTCGGGGGTGAATTCAGCCACACCGATGTCCTTGAGTGCTTCGTACAGCACAATCTGGCGGGGAGTCGAGGACAGAAGGTCTTCACCGCGCAGCACGTGGGTGATGCCCATGAGTGCGTCGTCAACGGGGTTGACGAGCGTGTACAGCGGCTGGCCGTTGGCGCGCACCACCACGAAATCCGGAACGGAGCCGGCTTTGAAGGTGATTTCTCCGCGCACCACGTCGGTGAACGTGATGTCCTCATCCGGCATGCGCACACGCAGAACGGGTTCGCGTCCCTCAGCGCGGTAGGCCGCCTTCTGCTCTTCTGTCAGGTCGCGGTCGTAGCCGTCGTAGCCCAGCTTGGGGTCGCGGCCGGCGGCACGGTGGCGCTCTTCGGTTTCCTCCGGTGTGGAGAAGGATTCATACAGGTGGCCGGCGTCTTTGAGCTTCTGGATGACGTCCTGGTAGATCTCGCCGCGCTGAGACTGGCGGTAGGGGCCGTGGGGGCCACCGACGTCGATGCCCTCATCCCAGTCCAGGCCCAGCCAGTTCATGGCTTCGATGATCTGCTGGTAGGACTCCTCCGAGTCGCGGGCGGCGTCGGTGTCTTCGATGCGGAAGACGAATGTGCCGCCGGTGTGGCGTGCGTACGCCCAGTTGAACAGGGCTGTGCGCACCATCCCGACGTGCGGGGTTCCGGTAGGCGAAGGGCAGAAGCGAACTCGTACGCTCACGTTTTTCCTTTTCTTGTTTTAGGCGTCCATGGCTGGGTTGGACAGCAGTCCCAGCCCTTCGACTGCAATGTTCATGCGCTGACCGGCTTCGACTTTGCCGACACCGGCGGGGGTGCCGGTGAGGATGATGTCGCCGGGCAGCAGGGTGATGGTCTCGGAGATGGCTTCGATGAGTGCGGGAATGTCGAACACCATGTCTGCCGTGGTGCCGTCTTGGCGCAGCTCGCCGTCGACCCAGGAGCGCACTCGCAGGTCTTCTGCGTCAAGTTCGGTTTCGATCCACGGGCCAACCGGGGTCGAGGTGTCGAATCCTTTGGCTCGGGCCCACTGCAGGTCGGTTTTCTGCAGGTCGCGCAGGGTGACATCGTTGGCGACGGTGTAGCCGAGAACGTGCTTCAGCGCGTCTTCCCGGCGGACCTGTTTGGCCACGCGCGAAATGATGACGGCCAGTTCGGCTTCGTAGGACACTTCTTCGGATACCGCGGGCAGGCGGACGGGTTCATTCGGTCCGACGATGGCGGTGTTGGGGATGAAGAAGAACTGCGGGCTGGCGGGAACTTCGTTGCCAAGTTCCCGTGCGTGGTCGGCGTAGTTGCGGCCGACGGCGATGATTTTGGAGCGCGGGATGATGGGTGCGATCAGCCGCACGTCCGCGTAGGGCAGGCGTTCGCCGGTGGATCCGGCTGGGCTGAAGAAGGGGTCTCCTGACAGGACCGCGATTTCCAGACCCGATGTGTCGAAGGTGCCGTCGTCGGCGGGTTCGGGGACATCGCCTTCGAGCACCCCGTAGGTGGGTTCGTCGTTGTGGACAAATCTGACAATGCGCATGCCCCTTAGTCTACTGGGGTGAGTGTTTTCGACCTCGAGGCCATTGGCCGTGGACTTCCGGCGGCTTCTCTTGTCCCCCGCTTGGCTGAAAGCTGTGCTTCTGGGCCGCTGCGCGCGGTTGTCGAGGCACCGCCCGGCACGGGTAAGACGACGGTTGTGCCGCCGGCGGTGGCGAACCTGGTGTCCGGCAGGGTTGTGGTCACGCAGCCCAGGCGCGTGGCGGCTCGCGCTGCGGCGGACCGTTTGGCGGATCTGTCGGGCGAGCGCGTGGGTCTTGCGGTGCGCGGTGAACACCGCCGGGGTGATCGGGTTGAGTTCGCAACGACGGGCGTTCTCCTGCGCCGTCTGCTCAGTGACCCGGAGCTGTCCGGCATCGACGCCGTTGTCATGGATGAGGTGCACGAACGCGCTCTCGAATCTGACCTTGTCTTCGCCATGCTGCGCCAGTTGGCTGATCTGCGCGATGACCTGAGCCTCGTGGTCATGTCGGCGACGGTGGACGCGCAGATGTGGGCTGGTCTTCTGGGCGAACCGGGCACTCCCGCACCTGTTCTGAGCGCCTCGGCTCAGCTGTTTGACCTTAAGCAGCGCTGGGCTCCCGGGCCGCAGGCCCTGGGGGTGCGCGGGGTCGAGTGGGACTTCCTTGATCACGTTGCCCGTGTTGCTGCTGATGAGGCTCACGAGGTGGAGCACGACATCCTCGTTTTCCTCCCCGGTAGGCGCGAGATCACCCGGGTGGCATCAGCTTTGGCGTCGCTGACCGACGCGGAGGTCCTCACCCTGACGGGCAGCACTCCGGCACGTGAACAGCGCAGGATCACCTCCGGCGGCGGTGACCGGCAGCGGATTGTTGTTGCCACGAACGTTGCGGAGTCTTCTCTGACGGTGCCCGGTGTGCGCACTGTGATCGACGCGGGTCTTGACCGGCAGGTGCGCCTGGATTCTGTGCGCGGAATGTCAGGCCTGGTGACGGTCGGAGCGGCCAAGGACTCCATGGTGCAGCGTGCTGGACGTGCGGCCCGCCAGGGCTCGGGAACCGTTGTCCGCTGTATGGCCGAGGCTGATTTCGCAGCACGGCCCGCGCACGCTCCAGCCGAGATCACCACGGCGGACCTCACGCAGGCGGCCCTCGATCTGGCCTGCTGGGGTGCTCCCCGAGGTGAGGGTCTCGCGCTGCCGACTGCACCTCCTGAGCCGGCTCTGGATCAAGCCGAGGCGGTGCTGACCGGACTGGGTGCGCTCGAGGCGGGCCAACCCACGGACTTGGGCCGCCGGCTGGCCGCGGTCCCGGCTGATCCCAGACTGGCGCGCGCCCTGTTTGACGGTGCGGATTTCATCGGCGGGACGGCTGCCGCGCAGGCGGTTGCGGTTCTGGCCTCAGATGTCCGCTCCCCTGGCGGTGCTCTGTGGAAGCGGTACCTGTCGGTTCGTGAGGAGGCCGCTTTCCGCCGGGAGGTCGAGCGCTTCGCGAGCCTTGCCGATGCGGAGGCTGGGCCGAATCTTGATGAGGCCGGTTTGGCTTTTGTCACCGCTCTGGCTTTTCCGGACCGGATTGCTCGTGCGGTCGATGAAACGACGTACAAGCTGGCCAGCGGAACGGCCGGTGAACTTCCGCGTGACAGCGCTCTGCGCGGTCACGAGTGGCTGGCGATTGCGGACATCAGCCGCGCTGACAGCCGCGCCGTCATTGGTGCGGCGGTCCCAATTGACTTTGAGCAAGCCCAGTTGGCCGCGGATTCTCTTCTGGACGAAGACGATCTTGCCCGGTTTGACGGCACAACCGTACGAGCGCGCAGGGTGCGGCGCTTCGGAGCGATTGAGCTGTCGTCTACCCCGGTCCAGGCGAGCGCTGAGGCCACGCGCCGCGCGGTTGAGGACGCTGTCGAGGCTCGGGGTCTCGCCGAGGTCTTCCCGCTGACCGAGCAGGCGGAGTCGCTGCGTAGGCGCATGGCTCTTCTGCACCGTGAACTGGGCGAACCCTGGCCGGATGTCAGCTTCGAAGCGCTGGCGGCGAACCTCGATTGGATTGCCGGTGAAATTCCCACGGTCGCGGCTGGACGGAAACCGGATATGGAACGGGCACTCACCGGCCTGCTGCCGTGGCCGGAAGCGGCTCGTCTGGATGAGCTGGCTCCCGAAAGGATCCAAGTGCCCAGCGGTTCACGTCACCGCGTGCAGTACCCCGACGGCGACGAACCTCCCGTGCTGGCGGTGAAGCTCCAAGAGTGCTTCGGCTGGAAGACCAGTCCGCGGATCGTGGATGGCCGCGTTTCCGTTCTTCTGCACCTGTTGTCGCCGGCCGCACGGCCGTTGGCGATCACCGCCGACCTCGAATCATTTTGGAACGGCGCCTATTCTGATGTGCGTGCCGAAAACCGCGGCAAGTACAGAAAGCACCCGTGGCCAGAAGACCCGTGGAACCACGTGGCAACCGCGAAGACCACAAGGAGACTGGAGTGAACCGGGAAACGGTCCTGGCGCCTCGTGAGTGGAGGGCGCTCAGAGACGCCCACGCGCAGGAGGTCAGCAGCCGAACCGCCGACCACCTGGCCCGGCGGTCTCGGGGTGAGAAGCACCCCGTGCAGGACTTCCTGTTCACCTACTATCCCTTCAAACCGGCCAAAATCGCGCAGTGGAACCCGGCCCCGGGAACCGCGCTGGCGATTGAAACCGAAGATGACCGCCAGTACTTTTCGCGCCGCTGGTACACCGTGACCAATCATGCGCGGGTTGATGCAGCCCAGTGGTGGGAGGATCGCGGTCGCGGTGCGGTGTTCATCCGCGACCTGCTGCGCAGCACCCTGGGGCGCGAGGCCGCACTCGGCTGTTTCGGGCTGCACGAATGGGCCATGGTATACAAACTCAAACCCGGTCAGCAGCGACACGAAGACGTTCCCCTGCGCCTGAGCCAGGAGGAAACCGACCGGGTTGTTGAGAACCACCGGATTCGGTGCACCCACTTCGATGCGTTCCGTTTCTTCACACCCGATGCGCGCGGCCTCAACACCATCCAGCCCACGCGGGAAGGGATGCGGGCCAACGAACAGCCGGGCTGTCTGCACGCCGGAATGGACCTCTACAAGTGGGCAATGAAACTGCAGCCGATGGTGGAGGGCAGCATTGTGCTTGAGGCTTTTGACCTGGCAATTGAGCTGCGCACACTCGACATGGAGGCCTCCCCGTACGACGTTCGGCCGTGGGGCTATGGTGTTGTCGCCATTGAAACCGCGGCGGGCAAAGCCGAATACATGAAGCGCCAGAAGAGCCTGTCTGAAAAAGCCAATAGACTCAGACACGCGATCATCGAATCCATCGACCGGGCAGAAGAGCTCGCCCAAGGTGCTGGCAGCAGCACCAGCCGATGATTCGCCCACGCAGCCGCAGAAGAGCGTACCCAGCAACTCATCCTCAACCAGCTGAACTGAGACCACAGTGAAAAGTCCTGTCAATTCCTTTCTCGAACGCATCTACGCAAGCTGTAAGAACGAAGACTCGGGGAACCTGGCGGACTACATCCCGGAACTTGCCTCGGTCGATCCGCACCGCTTCGGCATTTCGCTGTGCACTCCCGATGGCACCGTGTATTCCGCTGGTGACTGTGATGCGCTGTTCTCCATCCAATCGATCTCAAAGCCCTTCGCCTACGCTCTGGCGCTGCGCGAATGCGGCTACGACACGGTCATGGCCGCTGTCGGCGTTGAACCGTCCGGTGACCCCTACAACGAAGCCTCCCTGCAGGAGGGCACGGGCCGGCCAGACAACCCCATGATCAACATCGGCGCTATTGCCACCCACGGAGTGCTGCGCGAAGCCGTCGGCTGGGAGAGCATCTATTCGGGGCTGTGCGAATTTGCCGGACGTGAACTCGAAATCGACGAGGCCGTCTACGAATCAGAAGTCAACACGGGCTGGCGCAATCTGGCGCTGGCCTCCCTGGTGCGCGCGAACGGCATTTTCGATGCTGACCCGCACGATATCTTCGCCGGCTACATCCGCCAGTGCGCTGCACAAGTCACCGTGAACGACCTTTCAGTTATGGCGATGACGCTGGCCTCCGGCGGCATCAACCCCGTGACGGAGGAGCGCGTCATTCCCGAATGGGTGGCTCGCCAAGTGCTGTCGGTGATGACCACGTGCGGTATGTACGATGCGGCCGGTGACTGGCTGACCGGCATCGGCATCCCCGCGAAGTCCGGTGTCGGCGGTGGGCTTGTTGGTGCGCTTCCCGGCCAGGTGGGCATCAGCGCCTTTTCGCCCAGGCTCGACTCCTACGGGCATTCGGTGCGCGGAGTGAAGGCGTTTCAGCAGATGAGCGAACAGCTCAACCTGCACATCATGGCCACACCCGCTTCGACGGTCGAAGCGGTTTCGCAGCGCTCCACAACGGTTGAAGGCGACACCCTGATTGAGATTCAGGGCGTGCTGGACTTCTCCACCACAGAAATGGTGCTGCGCCACCTGGAGCAGATCGAACCGGACGACAGCGACATCGTGTTCGACGTCAGCTTTGTATCCGCCATTCCCACGGTCGGTGGGGAGCTCATGGCCGAAGCGTTGCGCAGGCTCGCTGCCGAAGGGCACGACATCACGATCGTCGACCCGCACGGCCGTCTGCCCCACAAGATCACTGCACGCTTCGACCTGCTGGAAGAGCGCCCCGAAGGCTACGTGGACGGCCTGGAGATCCAGGAGTGGGAAGAAGCCGGTTCTTCCGACTAATCAGCAGAGTTGCGGCGTTAAAAACTAAAAAGGCGCACAGCTCTAAGCTGTGCGCCTTTCGCGGTCTCGGCTAGCGCGAGGCTTAGCCGACCGCGGTAAGTCATCCGAAGATGCTGACACCACCGGGGCCGACCAGCAGGCCGACGACGATCAGCACAATGCCCCACAGGAACTGGCCCCGGAACAGTGCGAAGATACCGGAAACGACCAGGATGGCTGCGAGGATCCACAGAATAATTGCGAGCATGTTTCTCCTTATCGATGCTTGCGTATTCTAACCACGCTAACGGGGTTTCCACCCAAAGTCACACTCACAGCGGCTTCGGTGACATTACTCACTGGGCCCAGAACAGCCCCCAGCCACGCTCAAAGAAGACTTGCTGCGGCCTCGTCAAGGGCGAAGACAACGTTCGGGTGGTTCTGCAGAACCGATGCGGGAACGTCCTCGGTGACGGGTCCGCGAACCGAGTCGCGAACCGCTTCGGCCTTGTTCTCACCAAAGGCCAGCAGGATGATCCGGCGGGCGTTCATGATGGTTCCAATGCCCTGGGTGACAGACAGGATGGGAACTTCGGCGGTGTGGTCGAAGAAGCGCCTGTTGTCTGCTCGCGTCGACTGGGTGAGAGGCTCGACGTGGGTCACGGAGTCAAACGGTGTTCCGGGCTCGTTGAAGGCGATGTGCCCGTTGGACCCGATGCCGAGGATCTGCAGGTCAATGCCGCCGGCGTCAGCGATTTCGGCGTCGTAGTCGTCAATGACGTCGCCCGTCGAGTGGCCCTCTGCAAACGGCACTCGCACGTTCTGGGGAGCGAGCCCAATCTGCTTGGTGACGTGTTCGTCGATGAAGTAGTGGTAGCTCTGCGGGTGCGTGGTGTCCAGGCCCAGGTATTCGTCAAGCGCGAAAGCACGCAGATGAGTGACGTCAATGCTGTCTGCGTGCACCTGCCGGGCGATTTCGGCGTAGACATCAGCGGGGCTCGACCCTGTTGCAACTCCGAGATTGGCCGTGGGGTTGTCGCGAATCATGTCGCAGATCTGGCTGGCTGCCCACCCACTGGCCGCAGCTTTGTCTGCGAACACTTTGCAGTCGATCACGCTGAAATCCTTTCCTGCCGATTTCGTGATTCTAACGGCAGACTGAACAGCTTACTTCAGCAGGCGCGCGGAAACGTACTCCTCCGCGCCGATTTTCACCTGCAGCTGCCCCGTGGGAGCCCTGAGAGCATCGACTGCGACAGGCGACAGAACCCGGAGGAAGCCGAGCTTCACTTCGCCGAAAACTGCCAGCGTGAGATCGCCGACGGTGTCGACTTTGACCTGCACCCGGTCAGCTTCTTCCCCTTCTGGGAGGTCGGCGATTGTCAGGTTGGGTTCCGAGGTGCCCCAGGCCTCCGCTACGTCCGTGTTCTTCTTAAGGCCGGTGTCTGTCTGCCAGAACTCGTCGACAGAGCGACCTCCCGTGACGATCGCGCGCAGGGTTTCGAGAACACACACGGGATCTGCTGCACCGTCATACACCCAGCGGTGGCCGAGCTTGGGGTGGTCCATTTCGGTGATGAGGTGCTCTTCGGCTCCCGCCAGCGGTGCGCCCCGGTAGGTCAGCGGCACCTGGTAGACGGCGTCGTCACCATCCGCAGCCTTCACGAGGTGGAACTCGACTCCCACCTCGCCGGCGGGGTCGTCAAAGCGGAAGGACGAAACACGGCTCAGCTTGGTGCCGGGCTCAACCTTCGCCCACGGCTGCTTCGGCAGCCACTCTTCGATCAGTTCGATCTTGCCGGGTGACAGTTCGACGTTGTAGAGAATCGCCATGAGAGCCTCCTTGCTCAGGCTTTTCGTTCGTTCAGACTTTATGACTCAGGCTTTGCGCGTGCCGGGAATCCATTTGCCGTCTTCGACGGTGTAGTCAGCGAAAATCGCGGGTGCTTCTTCGCGCATGATCTGTCCGACCTTGTCGAAGATCAAGCGGATTTCTTCTTCCGCGCCCTTCGCGGTGCGCATTTCGATGACGTGGCGCAGTGTGCGCAGGTTGGCGGTGAACACGATCCCGGTGGCCAGGCCCTCCGGGGCGAAGCGGCGCATGAAGCTGGTCATGTGCTTCTTGTGGGTGAAGTTCTGGCCTTCTTCGTCGAGTTCAAAGTGTTCGGCCATCCACCGCTGGTGTTCTTCCAGCTGGTCGAGCAGGGCGAGGCTGCGTTCCATGAGTTCGGCGTCTTCGCGCGCCCAGTCGGGGAACCAGAAGGGGATGTCTTCCAGTCGTACGTAGCGCAGGGATTCCTGCGAGTATGCGGCACCGGCGCGGTGGCGGATGAGTTCGTGGGTGAAGACGCGCGACACGTTGTGGAAGATGAACGTGTAGTTGGCGTGTTCGAGAACCGAGCCGTGCTGAGATCCGATGACGTTGCCCAGGTACTGGGCGGAATCGGTGCGCACACGCGAAACATTGGGGTTGAGGCCGGGCTCCCAGGATCGATAGCACATGCGGCCGGAGAACTCGAGCAGGTCTTCACCGTCAGGTGATTCCTGCGGACGGACACGGTCCGACCATGCGGTTCCGCCGACCTCTTCGAGGTAGCCGGTCATGGCTTCCCAGTCGATGTTCGGGCGCGCAATGAGCTCTACGCGGGGTTCGACCTGGCGCACGGGCACTCCTCTGTCTGCGTCTGCTGTCTGACGTCGATTGTCTGATCAGATCCTAGGCGAGGCCACTGACTGCGACAACAGGAGGGCAGTGCACTTGCTACGCACGCCCGCCGAAAGCCCCCAGCACACCGCCGAGTGTGCTTCTGCTCAGCGCGGCTGCCGTCAGTGCGACTGGATGTTGACGATCGTCAGTTCGGGATTGATGACCCACACCGTGGCGGGCGCGCCCTGCACGGGACGCTGACCGTCGGCTGCAACGGAGCACACGCGCATGAGAGCGCCACCGCAGTCCAGAATCACTTCGAGCTGTCCGCGCACCACTTGGCTGCTGGCAACGCGTGCCGGCTGGCCGGCTTCTGCTGCCTCAAAGTCCGCAAACGCGCGCTTCTGGCGTTCGATCAGGCGAGCGCGCACGGGCAGCTTGCTGAAGGCACGGGCACCAATGCTGCGGTCGGAACGGCCTGCAATGCGGTAGTCCTCGGCGCTCTCCAGGAGCACGCCAGCGTCATCGACGACAGCGGCGAAGGCGAACGGATTGGTCCATGCGGCATCGGCCAGAAGTTCTGGCGGGTACATGGCACCCGCACCGCGCTGGCGAGCGCTGGGGTTCTGAAGTTCGCAGTCGAGGGTGTGTGCAGACATGCCTGCACCATGGCCCACGCGTGTAAAGCGTGAGTCACCCCAATGTGACGGCAAGGTTACGGAACCCTGTGAGTCCATTCTTCAGTCCCGAATTTCTCGGCGACCAGAGTGCGGGCGCGCTCCACCTCGTCAGGGGTGACTTCGCCGAGCTGCGCACCGGTGGTCTTTTGGAACGCGTCGATCATCGTGTCAATGACCTCTTCGCGCGGCATACCGGTCTGACTGCGCAGCGGATCGACCCGCTTCTTGGCCGAGCGGATGCCCTTGTCGGAGATTTTGGCTTTGCCCACGCGCAGCACTTCGAGCATTTTGTCTGCGTCGATGTCGTAGCTCATGGTGTCGTGGTGGAGGATGACTCCCCCGCCGGCGGCTAGGCGCTTCTGCGCGGCTCCGCCGATTTTTCCCTTGTCGGACGTGATGTCGTTGATGGGTTCGTAGAACGCGTTGACGCCCATAGTGGACAGGGCGTTCAGCACCCACTGGTCGAGGAACTTATACGACTCTTCGTAGTCGAGCCCCGCGACCAGCGACAGGGGCGCGTACAGCGAGAACGTCACACAGTTCCCGCCTTCCATGAACATGGCGCCGCCGCCGGAAATCCTGCGCACGACCTCGACCCCGTGGCGTTTGGCGCCCGCGGCGTCGATTTCGTTTTGGAAGGACTGGAACGATCCGATGACGGCGGCCTTGTCCTCCCATTCCCAGAAACGCACTGTCGGGCCGCGGCGGCCGGCGGCGACTTCGCGCAGCAGAACCTCGTCGAGTGCAACGTTTTCACGGGTGGGGCGAACTGTGTCATGGATGACTTCCCATTCATGGTCGTAGAACTCGGTGGCTCCGGCCATGCCGCGTTTGAGCGCCCACGCAATGTCGTAGGTGGTTACACCCTGCAGGTCCGGCCGCAAGGGATCTTCGCCAGCCTCGACCAGTTCGCGGTACACGGTGTCGAAGGCCGCGTCGAGTCGGGCGGCGATATCGGCTTTGGAGTCGCGCAGGCTGACGCCTTCCAGTGCTGGACCCAGAGTGGCGAAGGCTTCTTCGGGTTCGAGGAAGAAGTCACCGGAGATGACAACATCGCGGGCCAGGCCGTCGTCAACCGTGCCGTCGACGATGACGAGTTTGCCACCGGGAACTTTGCGCTGTGCCTGGAATGTGTGTGCTTCTGTTTTCGGCCGTGCCTCAGTCATTGCGGTCCTCTCCCGTCAGTGCCCGCCACATGAATCGGTAGGTCAGTGCGCGGACAGCTGCGATCTGCTTGTTGTCGGATGCTGCCGAGTGCCCGCCCTGCGTGTCTTCGAAGAACCACACGTCGGGGAGTTCTTTGGCCTGCATTTTCGCGGCCATTTTGCGGGCTTGTACCGGTCCTACTCGGTCGTCGGACGTCGCCGTCCAAAACAGCACCGGCGGGTATTCCTCCCGCGGTGCCGCATCCAGCAGGTGGTATGGGCTGAAGTGCTGGATGAAGTCCCAGTCGTCAGTTGCGGGGTCACCGTATTCGGCTGCCCAGGATGCTCCGGCAGACAGTTCGGTGTAGCGCAGCATGTCCAGAAGCGGCACGCCGCAGCTGATAGCGCCGAAGAGTTCCGGGTATTGGGTGAGCATGTTGCCCACCAGCAGGCCTCCGTTGGAACCTCCCGAGGCGCCGATTGTGTCGGCACTGCCGACTCCCCTGTCGCTGAGGTCGCGGGCGATTGCCGCGAAGTCTTCGTAGGAGCGCTGTTTGTTTTCGCGCCGGGCGGCTTCGTGCCAGGCCGGCCCGTATTCGCCGCCGCCGCGGATGTTGGCAAGAACGTACACACCGCTGCGACCAGCGGGAAGGGCACCGGTTCCGTCAGTTGTCTGGTTGAGCCAGGCGATGCCGCTGATGACGGCGTAGGCGGGGGTGCGGGAGACTTCGAAGCCGCCGTAGCCATCGAGGAATACGGGGTTCTTCCCGTCGAGAGCCATGTCACGCGGTGCCACTTGGAAGTACGGGATGCGGGTGCCGTCGTCGGATGTCGCGAAGTGCTGGGTGACTTCCAGGTTGTCAGCGTCGAACCGTGCTGGTGAGGTGCGCACAACCTGCGGTTCGGCAGTTGAGCCGAGTTCACCTCGTGCCAGTGTTGTGGGTGTTGTGAAGCCGCTGATGGTCAGCCACACGTCGTCGCCGACGGCGGGGTCGTCTGCGTCGACGGCGCCGATGCCGATGACGTGGTTGGCCGGTGCTGCCGGTGCGGGGATCTCGATGAAGTCGTCCAGGCGGAGTGCGCGCAGGGTGGACTGCACGTGCTCCATGAGTGAAAGCACCAGGAAGTCTTGTGTAACGGCCCAGCCCTGCAGGGAAGTTGAAGCAGTCGGTTCGAAGATCACCCGCGGGGCGGCCCCGGCAAGGAATTCGTCGAGTTTGACTGCGGCGAGCGCTCCGGCGGGCACGTGGAATTCGGTGCCGTTTGAGGTTGCGCCCGCCCAGTCGGTGCGGGGGCGAAGAAGCAGGAGGTCGCGGTCGATGTCGACAACGACGTCATCGGGCACGTCGATCAGCTGCCATCCGGCGGTGTAGTCGCTGCCTACATCGAGTGGGCGCACCCACAGGCGCGAACGGTAGAAGTCAATGACGTCGACGAACACCATGCGCTCCCAGCCCGGTGTGTGGTCAACACCAACACCGGCGAGGATGTGGCTGCGGTCGACTTCGCCGATCTGCTGGGCCTCGTCCAGGCTGTGGCCGCGCTTGAGGATGCGAGCCGTGGCCGGGTATGAGGATTCGGTCATGGAGTCTTCGCCGAAATCGGTGGTCAGCGCAAGTGTGTCGTCGTCGACCCAGCTGGCTGAGCCCTTTGCTGCGGGGAGGTCGAAGCCGTCCTGAACAAAGGACTTGCCGGGCAGGTCGAATTCGCGGTGGGCGACAGCGTCACCGCCGTCGGGGCTTAAGGCGATGAGTGCGCGAGCGTAGTCGCTGCGGCGCAGGCGTGCTCCACGGAAAACCCATTCGGTGTTCTCTTCTGCCGCGAGCGCATCAATGTCCAGCAGGATGTCCCATTCTGTTGCCGCGGCATTGTCGCGGCCTGCCTGATAGGACTCCCACGTGGTGCGCCTCCACAGCCCGCGAGGGTGGTCGGCGTCCTGCCAGAAGTTGTACAGCCAGTCGCCGGCTTTGCTCACAAAGGGAATGCGGTCGTCGTCATCGAGCGCTTCGCGCAGCTGTTCGGCGAGCGCCTTCGTGTGTGCGTCTGTGAATTCGGCTTGTGTGAGTTCGTTCTGCTTTTCCACCCAGTCGAGTGCTTTTTCGCCGTGGATGTCTTCAAGCCAGAGCCAGTCGTCGTGTGGGTTGTCCGGTGTGAGGCACATGGTTCCAGACTAGACCTTGCCGGCTGATTCTGTCTGGGCCTAGTCAGTACGTGGCTTAGTCGACGCTGGCCTAGCCGCTGCCTGCTCAGTCTGTGCTGACGAGCCCGCGGTCTTCCCGACCCCACATCAGCATGAGCACAAGCCCGATGACGGTCAGGGCGCCGGTTGCCGCAAAGGTGCCGGTCAGCCCGATGTTCGGCAGCAGCCACGCCCCGTAGACAAGGGGTGCAACACCGGTGGCAATCCGAGACACGCTCGAGGCCCACCCGAAGCCGGAGGCGCGCAGGTGGGTGGGATACGCCTCGGACCCGTAGGTGTAGAGGGCCGGCACTGCGGTTTGGATAGTGAAGCCGAAGCTCACGATGGCGAGCTTGGCTGCTGTTGTCAGCTCACCCGGGTGGATGGTGAGCTCTATTGCGAACAGTGTGAGCAGCACGGCGGAGCTCAGGCCTGACAGGGTCAGCAGCAGTCGGCGGCCCACATAGTCGATGACGAGTGCGGCGACGACGACTCCCAGCAGCCCGGCTCCTGTCATGGCACCGGTGACGAGGAACGCAGCCTGGTCGGTTTGGCCCTGTTCGCGCAGGACTTTCGGCAGCCAGGTGAGAGCCGCGTAATACAGCAGGAGGATGCCGACGAACACTGCCCACGTCGATGCTGTGAGCTTCGCGGAGTGTTTCCACAGCAGGCTTAGCTGGCCGAAGGCCGAACTGATGCGGCTGCGCAGTGTGCGCCGTGCGGCGGCTTCGTGTGGACTGGGTTCCGGATGCTGCCAGGTGTCTATCGTGGCTCCGGTGCGTTTGATGAGTCTGCGCAGGACTGCATCAGCTTGTACGTGTTTGCCGGAGGCAGCCAGGTGGAGGGGTGATTCGGGTACGAACAGGCGCACGAAGAACAGCAGGATGACGGGTGCTGCCATGAGAAGCATCATGGTGCGCCAGTTGCCGAACGACAGGATCCACGCGCTTGTCACAGCTGCACCGGTTGCGCCGATGGGCCACCAGCCGTCCATTGCGGTGAGCACTCTTCCGCGATGCCGAGCGGGTGTGAACTCGGTGACGAGTGCATAGTCGACCGGGATTGCTCCGCCCAGCCCAATACCGGCAA
This sequence comes from Brevibacterium sp. HMSC22B09, assembly GCF_001806795.1. Taxonomy (NCBI): domain Bacteria; kingdom Bacillati; phylum Actinomycetota; class Actinomycetes; order Micrococcales; family Brevibacteriaceae; genus Brevibacterium; species Brevibacterium sp. HMSC22B09. The sequence continues at coordinate 6,665 of NZ_KV785998.1, read as the reverse complement.
TGAACCGCAGAACGAAGAAGGTTTCAATGTTGGGGCTGAAGGCTCCGGCCGCGGTGAAGATCGAGAAGATCAGCAGGGTGATGGAAAATGCGGTGCGGCGGCCCAGCCGGTCGGCAATACCGCCCCACAGGACCGCGCCTACTGCCATGCCGATGAGGTTGGCTGTCGCTGCGAATGCTGCTGTGCCCAGTGGGACGTCCCATTCCGCGGCCAGCAGCGGGATGAGCAGACCGCCGAGTGCTACATCCCAGGCATCGAACATGAAGCCCAGGCCGCCGATGATGAACACGGCCCCCTGGGTGTTCCATTTCCACGGCAGGGAGTCGATGACGTGGGCGGGTGTGGGCTTCTGTTGTGTCACGTTTGTGTCCGTTCACGTTTTCGGGCCGCCTCCGCTGTGACGGAGACGGCCCGAAGATTGTTGAGTTTTGAGCCTTGGTCAGCTGTCGCTGAGCTTGACCATCCAGCCTTCGGGGCCTTCTGTGCGGCCGTACTGGATGTCCAGCAGGGTGCTGCGCAGCTTCATGGTGGCTTCACCAGGTTCGTCGCCCATGTCGATGGTGAAGTCGTTGGACTTCAGCTTGCCGATGGGCGTGATGACGGCTGCGGTGCCGCAGGCAAAGGCTTCGACGATTTCGCCGGCTGCTGCGCGGTCGCGCCATTCGGCAACCTCGATGGGTCGTTCTACCGGGGTCAGGCCGATCTGCGGGGCCAGTTCAAGCAGCGAGCGGCGGGTGACACCGTCGAGGATGGCTTCGGAGACCGGCGGGGTGAGCAGTTCGCCGTCCTTGGTGACGAGCATGAGGTTCATGCCGCCGAGCTCTTCGAGGTGAGTCGAGGTCGCCGCGTCGGTGAACATGACCTGCTGGCAGTCGTTGGCGGCAGCTTCAGCGGATGCTGCGAGTGAGGCCGCGTAGTTTCCGCCGCACTTGGCGAAGCCGGTGCCACCCTGGCCGGAGCGCTTGACCTTTTCGGTCAGCCAGATGCTGACCGGCTTGATGCCGCCGCTGAAGTAAGCGCCGGCAGGAGAAGCGATGACGTAGTAGTCGACTTCGTGGCTGGCACGCACGCCGAGGAAGGATTCCGAGGCGATCATGAAGGGACGCAGGTAGAGCGAAACTTCGTCGGCAGCGTCGGCTGGGGTGGGCACCCAATCGCGGTCGAGGCTGACGAGCGCGCGGATTGATTCGAGGAAGTCTGCTTCGTCCAGCTGCGGCAGTGCCAGGCGTTCAGCCGAACGGTTGATGCGCGCCGCGTTGCGCTCGGGGCGGAACGTCCAGATGGAGCCGTCGGCGTGGCGGTAGGCCTTGAGACCTTCGAAGACTTCCTGTGCGTAGTGCAGAACCGCAGCGGCGGGATCCAGCGTCAGGGGTCCGTAGGGAATGACTTCGTGTGCGTGCCATCCTTGGTCGTGCGTGTAGCGGACGTGCGACATGTGGTCGGTGAAGTATTCGCCGAAACCGGGCTTGTCGAGTACGGCCTGACGGAGGGCCGGTGCGGTGAGGTCTTGGCGCTTGCGCAGCTCGAATTCAGTCATAGTCACTCGTTTCCTAAACGTGGGGTCAGGGGTCTGAATGTGATCCTATTCTCACTGTCAAACAGCTTTCGGCGACATCCCGCACAAACCAGCTCGCTTTGCGCGGTACCACACACTGCTGATCAGGTGCATAAGGTATCCTTAGCGGCGAATGTCAAGCCTGCGGGCGGCCGTGTTGCGTCATCTGCAGTGCCGACTCAGCAGGAGCGACGCTCCCCCCCCGGCTTCTGGGGTCACTGTGAGTGTCGCTTGAAATATATGGAAGGACTGAGGGATGAGTTCCTCGAAATCTTCGACACAGCGGAGGCGCTTCTTGCGCTCCCCGATTGCCGCTCTGTCAGCCCTTGCATTAACGGCCGGGGCATTTGCCGTACCCAGCTTGATGTCTGGCGATTCGGCTGCGGCTGCAGAATTCAGCGGAGGTATCCGCGACAAGTCCGGCGCGATAGAGAAGGACGCCCAGAAGGCCTCCGACCTGCCGGCCGGATCGTGTGTTGTTCAGGCAGACAACTCTCAGCAGGGCAGCCAGGCTGGTTTCAGCTGGTATACCTCTGAGCCGAGCGCGAGCAGCCCCAACAAAACCCGGTGGGGCTTGAGTGTGGCCTTCGATAACTCGAAGGACCGCACGTTTGCCGATTGGAACTTTACCAATTCAGGCCTCATGAGTGCGTACCTCGATGCGGGACAGATTCCCTCTATGAATGCTGGTCAGACCTTTGTTGATAAGAAGGTTACGCAAAAGGCTACAGAAGCCCTTGCGATCGATCGCAGTGGCCGACAAACGAACCTTAACCTCAACGCTGAACTGACCGATGCGAAAGTCAAGCAGTTCGCTGAGGCCACTGCCGCGAACCCGGTACGTTACGCCTGGCAGGGCGACTATAAGCAGGAAAACCCTCAAGGGCCAAGGGCCACCCAGGGGGGCAACGCATCGTTTGACGCCCTCGTGAACCCGTGGCCGAGCGAGAACATCGAATGTAACCCGATCACGGTCTCGTGGGAGAACTTCGAGAAGCACGTCATCGTCCCTGGCGCGGGAATCAAGGTCGGTAAGATCAACATCCCGGCTGTGACCGGCCAGGGCACGGATGATTCCATGTCCCGCATGGTCGTGGAGGCCTACGACGGCAACGGCAAGTTCATCGGCACCACCGACCCAGCGGCGTCTGGCGGCACCAAGAACCTGCGCATCGACGAAACAACCGGCGAGATCTACTTCACCTGGCCTGAGTACCGCGGCACCGACCTGGCTACCGATAAGAACGTGAATTTCTCCGTTCTTGCGAAACCGCGTAGCGTAGACGAGCTCAAGGCTGCAGCTAAGAGCAACAATGAGTTTATTGAGCATGACGCAGCCTTCAACAGCTCCAACTCGCTGACCCGCTACAACAAGGCGAACGTCATCGACTCCAAGGCATTCTCCTTGGATGACACCGAGTACCACTCCCCGAAGTACGACAAGACGGACGCCACGATTATCTCCGGCGTCGATAGCGCTACCGGTCCGATTGCTACCGAGCCGCAGAAGGTCACCTTCACCCAGACCCCTGACCTGATCAAGGACCTGGCGAAGAAGAAGGCAGACGGCGGTTACGAAGCCAAGGTCACCCTGGACGAGAAGTACGTATACGAGGGCTGGACCGTCGAGATGGACGAGAACTACAACGTCACCGTCACCGCTCCAGAGGACCCGCGCCCAGGCACCTTCGCGCGCCCTGTGATCACGGTGGAGTACTCCAACGGTTCCACTGACAAGCTTGAACTCCTCGTAGTTGTTGACCCGAACAACACCCAGGTCACCGATCTGGTTCGCCCTGGTCTGACCAAGGGCAAGATCGGGGCTGACCTCACGGCCCAGGTGGGTACCAAGTCGATCATGAAGGGCTACAAGCCGGTTCACCCGGCGAAGTTTGAGATCGACGAGTCCACTGTGCCTGAGGGCTGGACCGTGACGGTCGACGAGACCGGCAAGGTCACCGCGAAGGCTGACGACACCGTGGCACCGGGCACGATCATCACTCCGAAGGTCAAGGCAACCTACCCTGACCAGACCACGGACGAGATTGAGGTCCAGTTCCAGGCGATCGTGGAAATCAAGATCCCGACCTACGACACGGTGGCCGGCCAGCCGAACGCGAGCGTCAGCCTTACTCCTGAGATCCCGGAGCGCGGTCTGAGCGGTAACACGACCGATGAGGCCCCGTCGCGCTACACCTTCGAGGACGGCACCAACCAGACCACCCTTACCAGCAAGGACGGTAAGACCTGGACCGTCTACGTTGACGAGAAGACCGGTGAGATTACGACCACGATTCCGAAGGGTGCGCAGGAAGGCGACATCCTCAACGTTCCGGTCCAGGCTCACTACAGCGATGAAGGCAAGCAGAAGCCACAGACCGTCGTTGGCACCGTCGTCGTTATCAAGGGCGACATCAAGGCGAACTACAACGTTCAGACCACAGCTCCGGGCCAGGAAGTTAAGCACCAGGTTGAGGACACGCCTGACGGCTCCACGTTCTCCTTCGGAAACAAGAATGGTAAGCCGGTTCTTTCTCAGGAAGTCAACGGCTGGAAGTACACCATTGACCCGAAAACCGGTGAAGTTTCCTCCACCCCGCCGGCCGATGCTAAGCCGGGTGACAAGAACACCGTCACGGTGACCGTTAACGCTCCGGGTGGCTTGACCACTCAGGCGCCTGTCACCACCGTGGTGAAGCTGACCAACGCCTGGGAAGCCGAACCGTCCTACCCGGTACAGACCGTGTACCCGGGCGAAACCGCAACGCTGCCAGTTGCACTGGAGAAGCCAGACAACGTCAACGTCGCGGAGGAAAACCCATACAAGTTGGGTGAGATTCCTGCCGGCTGGAATGTCAGCATTGACGACAATGGCCAGATCACCGCAACCGCACCTGAGGATGCGAAGCCAGGCGATCAGGTCAAGATTCCGGTTACTGTGACCTACGAGGACGGCTCTACGGATATCACCTATGCTGTGGTCAACGTCCTCGGAGTGCCTGAACGCGAGGTTCCGTTCAAGGTCGAGTACAAGTACGACGACACCATCCCTGCCGGCGAGTACAAGGTTGAGACCAAGGGCAAGCCTGGCAAGGAGAAGATGAAGAAGGACGGCACCTGGGAGCGCTCCGAAGAGCCTCAGAATGAGATCGTCGTCATCGGCACCAAGCCTGCTGAGAGCGCCAAGGAAGTCACCTGGACGGTTCCGATCCCGTACCCGACCGAGGTTCGCGAGAACCCGGACCTGAAGCCTGGTGAAACCCGGGTTGTTCAGGAAGGTGAGAACGGCGAGAAGACCTTCACCGCTAAGTTCACCGCTTCGGGCGATCAGGCTGAGGTCGTCGAGGAAGAGACCACCAAGGAGCCTGTCAAGCGGATCGTCGAGTACGGCCCTGGCATTGCTCCGAGCGAGCTCGTGACCAAGATCGAGAAGCCGATTCCGTTCGAGACCAAGGTGATCTTCGACGACACCCTCGAAGCCGGAAAGCAGGTTGTTGACCAGAAGGGTGAGGTTGGTACCGAGGTCGAGACCTCGACTCAGAAGCTCGTGGACGGCAAGCCTTCGGGCGACCCAGTCGTGACCTCTGAGCGCACCAAGAAACCGACCGAGCAGATCATCCGTGTGGGCACCAAGACCACCGGCACCACCACTGAGACGGTTACATCTGAGGTTCCGTTCGGTGTCAAGGTCGAGTTCGACCCGAACATGCCTGCCGGTACGTCTGAGGTTGTAACCGAGGGTGTTCCTGGTGAGAAGACGGTGACGATCACGCGCGATATCATCAACTCGCAGCCTGGCGACCCTCAGATCACCGAGGAAATCACCAAGAAGCCAGTTGACCAGGTCATCAAGGTCGGTACCAAGCCATCCGAGGCATCTTCGACGGTCACCTGGACTGCCCAGGTTCCGTTCGAGGTTATTACCCGCCCGAACCCGGAGCTGAAGCCGGGCGAGATCAAGGTCGTCCAGAAGGGCATCCCTGGCGAGAAGACCTACACCGCTGACTTCACGGCCAACGGCGACCAGGCAACGGTCACCCCTGAAGAGAAGCAGACCAAGGACCCGGTCGACGAGATCATCGAATACGGCCCAGCAGCTGAGGACACCGAAGTGGTGACCAAGGTTGAGAAGCCTGTTCCGTTCGAGACTGAGATCGTCTTCGACAACACCCTGGAAAAGGGTAAGCAGGTTGTTGACCAGGAAGGTGAGCTTGGTACCGAGGTTGTGACCTCGACTCAGAAGATCAAGGATGGCAAGCTGGATGGCGACCCAGAAGTATCTACTGAGCGCACCAAGGAGCCTGTCAAGCAGATCATCCGTGTGGGTACCAAGACCACAGGCACCGAAACTTCCGAATACGAGGTCGAAGTGCCGTTCGAAACTGAAATCCAGTTCGACGACACGATGGAAACCGGCACGCAGGAAACTGTTCAGGAAGGCAAGCCCGGTAAGGACAAGGTCACCACAACCAAGACCATCGAGAACTCGAAGGTTGTGGATACCAAGACCGAGACCGAGCGTGTGACCGAGCCGGTCAAGAAGATCATCAAGGTCGGCACCAAGGGCAAGCCCGCCTCCACGCAGATCGAGTGGACTGAGCAGACTCCGTTCGGTGTTGAGGTCCGCATTAACCCTGAACTGCAGCCGGGTGAAACCAAGGTTGTTCAGGAGGGCAAGCCCGGCGAGGTCAAGCACTCCGTCGGTGTCGAGGTTGACGACAAGGGCAACGTCACCAAGGGCGAGCCTAAGTCTGAGACTGTGAAGGAACCGGTCAAGCAGATCATCGAAGTCGGCCCAGCTAAGGACCACGAATCCACGCTTACCGATAAGCACACGGAGAAGACTCCGTACGACACCATCATCGAGTACGACCCGAGCCTCGAGGTTGGCAAGGTTGTTGAAGACCAAGCTGGTGCCTTCGGTGAGAAGGAAATCACCAAGACCTGGAAGCTCAAGAACGGCAAGCCAGTCGGCGATCCGGAAACCTCCGAAAAGGTCGTGAAGGATCCGCAGCCGCGCAAGCTGCGCGTAGGCACCAAGTGCAACTGCGAAACTCCGACGGAAGAGCCCTCGCAGGATCCGACCGAGGAACCGAGCAAGGACCCCTCT
>NZ_KV785997.1:0-7554 GCF_001806795.1 Brevibacterium sp. HMSC22B09 | reverse complement strand
ACAAACAATCACTGTTTGTTCGCGTCCACACACAAACGTATTTCAATAACACCCAGAGATTTTGCGGTGGTAAAAGCGTCAGGGAAACGCCCGGTCCCCATTCCGAACCCGGAAGCTAAGCCTGACAGCGCTGATGGTACTGCACACATGTGTGGGAGAGTAAGACACTGCCGCAATCACCCATAACGAAGGCCCTGACAGGTCGCCCCCGAGGGTTGAGCATTGATTTGCTCCCCGGGGCACCTGCAGGGCCTTCACCCATTTACGGGCCCTTCAACAACCGCGCTAACCGTTTTAGGCGCCTTGCTAAACCTCTCTGGCAGCCCTGCTGCGTGTTCTATCCTTTGTTTCCCCGTGCGGCTTCATGCCACCCGGGGATTTTTTTGTATCCGCTCTCAGCTTTGCAACTCAGCTCCGCTCAGTAAACGTCCCATAGGACCGATGAAAACGCTGCAGGGGAGTGCCCTCAGTGTTTCGCTCACCCTGATCGACAACCGGTCCAGACACCAGGGTGTGCGTTGTTATCTCCGTGCGCTGCGCAATGTCCACAGTGAAATAGGCAAGGCAGTCGGCAATGACCACCTCGTCCAATTCGGTCGTCTCCGTGGGGATCTGTGACAACAGTCCGTAGATGGGCTGCCCGGGCGTTCCAAGCCATTCTGCAGTGTCCTGCTGGTCTGCAGACAGAACACTCAGCGTGTACCTGCTTGCGGTATCCAGCGCCTCCATCATCCGTGAACCCGAATAAACAGAAACCGCCATCGTCGGCGGATCCCACGACACACTCATGTAGGAATCAACAGTGATCGCCGCGGTGTGTGAACCCTTCGCACAGGTGAGAACAGCAAGGCCCGTCGACATATAGCCGGTCATACGGCGGTACTCATCAATGCCGACAAGATCACGTTGGGGCGTATCCATAGCCTTCAGTCTAGGCGGCTAGAATGCTGGCATGTCTGAAACGTTCTCGGCTCCCGGTGGCAGTGCCACCATCGAACGTCAGCAACAGGAGCAGCTGACCGAACCCGGCGACCACGAACGCTTTTCGCACTACGCCCCCAAAGCCAAGATCATGGAGGCAATGGTCACCGGAACACCCATCGTCGCCCTGTGCGGCAAGGTGTGGGTTCCCTCCCGTGACCCCCAGAAATTCCCTGTCTGCCCGGCCTGCCGAGAGATCTACGAATCCATGCCCGAAGGCCCCCAGGAGCCCGACGACCAGTGAACGTACCCGGAAGAGTTCCGGGCACCTCGGCAGCAGAACATCTGCCTCCGGCTTATCCCGAACGCGCAGCGTGGGGTACAGCCGGCAAGCTTCGTGCCTGGCAGGCTGAAGCCCTCGAACAGTACTTCACCACCGAACCGCGAGATTTCCTCGCCGTCGCAACACCAGGGGCAGGTAAAACCACCTTTGCACTGCGCCTGGCCGCCGAACTGCTGGCTCAGCGCAAAGTCGACCGCATCACCGTTGTCGCGCCGACAGAGCACCTCAAAGTGCAGTGGGCCGATGCAGCCGGCCGTGTCGGCATCAAGCTCGATCCGCGCTTTAAGAACAGCGACGGTTCAACCGCCCCCGGCTTTCACGGTGTCGCAGTCACCTACGCTCAGGTGGCCGCAAAACCCGTTCTGCACCACAACAGGACGGCCCGCGCACGCACCCTCGTGATCCTCGACGAGGTACACCACGCCGGCGACGCACTGTCCTGGGGTGACGCCATCCGCGAGGCCTTCAGTCCCGCCCGCAGGCGCCTGTCGCTGACCGGTACGCCCTTCCGCTCCGACACCGCTGCAATTCCGTTCGTCGTCTACGAACCCGATGACGAGGGCATCCGCACCTCGCAGGCTGACTACTCCTACGGCTATTCGCGGGCCCTGGAAGACGGCGTGGTCCGCCCGGTCATCTTCATGACCTATTCGGGCAATATGCGCTGGAAGACCAAAACCGGCGATGTCATGGAAACCCTCCTGGGAGCTGATGCGACAAAGGACGTTCACGCTCAAGCGTGGCGAACCGCTCTGGACCCCAAGGGCGAATGGATCCCCGCCGTCCTCAAAGCAGCCGATATCAGGCTGAGCGAAGTGCGGCGCACGGTCCCTGACGCTGGTGGTCTTGTCATCGCAACCGACCAGAGCACCGCCCGCGCCTACGCAAAACAGCTCAAGCAGATCACCGGCGAAGAGGTCACCGTCGTCCTGTCGGACGAAGCCGGCGCCAGTGATCGGATCGATGAATTCCAAGAGTCCGACCGCCGGTGGATGGTCGCGGTGCGCATGGTGTCAGAAGGCGTCGACGTGCCGCGCCTGGCGGTGGGCGTCTACGCGACATCCTCGGCAACCCCGCTGTTCTTCGCACAGGCCATCGGCCGTTTTGTGCGCGCACGCAAACGCGGCGAAACAGCCTCCATCTTCCTGCCATCCGTGCCGATCCTGCTGGCACTGGCAAACTCCCTGGAAGTCGAACGCGACCACGCGCTCGACATCAGACGCGAAGACGTCGAAGACGATGAGCACCTGCTCGACGACGAAGCGATGGAGCAGGCCAACAGGAACGAAAATGCGTCATCGTCGCTGGACGAAGGAGCCTACGAGGCTCTGGAATCACAGGCGTCATTCGACAAGGTGCTGTTCGACGGCGGTGAATTCGGTGCCGGAGGTGCCGTCGGCTCAGAGGACGAACTCGACTTCATCGGCCTGCCCGGTCTGCTCGAACCCGACCAGGTGGCCGAACTCCTGCGCGCCCGGCAGGCCGAACAGGTCAAACGGCGCGGCAGCAGCGGCCAGGCCGCCCCACCACAGCCGCAGGCGGAAGCAGCAGAGCTGCAGCACCGCGCACTGAAAGAAGACCGCAGCAAACTGCAGTCCATGGTCGGAGCGTGGGCCCGCCGCACAGGAAAACCGCACGGCTCCATTCACCTGGAACTGCGGCGTGCCTGTGGGGGACCGGCCGTTGCGCAGGCCAGCCGCGAACAGATCCTCGACCGCATCAACACCCTGCAGCGCTGGTTCGTCGGCAGAAAATAGTCGCCGCTGATTACCCGGGTCGCCGCTTAGGCGTCGTAGAAGATCGTGGGGATCGTCGGGTCGCCGTCCTGCAGGCGGCGAGCCGAACGCGGCAGCTCCGCCATCGCGGCCCGGTGCATTTCCTGAGCGCGGACAACCGCCTGGGGGCCTGTGAAGCTGTCGTCGATTTCCCCATCGACAACAAAGTCCACCTGCAGATCCCGCCCTTCGCCTACGCCGTCGGGCAGGTGGGGCACACCGATTGCCTCCTGCGTGGCGGTGCCCCCTGAGAGCACCCGTCTGGCGGTCTTGAGGCCACCGTGGGAGCCCTTGCCGGCAGCCTTCTTCGCCACCGAGTGCCACGTGCCCTCATCATCCTGCCGGGCCGTGAGCTTATAGACGAGGTTCGCGGACGGCGCACCAGAGCCGGTCACCAGACGCGTGCCAACACCGTAGGAATCCACCGGGGCAGAAGCCAAGGACGCAATCGCGTACTCATCGAGGTCGCTCGTCACCGTGATCGTCGTGTTGTGCGCTCCCAGCGCATCGAGCTTTTCGCGCACCTCGGCCGCCTGAATGCCCAAGTCGCCCGAATCCAAGCGCACACCGCCAAGATTCGGCCCGGCAATGCGAACCGCAGTTTCGAGTGCCGCGTCAACGTCATAGGTATCCAACAGGACAGTCGTGTCAGCGCCGAGCGAATTGATCTGCGCGCGGAAGGCATCTTCTTCCGTTGGGTGCAGAAGAGTGAAGGAATGTGCAGAGGTGCCAATCGTGCGCAGGCCATACCGACGCCCCGCCTCGAGGTTCGACGTAGAAGAAAAACCGGCGACAACAGCCGCGCGGGCCGCGGCAACAGCGCTGCTTTCATTTGTGCGCCGCGAACCCATCTCCGCCAGCGGGCGGCCTCGAGCCACACCGCTCATGCGCGAAGCCGCAGCAGCAACAGCACTGTCGTAGTTGTACACCGACAGAGCGAGGGTCTCCAGAATGACGGCTTCGGCAAACGAGGCTTCGACAATGAGCAGAGGCGAACCGGGGAAATAGACGTCGCCCTCCCGGTAGCCGCGGATCGTTCCCGAGAACCGGTAATCCGCCAGCCAATCCAGAGCGTCCTCGGACACAACACCCGTGTCACGCAGGAAGCGCAGCTCAGCATCGCCGAACTGGAAACGGCTCAACCCTTCCAGAAAGCGGCCGGTGCCGGCAACCACGCCGTAGCGGCGGCCCGCCGGAAGTCTGCGCCCGAACATCTCAAACAAACACGGAGTGTCCGCAGTGCCGGCATCCAAAGCCGCCTGCAGCATCGTCAGTTCGTAATGGTCGGTAAGAAGAGCGGTCGAAGGTCCGTCAGGCGTTGTGAGTTCACGCATACTCGCGAGCATATCGGACCACACAGCGGGTCTTTTGGCACTCCGTGCAATACAGTTGAGAGCTGTGAGCACCACCGCCATGCCCGTCGCAGAATCGGACGTCCTCGCCGACGTCCAGACCGATCCTGCTCTGCCGTGGGTGACGATCGTGTTCAACGACCCGGTCAACCTCATGTCCTACGTGACATACGTGTTCCGGTCCTACTTCGGGTACTCCCGCGAAAAAGCCGCCGAACTCATGCGGCAGGTCCACTGCGAAGGCAAAGCCATCGTGTCCCAGGGATCCCGCGAAGAAATGGAAAAAGACACGGCCGCCATGCACGGCTTCGGCCTGTGGGCCTCCTGCCGCCAGATGGACTCCGGGGGAGCGGCATGAAGATCTCGCCCGGGAACTCCGAATTCGCCCAACTGGAATTCGACAACACAGAAAAGGCGATCATCGCCCGTGTTGTCAGCGACACCATCGCCCTGCTCGACAGCCGGTCCGACAGCGAAAGCGACGACCCGCTGGCAAAGATGGTCGGCATAGAAGACCGCGAACGCCCCACCGACCCAGCGCTTCTGCGGCTGCTGCCGGACGCCGACCCGGAAAACCCGGAAGCCTCCGCCGAATTCCGCCGCTACACCGAAAACGACATCCGCGAAGGCAAAATCGCGAACCTGCAGACCATCCTCTTCACCCTGAGCCGCACCAGCCCCGCCGACATCGGCCGCGACGAAGCGCACGCCTGGATGATTGGGCTCACCGACGTCCGCCTGGTCATCACCAGTCGGCTGGGCATCGTCACCGAAGACGACATGCAGCAGCTCTACGACAATGACGACAACCTGGACGACAACGAAGCCGCCCTGCTGTCCATCTACGACTTCCTGTCCTGGATGCAGGAGCGCTTCACAGAACTGTTCATGAACCAGTTGGACGGAGACGGCCGATGATGAAACTCACTGCGATCGGCACGTCAGGCTCCTACCCGGGACCCCACGCGGCTGCCAGCTGCTATCTGCTGCAGATTGAAGCCGAGCGGACGTGGAACATCGTGCTCGACTTGGGTTCGGGCGCACTGGGGCCGCTGCAGCGCTGGATCAACCGCACCGACATCGACGCGGTGGTGCTCAGCCACCTGCACCCCGACCACTGCCTCGACGTCACCGGACTCTACGTCATGCACCGCTACGACCCGCGGTTCCTCGACGCCGGAGGCCCACCCAACCGTCTGGCGGTGTACGGTCCGGCCGGCACCCGCGAAAGGCTCACGGCAGCCCACCACACGGACCCCGGAGCAAGCCCCGTCCCAGCCGATTCCACCTCGGACGGTTTGGAGCAGGCATTCGAGTTCACCGACATGCGCGACGGCCAGCCGTTCACGGTCGGCCCCGTGACCATCACCCCGCACCTGGTGCACCACCCGGTCGAGGCCTACGCCGTGCGGATCGAATACAACGGTGCGGTGCTTGCCTACTCCGGTGACTCCGACGCCTGCGAGAACCTGACCACAGCCGCGCGTGAGGCCGACCTCTTCCTGTGCGAAGCCGCATTCGAAGACGGCCGCGACACAGTGCGCGGCATTCACCTCAACGGTGAACGAGCCGGCCGCACAGCACAGGAAGCCGGCACCAAGCGGCTGGTCCTGACCCACATCGCCCCCTGGACCAACAGCGACACTGTCACCGCCGCGGCAGCACGCCACTACAGCGGCACAATCGACCTTGCGGTACCCGACCGCACATGGGAAATCCGCGCGCAGCAGCCGTAAAAACCGGCAGACGCCAGCGCCGAACAACAACATTGAGGAGCAGTCATGACCCGCTTTGACGGCCGCACGGCCGATCAGCTTCGACCCGTTTCCTTCCAGCGCGGCTGGCTCGACCACGCCGAAGGCTCCGTGCTCGTGGAGTTCGGCAACACCCGCGTGCTGTGCGCGGCATCCCTGACCGAAGGTGTGCCCCGCTGGCTCAAAGGCGAGGGCACTGGCTGGGTCACCGGCGAATACGCCATGCTGCCGCGCGCAACCCACACCCGCTCAAGCCGCGAATCCGTCCGCGGCAAAGTCGGCGGCCGCACCCACGAAATCTCCCGCCTCATCGGCCGCAGCCTCCGTGCCGTTGTCGACACGGCACAGCTGGGCGAAAACACCATCCAGCTGGACTGCGACGTCCTCCAGGCCGACGGCGGCACTCGCACGGCAGCGATCACCGGGGCGTACCTCGCGCTGCACGACGCAATCGAAAAGGGCCGCGAACTCGGCTGGATCACCAAGAACGCCCAGGTGCTGAAAGACTCACTGGCGGCCGTCTCCGTCGGCATCGTCGACGGCACCCCGGTTCTCGACCTTCCCTACGAAGAGGACTCGCAGGCCGAAACCGACATGAACGTCGTCATGACCGGCTCCGGCAAGTTCATCGAAATCCAGGGAACCGCAGAAGGCAAGCCCTTCGATCGCACCGAACTGGGCACACTGCTCGACCTGGCTTCGATCGGCTGTGCCGAGCTGACCCGCCTGCAGAAAGAAGCCCTCGAAGCATGAGCGGCGGCGAAGGCAAACGCGCGGTCCTTGCCACCGGGAACGAAGGCAAGCGCGCTGAACTCGAAGCGATCCTGTCGCGCACCCTGCCGGGCATGACGGTTGTGACGTCATCGGCTCTGGGACTGGCCAACCCCGTGGAGGACGGCACGACGTTCGAAGAGAACGCCCTCATCAAAGCCCGCGCGGCCGCTGCTGAATCCGGTATGCCCGCCTTTGCGGACGATTCCGGCCTGACCGTCAGCATTCTGGGTGGATCACCGGGCATCTTCTCGGCCCGTTGGAGTGGTGCCCACGGCGATGACCTCGCCAACAACCGGCTGCTGCTGGCTCAGCTGGCCGACGTCAAGGACGCCGACCGAGGTGCCGCTTTTGTGTGTGCCGCAGCTTTTGTCGACACGGACGGCACCGAGATCGTCTGCCGAGGTGCCCTGCCGGGAACACTGGCCCGCGCACCTCGCGGTTCGGGCGGGTTCGGCTACGACCCCATCTTCATCCCGGAAGGTCAGGAACGGTCCCTGGCGGAGTACAGCCGGGAAGAGAAGAACGCGGTGTCTCACCGTGGTCGAGCATTCACTGAACTCGTCGAGAAGGTCCGCGCGCACATCGCAGGCTGACGCCGCAAACGCTGAAGCGCGGCCGGTGCTCATGCACCGGCC
>NZ_KV785996.1:0-6093 GCF_001806795.1 Brevibacterium sp. HMSC22B09 | reverse complement strand
TTCTGTAGGCAGATTTGTGTGCTGCGTTCCAAGCCGCGCCCTGGGCACCGTCGTTGAAAAATCGAACGGTAAAGCTGCGGTCAGGTGTTATTCGTCGCGCACTTAAGATAGCTCCGCAAGGCTGAAAAGACGATGAAAAAGCAGCTCATTTGCTGCCCGATCCATTCCCGTGCCGGACAAACGCACCTAGCGTGAAACACGCCTGGAGGTCTTCCAGGACGTCTAGATTATGGAGAGTGACATGCTCAAGAAAGATCTAACACGCACCCTCACCCACGGCGCACTTGCCGCAGCAATCGGCGCAGGCAGCCTGCTTGCAGCAGCAGGAGCCGCTCAGGCAGCCCCAGCAGAAAACCCCGGCGCAGCACAGGCTCAGGCCGCGCCCGCTCAGGCTGACGGCCAGGGAATCAGCCGTGACGAAATCATCAAGCGCGCAGAAGACCGCATGGCAAAGGCCCCCTACTACTCGCAGGGCCAGGACTACTTCGACGACTACCGCAGGGACTGCTCCGGATTCGTGTCCTACGCATGGAACTCCGGCGGCCCCGGCGAGGCATCCTTCACGTTCGTGCCCAACGGCGTCGCCCACGCGATCGCATGGGAAGACATCCAGCCCGGTGACGCAATCACCGGCCCCGACCACATCGTGCTGGTCAAGGCAGTGAACCCAGACGGATCGTTCGAACTGCTGGAACACGGCGGCGGACAGACCGGCAAGGAAGCCCCCAACACACGCCACGCCACCAAGGACGAACTCATCAGTCAGAACGTCGGCGAACCCATCCGCTACAACGGAGTTGCCTGACACCCCTCACATACGACGGAGGCCCGGCCACAATGGCCGGGCCTCAGTTGTGAGCAGCGAATCAGCTCAAACGGTCGCGAATAGCCGCACCGATTTCCTCAGTCGAACGCTGCACGTCCCCGCGCTCGGCAAGATCAGCTTCGACAGCCGAGCGAATCGCCTCAGCTGCCTTGCCCAGGCCGTTGTTCTCAGCCAGAAGCGCTGCCGACAGAATCGCCGCTGTCGGGTCTGCAATGCCTTTGCCCGCAATGTCCGGTGCCGAACCGTGAATCGGCTCAAACAGCGACGGCCCCGTACCCGCAAGGTTGAGATTTCCAGAGGCTGCCAGACCAATGCCGCCGGTGACGGCAGCAGCCAGGTCCGACAGAATGTCGCCGAACAGGTTGTCGGTGACGATGACGTCGTAGCGGCTGGGATCGTTGACCATGTACATGGTGCTGGCGTCGGCGTGTTCGTAGTTCACCGCAACGTCCGGGAACTCCGGTGCGACAGCGTCAATCACGCGTCCCCACAGGTGACCGGCGTGCACCATCACATTGTTCTTGTGCACCCACGTCAGCTTCTTCGAGCGCGTCTGCGCGAGCTCAAAGGCGTACCGAACCGTGCGTTCGACACCGAACCAGGTGTTGACCGACACCTCGTTCGACACCTCGTGAGGTGTGCCCTGTCGCAGTGAACCGCCCTGCCCCGTATAGGAGCCCTCCGTGCCTTCGCGCACAACCACAAAGTCAATGTCACCCGGGTTCGCCAAGGGGGACGAGGTGCCGGGAAAGAACCGCGAGGGCCTGAGGTTGACCGCGTGGTCCAGGCCGAAGCGCATCTTGATGATGATGCCCCGCTCAAGCACACCCGAGGGCACCGACGGGTCACCGCAGGCGCCGAAGTAGATCGCATCGAAGCCGCGCAGCTCGTCGAGTTCGTCATCCGTAAGCGTTTCACCGGTCTTGTGCCAGCGCTCAGCGGAGGCGTCGAACTGCTTGGTCGTGATGTTGACGTCTTCACCGGCGACTTCAACGGCGCGGTTCAAGACATCGAGTCCGACGGGAACAATCTCTTTGCCGATGCCGTCACCCGGCATGACTGCAATCTTCAAATCCATGTGATCCACAGTACGCGCAGGTCTCGTCATTCGGCCGCCCGTCTTGATCTGTGGACATGTTGAACGGCCCCTCCCCTTAGGCCCCACATGTTCATAGACTGGGTGGCATGTCCGACCAGCTGCGCAACAAGCGCGCCCTTGCACTGCCCGCCCGACTGTCACGCTCATGGCTTTTCGTCAACGCGTCCAAACCCGAACTGTTTCCATCCGGACAGACAAGCGATGCCGACTCCATCATCTTCGACCTCGAAGCCGCAGTGCCGGACGACCAAAAGGACACCGCCCGAGCCAACGTTGTCAGCGCTTTGGAAGACGGCATGGTCGGCTGGGTGCGCGTCAACAACACGTGGACCCACCACTGGGAAGAAGACCTCGACGCACTGTCAGGACTGCCCGGGCTGCGCGGCATCATGCTGCCGAACACAGAGGAACCCGAACAGGTCACCCTGACCTCAATCCGCGCGGGTGTGGGCATGCCGATCCTGGCTCTCATCGAAACGGCCCTCGGCATAGAGAATGCCACCCGCATCGCATCGGCCGCCGGCACCTTCCGCCTGGCCTTCGGCGTCAACGACTTCCGCAAAGACACCGGCATCGGCGATGACCCGGTCGCCCTGGCCTACGCGCGCTCACGCCTTGTCATCGCATCGCGCGTCGGAGGTCTGGCCGGCGCCATTGACGGGCCGTCCTCCCCCGGTGCGGGCAAGTCCGCCGTCAGCTCCGACTGCGCGTGGACCATGAAAATGGGCATGACCGGCAAGCTAGTGCTCAGCGAAGCCCAGGTCCCGTACGTCAACGAAGGCCTAGCACCCTCAGAAGAAGACCGCGCGTGGGCCCGCGAAATGCTGGAGGAGGCCGAACACGCCGATGGGATCACCGACGGTTCGTACCTCCCCCGCATGGCCCGCGCTAAGAAAATCGCGAGCCTGGCCGATTCCTACGGCCTTTGGAAAAGCTGAGTCACTTCCCCAGCGTTACTCCAGTGGGTCACTCCCCCAAGAGTCACTCGCCCAGGTTGACCGTTGCAAAAGCCGAAGCGTCGACGGCACCCGCGACCGCCTCGGCGATTTCTTCGCTCACCGGCGAATCGACGTCAAGCACAGCGAGCGCATTCGAACCGGCGTCGGTGCGCGCCACCTGCATGCCTGCAATGTTGATGTTGGAACGGCCCAGCGCCTGACCGAGCTGGCCGATGACACCAGGACGGTCTTCGTAGCGGAAGATCACGAGGTTGTCTGACAGCTGGATCTCGATGTCGTAGCCGCCGACCTCCGTGAGCTTCTGCATGAGCTTCGGGCCGGTGACGGTACCGGAAACGCTCATCTGCTTGCCCGAAGCGGTGGTCGCGATAATCGAGGTGATGTTGCGGTAGCGCTCACAGTCGGTGGACGTGACGAGCTCGGTTGTCACACCGCGCTCTTCAGCGAGCACTGGCGCGTTGACGTAGGTGACCGGGGTCGACACGATGTCGGTGAAAACGCCCTTCAGTGCTGAGAGCTTGAGGACCGAAACATCGAGTTCGCCGATCTCACCGTGGACTTCCACGCGCAGGTGCGCCAGCGGTTCGTCGATGAGAGCCGTGAGCGTACGGCCAAGGCGTTCGGCCAGGATGATTCCGGGGCGAACGTCTTCGTGGATTGCACCACCGGCGACGTTGACCGCATCCGGCACAAGCTCGCCTGCCATGGCGCGGCGCACCGAACGGGCGACGGCGATACCGGCCTTTTCCTGCGCCTCAGCCGTTGATGCACCCAGGTGCGGGGTCGCGTTGACCTGAGGAAGTTCGAGCAGCGGGTTGTCGACCGGGGGCTCTTCCGTCCACACGTCGAGTCCTGCAGCAGCCACCTTGCCAGTGCGAATAGCGTCAGCGAGAGCCTCTTCGTCGATGATTCCACCACGAGCAACGTTGACCACGCGCACGCCGGGCTTCGTCTTGGTGAAAGCCTCCGCACCGATCATGCCGGTGGTTTCCTCAGTCTTGGGCATGTGAACCGTGATGAAGTCGGAGCGCTCAAGAAGTTCGTCGAGGCTGACAACCTCAACACCCATCTGGCCGGCGCGAGCCTGCGTGATGTAGGGGTCGTAGCCGATGAGCTTCATGCCGAAAGCACGCGCGCGCTCAGCTACGAGACCGCCGATGCGGCCCAGACCGACAATGCCAAGGGTCTTCTCGAACAGTTCGGCACCAGTCAGAGCGCTGCGCTTCCATTCGCCGGCCTTGAGTGAACGGTTGCCCTCACCGTAGTTGCGGGCGGCACCCAGAATGTGGGCCATAGTCAGCTCAGCTGCCGAGGTGATGTTCGACGTGGGCGCGTTGACCACCATGACACCGGCCTTGGTAGCAGCCGGGATATCAACGTTGTCAAGACCCACACCGGCACGCGCAATGACGCGAAGGTCAGTGGCTGCGGCAATTGCTTCTTCGTCCATCTGAGTGGCCGAGCGGATCAGAACCGCCGAAGCACCCGGAAGAGCATTCAGCAGTTCAGCGCGGTCAGCGCCATTGCAGTAGCGGACCTCAAAATCAGGGCCGAGTTCACTCACGGTCGCATCCGAGAGCTTTTCGGCAATAAGGACAACAGGTTTCGTCACGATTCCCCCTACAAGTGTGTGCGTGACAACAGTTTAGGGATCACTGTGAAGCGGCTGACATCCCACCCTGGCGCGGGGCACCCACACCCAGCCAACCACCCCCGAACAGCACACGAGGCGCCGTGGTGAGCGGCGCCTCGTGAGTGTGGTTATCGGGTCAGAATTCGTACGGGGTGTACGGGGCCCGGGCCATCGAGAACATGAGCCGGGCGCGCACAGCCGCCCCCGGGGTGCACTCGGTGATGCGGCCGGCGCGGGTCAGCAGCGACGGGTCGGCGCCACCCAGGTAGATGGAGCCGAGCTCAGCGACATCGAGTTCGATGTCAGGCTGGGCGTCCGGGACCTGTTCGACCGTGGCGTCCGAGCCATCGGAGTCGATGCGCCACGTGCCCTCCGCGTAGCCCAGGGAGTCGGTGACCTTGAGCGTCAGGGTTCCCGGCACCAGCCACTGGCGGGCCTCAAGGGCCTTTTTGACGTCGAGGATGCGCAGCCACAGGAGGTCCCAGTGGGACTTCTGCTGCACGCGACGGGGGTTCTCCAGCAGCCACGGCAGAGGTGAAGGCTGGGCACCGTCGTACTTGACGCGCTCCACAAGGTCGATGGAGCCAAGGAACGACCACAGGGACGAGTACGCGGCGTCGGACACCGCAATGAGGTCGAGCACCTGAATGGTCGGGGTTGGCTTGTCCCAGCCGGTGAACTTGTAGGTGACGTAGCCGTCCGGTTCGCCGTCTTCGTCGTAGTGCAGGGCGGCGCGGGCGGCCGGGTCAGGACCGCCGGACTCGAAGTCGTATTTGCCGGCTGCGAGATCCCACCAGCGCTGCTGGCGGCCGCCCGCACCGGGGGTGGTGCGCATGAAACGCTCGTAGATGCTGGGGGCGAGGTCTTTGAGGACGGCAGCTTCGCACATTTCGACGCGAGAATCAGCTTCTGCAGCCAGGCGGAAACCGGGGTTCGTGTCGACTTCAAACGAGCCCATCCAGGATGCCGTGCCGAAACCGTAGCGACGGTAGATACCGCCCTCTGTGGCCGTCAGAGCGGCAAACGGGAAGCCGGCCGCAGCAGCATCCTTGAGGTTGTTCGTCATCATGGTGCGCAGCAGGCCGCGGCGACGGTGGGTGGGGCGCACCGTCACCCACGTAATCATGTGCGCGTTCTGCAGGCGGTTCTCGCCGACGTTGATCGGCGCTTCGAAGTGGACGAACGTCGCGACGGGCACGTCGGTGCTGAGTGCGTGCTTCTGAGTTTCAGGGGCGTAGACACCGGTGAAAATACGACCGTCTGCGTGGCTGCGCTCGTAGCGCTGCAGAGATTTTTCTTCGTCTTCGCGCTTGTCGTGGAAGCCCGCGTTGACGGCCTCAAAGAAAGCGGCAGTGCGCGCATCTACTTTCTTCTTGCCGGTTTCGGGGTCAGTTTCGACACCGGGACGGAATGTTTCAAAACGATAGTTCAGCACTCAGTCAAATTTACAGTATTGCGGGATGGCGACGGTAGGGGTTTTAGGCCTGGATTCGGTGGATTGGCGGGGTGGGTTTGTCCCTGCGGCGGCCCGGCGCCTCGGCCCTGCGGGCGCCCGGAGCGGCAGCCCGGCGCGGCG
>NZ_KV785995.1:0-42764 GCF_001806795.1 Brevibacterium sp. HMSC22B09 | reverse complement strand
AGGCGGAATTCCGCCTCGCCCTCTGTGTTCGGGAAATCTGGTCTGAACTAGGCCATCTTCTTGGCCGCGTCGACCATTGCCTGGCGTGTGGCCAGCTTGATGCGCTCACGGCCGTGAGGTTCACCGGCGGCCTTTTCGGCAGCCTCAATGCGGTGGTAGCCCTCCCAGTCGATGTAGTCGATGCCCTTGTCGGCCAGCAGGTCGACAATCGCGTCTTCTTCCGGCTTCGCCGGCTGGGGCAGGCGGCCTGCTTCGTAGTCTTCGATGATGTGGCCGATGGTCTCCAGGGCATCACCCTTCGTGTGGCCGATCAGGCCGACCGGACCGCGCTTGATCCAACCGGTGGTGTACAGGCCGGGAATGTGGTCTTCCGCCTGGGCGGTGGCCATTGATTCACCGTCGATGACGCGGCCTTCGATGTTCGTGATGACACCCCGGCGCTCATCAAACGGCAGCTCCGGCAGCTTGGTGCCGAAGTACCCGACCGCGCGGTACACGGCGTCCATCGGCCAGTCGGTGGTCTTGCCGGTGCCGTTGACACCGCCGGATCCGTCGAGTTCCTGACGCTCCGTGCGCAGGGCTGTCACACCGGTTTCTTCGTCGCCGACGATTTCGACCGGAGCTTCCAGGAAGTGCAGGTGCAGGCGGCGCTTAGCGCCGGTGTCTTCGCGCAGTGTGAAGTCGGTGAGGGTTTTGGTGACCTGTTTGACCTGGTTGGATGTGCGGATGGCCTCCATGGAGCCTTCGTCGAACTCGAAGTCCTCCGGGTACACCACAATGTCGACGTCGTCCGCCTGACCGAGTTCGCGGATTTCCAGCGGGGTGAACTTCGCCTGCGCCGGACCGCGACGGCCGAAGATGTGCACGTCGGTGACAGCACTCTTCTTCAGACCTTCGTACACGTGGTCGGGAATCTCTGTCGACAGGAGGTCATCAGCCTGCTTGGCGAGGATGCGCGCAACGTCCAGAGCGACGTTTCCGTTGCCGATGACGGCGACCTTTTCAGCTTCCAGCGGCCATTCCTGTGACACGTCCGGGTGGGAGTCGTACCAGTTGACGAACTCTGCGGCACCGTAGGACCGTGGAAGGTCCACACCGGGGATCGGCAGCTTCGTGTCGATGAAGCAGCCGGTGGAGAAGATGACCGCGTCGTAGTGCTCCTGCAGTTCCTCCAGCGTGATGTCCGTGCCATAGTCGACATTGCCGAACAGGCGCAGCTGGTGGCGGTCCATTACGCGGATGAGCGCGTTCGTGATGCCTTTGATGCGGGGGTGGTCGGGTGCGACACCGTAGCGAACAAGACCGAAGGGCGCCGGCAGGCGCTCGAAAAGATCGATGCTGACATCGAAGTCACGTTCTTCTTTGGTCATGAGATCAGCGGCGTAGATACCCGCCGGACCAGCACCGACAATGGCCAAGCGCAGAGGACGACTCAAAGTATCACCTTTCCCTATATCCGACCGTCAATTGTACGCACCGCGATTTAGGAAATGAAGCTGTGCTCTATTAAGGAATACTTGCTTTCCCATCCACATGCGGGTCTACACTCGCGAATGTGACCGACGACTCAGCTTCTTCACCGATTCAGGCCACTGCGGCAACGACGCCCGCCAGCAGCGCGTCCACCGCGAGCACAGAGCTTCCCTTTGACGAAGCGCGCCGCCGCCGCGATGGGCTCATTCTGGGCATTGGCGGATACCTGTTCTGGGGAAGCATGCCGCTCATATTCGCGGCAGCCGCCCCGGCAGGTGCCTTCGAAATCCTGGCCCACCGGATCATCTGGTGCTTGGTGTTCTGCACACTGCTGCTGGTTTTTGCCCGCGGACTAGGGCGCACGTGGACGCTTGCGAGCAAACCGAAGATCTTCGGCACTCTGGCAGCCGCATCTCTTTTTGTAGGCATCAACTGGCTGGTGTTCATCCTCGGCGTACAAGCCGGCCGCGTGACAGAAGTCGCGCTCGGCTACTACATCAACCCGCTGATCACAGTGGCGCTTGGCATCATCTTCCTGCGTGAGCGCCTGCGGCCCCTGCAGTGGGCCGCAATGGGACTGGGGCTCGTCTCGGTTCTCGTGATCACAATCTCCGAGGGCATCGTGCCCTGGCTGGGCCTGGCCGTAGCTGTCAGCTTCGGCCTCTACGGTCTTGTGAAGTCCAAGGTCGGTTCCCGCGTCGGCGCACTCGAAGGCCTGACAATCGAGTCCTTCATCCTCACGCTCCCCAGCATCGCCATGCTCGCTGTCGTGGAATCACAGGGGCTCGGCACTTTCACGACGGAAGGCGCCTGGCACGCCGTCCTGCTTGTATTCATGGGACCGATCACCGCCATTCCCCTGCTGCTGTTCTCTGCGGCCACCCGCCGGATTCCGCTCAGCTGGGTTGGCATGATGCAGTACATCACCCCGACCTTGCAGTTCCTCACCGCACTGCTGATCTTCGGTGAACACATGTCGCGCGGACAGTGGTGGGGCTTCATCATCATCTGGGTGACGGTCGCACTCATCGGTGCGGATTCGATTCACGCCGGCAATCGCGCACGCCGGGCAAAGCGGGCGGTGCTGCACACCGCTGCAAACGTGGACGAACCGACTGCCGGCTGAAGTCGGCTATGCCACGGGCGCTGAACGGGAATGGGTCAGCCCACCCGGTTGACCACACCGGCGGCGAACAGTTCGAAAGCCGACTTGATGGGCCCGTCAGGAAGGTCGCGCAGAGCGTCAACGGCCTTGGCCGACCAACGGCGAGCCTCAGCGCGAGCAGCCTCCATTACGGGGTGGGCAACAAGTGCCGTGCGCGCAGCTTCAAGAGCTTCGTCCGAGGACAGGTCGGCATCCAGCAGCTCGACGATCTGCTGCGCTTCGGAATCCCCCGCCGCGGCTTCGCGGCGCAGCAGCAGCGTCGGCATTGTGGGCACGCCCTCGCGCAGGTCAGTGCCGGGAGTCTTGCCGGAATCGGCTTCGTCTGAGGCCAGATCGATGATGTCGTCAGCCAGCTGGAAGGCAACGCCGACGTTTTCGCCGTACTCGCGCAAAGGCTCCACAAGTTCGGGCGAACCGCCGGAAGCCAGAACCGCAAACTCACCGCACGCGGCAATGAGCGAGCCGGTTTTGTCCGACAGGACGCGGATGTGGTGCGCAATCGGGTCGGCCTCGTCTTCAGGGCCGGTGTACTCACTGAGCTGGCCGAGAACCAAACGCTCAAAGGTTTCAGACTGCAGCAGCACGGCACGCGGCCCCAGTTCAGAGCACAGGCTGGAGGCCCGGGCCAGAAGAACATCGCCTGTGAGGATGGCCACCGAGTTGTTCCACACGTGGTGCGCTGCCGGGGCTCCGCGGCGAACGGGAGCTTCGTCCATGACGTCATCGTGGTAGAGCGTGGCCAGGTGCGTCAGTTCGACAACGGCACCGGCTTTCACAACGTCAAAGCTGTCAGCGTCAGCCCCGGGGGTCAGCTGAGCTGCCCACTGCGCGGCCAGAAGAACCAGCGACGGGCGTACGCGCTTGCCGCCGGCAGACAGAAGATAACGGGACGATTCGTCAGCCAGACGGCTGGTCTGGCGCACGGTTTCGTTCAGGAGCGTCTCAACCTGCTGAAGCTGACGATCGAGGTTGGCGCTGAGATCAGCGCCGACAGCGGCGAAAGCACCCGGTTTGGGCTGTGTCCCCGGCTGTGCGGAGGGCGCGCTGGCTTCGCCAGAAGGTGCCATCGTCGTCTTCTCTTTCCTCAGGTTGTCAGTCGTTTCGGCTGTGCCGTGGGTCTACGACCCCTCAGTCTACGTTCACTCCGCTATTGATTCGAGGTGGCCGGCACAGCGGTGATGAGTGCCTGAACCGCGCGGTCGTGCAGGTCGCGGTGTGCCCGCGGATCGTCTTCGTAAAGATTAGCCAACAGTTTGACCGCAAAATTCATCAGGTGGCGCGAACCCATACCGTATTTGAGTCCCAGTTCCATGACCTTCGGCTGGCCGATGAGGTGGGCGAAGCCCCGCCCCAGCGTGAAGTAGCTGCCGTACTCGTCCTTAACGGCTTTGCTGAACCCGGCGAGCTTGTTCCTGTAGGCCGCCTGCGGGAAGCCGCGGTAGGTGGTGATGATCTCGGCGGCAATCCGTGCCTGCTCGAAGGCGTAGTCGATGCCCTCGCCGTTGAACGGATTGACCATGCCCGCGGCATCGCCCAGCAGCATGACGCCGCGGTCAAAGTGCGGAGTGCGGTTGAACGCCATCGGCAGCGCGGCGGAGCGGATGGGCTGGCGCATTCCCTCGGTGCCGTCCGCACCGCCGATGCCCCATTCGCCGCCCATTGCGGCAATCCAGTCCTTGAGCACGTTCTGGTAGTTGACCTTGCCGAACTGCGGGCTGGTGTTGAGGATGCCGAGCCCCACGTTGACGGTTCCGTCTCCCAAGGGGAAGAGCCACCCGTAACCGGGCATGGGTTCCCCGTCGGGGCTGCGCAGCTCAAGCCACGATTCGATGAAAGGGTCGTCATGCCGCGGTGAGTCGTAGTAGGTGCGCACTGCCACGCCCATGGGTCGATCGTCGCGTTTGCGGTGGCCCATCTGCACTGCGGTGCGGGCGCTCACGCCGTCTGCCGCAATCACGATGGGAGCACGAAAGAAGACTTCCTCCGCTGCCTCACCGTCCTTGTCAGCACGCAGCTTCCTGCCCTTGGCGTCAGCGGGAACTGCGCGGATGCCGGCAATCCACCCGTTGTTGAAAACGGGTTCTTCCGCTGACATCTGCTGGTACACGACAGCACCCTGCTTTTCGGCATGCCGGGCCAGCTGTTCGTCGAGGTCCATGCGAGCGCGCGTCAGACCGTAGGACGGGAAGCCCGTCACGTCCGGCCACGGGATTTCCATTCGGTGGCCCCCGCCGATCAGCCGCAGGCCGCGGTTGCGGTGCCAGCCCGCCTCATCGGGCAGCGAGAAGCCCAGGTGACCGAGCTCTTTGACCGCGCGGGGTGTCAGCGCATCACCGCAGATTTTGTCGCGCGGGAACGCGGTCTTCTCCAGCAGCGCCACATCGAGCCCGGCGTGAGCCAAGTGTGCGGCCGCCGCGGATCCAGCGGGCCCGGCGCCGACGATGACAACATCGGCATCGACGTTTTTCACAGTGCATCACCGGAGGGCTTGAGAGCGTGGTGGATGGCGACGATACCGCCGGTGAGGTTGCGGTACTTGACCTGATCAAAGCCTGCGTCGCGGATCATGTGGGCAAGCGGCAGCTGGGCCGGCCACGCGCGGATCGACTCAGCGAGGTACACGTAGGCTTCCGGGTTCGAGCTCACGGCCTTTGCCACTGCCGGCAGCGCCCGCATGATGTACTCCTTGTAGAAGCGCGCAAACGGCGTGAACGTCGGGGTGGAGAACTCCGCGATGACCAGCCGGCCGCCGGGTTTGAGAACGCGCAGCATTTCCTTCAGCGCCTTCTGCGGCTCCTGCACGTTCCGGAAGCCGTAGGTGATGGTGACAACGTCGAAGGTGTTGTCGTCGAACTCGAGGTCAGTCGCATCGGCGTACTGGAACTGGATTTCGGGATGACGGCGCCGGCCCACAGCAAGCATTCCCTCACTGATGTCACCGGCGATGACGGTGGCTCCGCGCTGGGCGTACGGCACCGAGCTGGAGCCGGTTCCAGCCGCCAGGTCGAGGATGAGCTCACCGGGCTTCGGGTCGACCGATCGGGTGATCTCCACGCGCCACCAGCGCGAAATGCCGAAGGTCATGGCGTCGTTGGTGATGTCGTAGCGTTCGGCAACAGCGTCGAACATCGATGCGACGTCCGCCTTGTTCTTATCCAGGTGAGCGCGATTCATGTGTCTCATAATCTCAGCCCCGCCCCGCGGGGAGCTAATCGGGCCGGTACAAGCACCGTGTCAGCGCCGATGTCAGCGCCCCCTCATTAGACTGGCCGTGTGCTCAGCGATTCAGTTTCCCTGCGGGTGCGCTCGTGGTTCATTGACGGTGTTGACCCCCACGCGCCGGCGCCCTTTGCCCACGGTCTGCCGTCGACCGTACACGAATTCTTGGCACAGCTGCCCCAAGACACGTTCAACTGCTGGGTGCGCGGCCACTCTGGTCTGGTGGGCTTCGGCCGGGTTGCACGACTGCGCGCCACAGGCGGTGAAACCGTTGAAGGCCGCACGCGTTTCGACCAGCTGTCACAGCAGTGGCGTACGGTGGCACAGCGCGCGCTGGTCGAAGACTCGGTGAATCTGCCGGGATCGGGCCTGGTGGGCTTCACGGCAATTTCCTTCACGGATGATTCCGACACGGATTCCGTCATTGACATTCCGCGCTTCATCATGGGCCGCCGGCACGAACGCGTATGGCTGACCTCCATCAGCCCGGAAGGCGGCGCTGACGACGATTTCACGCTTGAAGCCGCAGCTCTGACCCCGGTTACGGGTGCCTCCCTGCACGATGGGCGCATCAGCCAGGAACAGCACATCCGCAATGTGTCCGAAGCCGTCGAACTCATGCGGGCGCCCGGCAGCCAGTTCAAGAAGATCGTTGTTGCTCGCGACGCGGTTGTCGATACAGAGCACGACATCGATGTGCGTGCGGTGCTCGGCGCACTCAACGCCGCCTACCCCGCCACGTGGACATTCAATGTGGCCGGCCTGATCGGGGCGACACCGGAACTTCTGGTGGGCGTGCAGGACGGCGTTGTGCGCTCTCGCGTTCTTGCCGGCACTTATCAGGTGCGCGATGACGCCCAAGCTGAACTTGCGCAGGCCCGCCAGCAGCTCGCCGGTGCGAAAGACTCCCAGGAGCACGTCTACGCCACCCGCTCCCTGGAAGAGTGCCTGCGGCCCTACAGCAGCGACCTCCACGTTGACGAACAGCCGTATCTGTTGACCCTGCCCAATGTCATTCACCTGGCCAGCGATGCCCACGGCACTCTCGATTCCCCGTCCGGCAGGCCAGAAGACCGCCCGTCGATCATCGATCTGGCCAAGAGCATTCACCCCACAGCTGCGGTCGGCGGAGTGCCACGCAACGAGGCCATGCGCGAAATCGCACGCATCGAACGGGCTGACCGCGGTCGCTACGCAGGGCCAGTCGGATGGATTGACGGCGCGGGCAACGGCCAGCTGGGCATCGCTCTGCGCTGCGGCCAGCTGGAATCGCGCACCCGCATTCGGCTGTGGGCCGGCGGCGGAATCATGCCGGATTCAGACCCGCAGTCAGAACTCGCAGAGTCATGGGCGAAGCTTGGCCCCATGTTGCAGGCGCTCGGCCTCAGCCGTCCCTAACGGTCCATGGCTGACAGCTCAGCCTCAACAAACGCCCCGCAGCAGATTCAGTCCAGCGGCACTTCGCAAAGCCCAGCGCTGCCGGCCTTCGCCAGGCGGCGCAGACCATCGACCGTCGCCGGCTGATACGGCCAGTCATAGGCTTCGGCGAGAGCGCGGAAGTTCCGTCCGTGCCGGGTGGCGAAATACCGCGCAAAATGTCCGCTGAGGTGCTCGGCACCGTGTTCCAGACCGCCGAAAATCGCTCCGCCGTCGTCATTGAGGACGAAAATCTGCAGGGTGGGCAGACCGTCATCTGCACCCTCGCGCAGCAGTCCGCCCACGTCGTGCAGGGCGGCAACGTCCCCGATGATCAACCGCAGCGGGCACTCCTTCGATACGGGCCCGGTCAGCGCCATACCGGCCGCTGTCGCGATCAGCCCGTCAATTCCCGCGAGTCCCCGGCTTGCGCTCATCTGCACGTGTTCCAGGGCCTCGTCCCCGGCGAGCGCGGAAGCGTAGCGGCCCGAATTCGAACTGGCGAGGAAAACCTGAGCCACGGTGCCGTGCTCGGCAGCATTCTGGGCGGCCCCGTGGACAATCTCCCCGACCACTGCGGCTCCGGTCGGCTGTTCTGCCGAGGTGGGCGGCACCTCGTGCCATTTGGCTGCTGCTGCACGGTGCTGGGAGTGGATGTCCGAGGTGACGCTCAGCTGATCTGCGATCTCACCTGTGCTGCGGCTCAGCAGGGTTTCGCGCACGCCGGCGGCCCGCTGGATGTGAGATTCCGATGCGGCGCTGCGAGCCCACCGCTGCGTGTCAGCGTCTGCGGCCTGGCCGGCGAGCCCGGCCGAGGCCAGGTAGGAGCCGTATTCATCTGCGAGCGCCCAGTCGAGGTCAGCTTGGATTTCTGCTGTGGGCAGGTTCGCCAACAGCCGCTGGTCCTGACGGTACTGGGTGAGCCTGCCGGTGCGCACAACACCCGTGATGGTTTCGGTCAGATTGCCATCAAGAACCCCCGGGTGGCCTGGCACCGACAAGTGGAACAAGGGTGAGGAAGGTTCCGCAAAAACCGGCACCCCGAAGGCTGCGGCAAGCTCTTCGACCCTGCGTGCGCCGTAGTCACAGTCGTTGCCTGCCAGCAGAACAGTTCCCGGACGGCTGAGCATTTCGAGTGCCTGCGCAAAGCCGGCATGTACGTGCGGGCGGTGTTCGAGGCGCTCGACCTCGCCGAATTCCGGACGCCACGGCATGTCTTCTGCCTCCGGCGTGAGTTCCCCGTCGAACTGCACGTTGAACTGGACGGGCCCCGGTGTGGACAGGCCGCGCAGTCCAGAGCTCATGGCGTAGGGGGCGTTCATGCCCGCTCCGGCACCCTCAGAGCCGACCGCAGCGGCAGCCGCCGCGTGCACGGCGGAGGTGAGCGACGCCTCGTCAGCTTCGACCGGAACATCAAAGCGCAGCCGAACATCGCTCAGCAGGTGCGACTGCCTGTCAATGGTCTGGTTGGCTCCCGTGCGGCGCAGCCGCTCGGGCCGGTCAGCGCTGAGGATGAGCAGCGGAATCTGCGAGTACGAGGCCTCCAGCACCGCTGGGTGGAGGTTCGCGACCGCGGTGCCCGATGTGGTGAGCACTGCGACCAGGCCCGGTGTGCGCGGGGCGGTGTCCCCAGCGGCACTGCCGGTCTCACCGGCCGCCTCTGCCACAGCCGCTTCAGCCACCGCCGTCCGGCGCAGCCCCTTGGCCAGTCCCAGCCCGAAGAAAGCGGCATCGCGTTCGTCAATGCGCACGTGGGTGTTCACCAGCCCGGCGTCGGCGAGTTCGGCGAAGGCGTAGGTCAGCGGTGCCGAACGGGAGCCGGGAGCAATGACAACGTGCTCAAAACCGCGCTGGATGAGGTTCAGAGCGATCGTGCGCGCAGCTGCGGTGGAAGTATTCACGCACCCGATTCAACCAGACTCTAGAATGGCCCTCATGGTCTACCCTCCCAACCCCTATGCGGACGCGCCGACGCCGGAGATCCCGGATTTCAAGCGTCCCGACTCCCACCGAATCTGGCAGCTGGTTGCCGGCATCGCAGCTTTTGTCATTGCACAGGTGGTGACGATTCTCGTCTACGCGGCGATTGTGGGGGTTGGCCGGCTGGACTCCCTGACCGCTGGTTTGGGCCCAGAGGCCACGGATTCGTACGGCTTCGGGTTCGGGCTGATGGCCGGCGCTGTCACCATGTTCGTCCTGTACCTGCTGATCATGCGGTTTATTGCGGGCGCTCCCGGCCACGGCCTGCGGGGTAAGAACAAGGTGACGGAAATCCTCATGGGTACCGGTCTCGCTACTGCTGTTCTCGGTGTTTCTGTTGGTGTTATCGCGCTGTTCGGTGGCTTCCGAATCACTGGTATTACGCCGCGTGAGGAGCTTCTGCCGGCTTTTGTCCTGGCTCTGGGGGTTGGTCTTGGGCCGGCGTTTACGGAGGAGCTGCTGTTCCGCGGTTTCCTCCTGCGCATCTTCGACGCCTGGTGGGGCTGGGTGCCCTCCCTGCTCATCACCAGCGCGATCTTCGGCCTTGTGCACCTGGGCAACCCCGATGCAACGCTGTCGGGTGCGATCTTCATTGCGATCGAGGCGGGGCTCCTGCTGGGTGGGGCCTACCTCCTGACCCGCCGCCTGTGGTTGGCAATCGCCATTCACGCCGCGTGGAACTTTGTGCAGGCGTTCATCTTCGTGTCCCCGGTTTCCGGAACGGGCGAGGCGGTGGGCCTGTTCCAGGTTGAATGGTCGGGCTCGCCATGGCTGACGGGAGGGGCAATGGGCCTGGAAGGCTCTGTCATCACGGCCGTCCTCGGTCTGCTGGCCGGCATTGGGCTGCTGCTTCTGGCTGGCAAGCACGGAACTCTGCTGCCGCGCGAAGCTGTCATCCGCAGGGAAAAAGCAGCCAAGCGCTGAAGGCTCTCTGCTGACCGCTTCCGGGGCATCGCAGATTTTGCCGCCGCCAGTGCGGTTCCAAGGACAGTCCAAGGTGACCGTTACTTCCAGTTCATGCATGCGCCGTAGCCTGAGGGCTGCGGAGGTGGTCCATGGTGAAGCGCAGTCTGCGAATGTCCGTCGGAGCACGCGCGGTGCGAGCACTCACAGCCCGCCGCAGTGCGGCCGGCCTCTACCCGGCGTACAGCGAATCAACATCGTTTCTCGGCCCTGAGCCCACCGGCTTCGAAGCCGCCCATGTTCACGTGCGCGAAAAGCGCAAACTCTCACGCCGCCTGCGGGAGTTCTTCGTCTATTCGCCGGCTCTCGGCAGGACCGTCGGCGTGCGAGTTCTTCTGCCCGGCATCCCGCAGGAGCACGCTGTGCCGCTGTTCCTGTTCCACGGCGGGGGCGATGACTTCCGTTCGTGGACGGACTTGGGGCGGGCGGAACTGCACACCCGCGGCAGCCGTTTCCTCGTGGTCATGCCCGACGCCGGGGCGGCCGTCTACTCGCGTCACGAACTGGCACCCGGCCATGTCGAGGACTGGCCCGAATTCCATGTGCGCGAACTGCCCATGCTGATAGGCGACCTCTATTCGACATGCCCCGAACTGCGCGTGGCCGCGGGGCTTTCCATGGGCGGCTACGGAGCCATGAAGTACGCCGCCTGGCGGCCCGACCTCTACGCTGCCGCCGCTGCGTTTTCCTCCCCGCTCATCCCACAGGCCGCTCCCCCGCTGTTTGAAATCCTCGCGCTGCGCGCCGGAGCACCCGCGGATTCGCTGTTCGGTTCGTTCAAAGACGGCGATGCCCGGTGGGAGGCGAACTCGCCGTATGACCTCGCAGAAAACCTCCGCGGGCTCGACATCTGGCTGTCAGCCGGGTCCGGAACTCCCGACGACGCTGAAAACAGCAGCGAAAGCGCCGACGTCATGGAAGCCCACCTGCACAACCACGGCGGGCGCTTTGCCGAAAGGCTCGGCGAACTGGGCATCAAACACGCGTGGGCTCCCCGCGAGACCGGGATGCACAACTGGTTTGCCTGGCAGCGCGAACTCAAGGCGTGGCTTGCCCACGCCACACAGGCGGACCTCGATCGCAGCCCCACCGGCACACCCAGCCGCGATCCCCGGCCGCGATTCTGGACGAGTGTGGCAGACGGGGCGCCGTTCACCTTCATCAGCGGTCTGCCCGTCTTTGAGATCTACGGGTGGAAAGTCGAAATATCGCGCCGCCGCCCGCAGATCGTCACCTTCGGCGATGTGAGCCCCTCCGGCTTCACACTCAACGGCGCCGGGACCTTCCGAGTCACCTCCCCGCCCATGTTCATGCCCGGCGCGGAAGCATCCATCACCGTCAGGAGCCCGCTGGGAGTCAACCCGTACACAACCCGGGCCGACGCCTCGGGAGCCATTTCGATCACCGGACAGATGGGAGCGGCCCTGCACGACCCGATCGTGCCCGGCAACCGCACAAAGCACTTCCGCACGTGGGGCCAGGCCGCGGTGACAGAAGTCATCATCCGGGGGCAGAGAAAAGACTCAGACAAATCTGCAACCATGGAACGCTCACGCAAACCAAAAAAGCTGCCCAAAGGCGGCGGCTGACAACAGAAGGGATCCGGATGAAGCGGCTCACAGCAAGTCTGGCAGTCACCGCACTCGCACTGACGGGATGCGGCCAAGCCGGGAACGAGCAGAGCGGTCCGGCAGCTGAGCAGACAACGGCCAGCAACTCCCAACAGGGCGCAGATGAAGCCGTGCACTCCACCGGAGACCTGCGCCGGGCCATGGAAGCCGCAGGAATGGAGCCGTCCGAAGTCAGTCCCGAAAACGCCGATCCCGGACAGCTTCTCGAAAGCGCATCCGTCGAACCAGAACAGTGCCGTGTGCTGCTCGATGCCACTCAGGGTGCAGATCTGGGCACAGACGCCGGGCTGAGCGCAAAAACTGATTCGGCATCCTACTTCGCAGCCGCCAACGCGGAGGGCGCCAAGCTCACGTCCGTCGTTGAGAACGCGCGCAAAGCCGGGCAGGACTGCTCAACCATGAAAGTGACAATCGCCGACGAAACGGTTGAAACCAGTGTCACGGTTGAGGACGTCGAGGTCGACGGGGCTGACGACGCTGTATCGACGTCTGCTGACGTTGACTTCCACGGGCAGAAGCTCAGCATCACCACCATCACCGCGGCAAAGGACAATACGGTCGTCGCGGCAGTCATCAACCACAGCGGCAAGCCGGAAACTGCCGCGAAGACCATCAGCAGCATCGTCAGCAAGCTCGACTGATCACGCTTCCCGCAGCAGCTTCCAGCAGGCGGCCAGGCGGGCAAGCCACCACTCTTGCGCTTCTGCCGGGGCCCGGTGGTCTTCGGCCAGCTGAACGCTCACGTCCATCGGGTCGGTGCTGATGGTGCCGCCGTGAGGCCTGCGCGGGTGATCAACAACATCGGCGGCCAACAGGGACGCAGTGCCCAGACCGGCAGCCCAGGGTTCACGTTGCCCGCCGAGCTGTGCAAGGGCGAGCGCCAGCTGAGCTCCCGCAGCCAAACCGATGGATGATTCCAGAGCGCTCGACACGGTTGCCGGCAGACCGCAGGACTGAACAATCCTGACCGCCGCGGCAACCCCGCCCAGCGGTTGGGCCTTAACGACAATGTGATCGGCCGCGCCCAACTGTGCGACCCGCAGAGGGTCATCAGAGCGGCGAATGTTTTCATCCGCCGCAATCCTGATGCCGCACAGTTCGCTGTCGGCCTGCAGTCGTTCGCGCAGCCGAGCCATGTCCTCGACGTTCGCAACCGGCTGTTCGACGTACTCCAGCCGCTGCACAAAACCGTCCAGGGTAATAAGTTTCCGCAGGTGTGCCACGGCTTCGTCAATGCTGAGTTTGCCGTTGGCGTCCAGGCGGATCTTCGCGTTCGGGGCTGCTGCCAGGACTGCCCGCACGCGCGCCACGTCAGCGTCTTTGCTGGCAGCACCGTGTTCGGCGATTTTGATTTTGAAAACGCCCACGCCGTCAAAGCGGTCAAGCACCCCAGGAACGTCTTCCGCACTGACCGCGGGGACGGTGCCGTTGACCGGCACCCGGGCCCCCGACAACCGTCCGGAATAAGCGGGTGCCGGCGGCACCTCGTGAGCTTTGGCAGGTGAGGCTGACGAGGTGGAGGTCCCCGGGGTCAGCAGACCCGCGGACCCGTGCGGGTTGAGTGAGAACTCGATGGCCGCGGCCAGCCAGCGGTGAGCCTCCTGTGGCCCGTATTCGGGGAAGGGGCTGAACTCGGCCCAGCCTTCCGGTCCGCGCAGCAGGCACACCTGCCGCGATGTGATGCCGCGAAACCGGGTGGTCATCGGCAGTTCGACCACGCGAACATCGGTGAAGAACTCGCGCGGGTCAGCTGGCAAATCAGAAGGCAGATCAGCGGGCAGATGGGCGGCAGACAGCGAATACGGCATGGCCCCAGAGTAGCGATCGCGGGCTGCAGGCGGCGGTGTTCGGCCGTTATGTGCGGCGGAACCAGGTGAGCCTAATAGAGTGGGAGCATGAGCGTTTCGGAAATCTTCAACCCCAGCCGCTGGCGCGAAGTCCAGGGCTTTGACTTCACCGACATCACGTACCACCGGGCCATTGACGAAAACGGTGCGGACATCGGCGCGGTGCGCATCGCCTTCGACAGGCCCGAAGTGCGCAACGCCTTCCGCCCCCACACGGTCGACGAGCTCTACCGCGCCCTCGACCACGCCCGCCAGACATCCGACGTCGGCGCGGTGCTGCTGACCGGCAACGGCCCCAGCCCCAAGGACGGCGGTTGGGCGTTCTGCTCCGGCGGTGACCAGCGCATTCGCGGTCGTTCCGGCTACCAGTACGCATCCGGTGAAACCGCCGAATCGGTCGACCCGGCACGTGCAGGCCGTCTGCACATTCTTGAAGTTCAGCGTCTCATCCGCACCATGCCGAAAATCGTCATTGCTGTTGTGCCCGGTTGGGCTGCCGGCGGCGGTCACTCGCTGCACGTGGTGTGCGACATGACGATCGCCAGCCGCGAACACGCCAAGTTCAAGCAGACCGATGCTGATGTCGGCTCCTATGACGCGGGCTACGGTTCGGCGTACCTGGCGAAGATGGTCGGCCAGAAGAAGGCACGCGAAATCTTCTTCCTGGGCCGCACCTACTCGGCGCAGGACATGGCCGATATGGGTGCTGTCAACGAGGTCGTCGACCACGCTGATCTCGAAGAGGCCGCCCTGCAGATGGCTCGCGAAATCTTGGGCAAGTCCCCCAACGCTCAGCGCATGCTGAAGTTCGCGTTCAACCTGGTGGACGATGGACTCATGGGCCAGCAGGTGTTTGCCGGCGAGGCCACCCGCCTGGGCTACATGACGGACGAAGCCGTTGAGGGCCGGGACAGCTTCCTTCAGAAGCGCGACCCCGACTGGACACCGTTCCCCTGGTACTACTGACGGCCGCCAGTGCCCACCGCATTCCCCTCACCCACACCGGCTGAGGCCAGCCGCGTCTTCGCTGACGCGCTGGCAGGCCGGCACATTGCCGTGCTGCCAGGCGGTGGTGTCAAGCACCTGACCGCCTACCCGCTTTCCAGCTGGCGAGGCGCCGGGAGCGCTGGCAGCGCCGACTCACCTGGGAACGGGGGGACTGAGGGTGTTGCGAGCGCACCGCCGGCGCTGGTTGTATTCACTTCCGGTTCGACCGGCCGTCCGAAGGGCGTGGCGCTGTCAGCTGAGGCGCTGCGGGCGTCAGCGGCGGCGACCGAGGACGCCCTGTCCGGGCCTGGCCGCTGGTTTCTGTGCTTGGCACCGGACCACATTGCCGGAGCCCAGGTGATTCTTCGTTCGCTGCGCTCTGGCACCGTACCGTTTGACGGCCGTGGGCACTTCACGGCTGAAAGTTTTGCTGACCAAGCCGAGGAATTCTTCGGTGCCGGTCAGTCAGAACCCGCCTACGCCTCGTTGGTTCCAACCCAGCTGACCCGCATCCTGCGTGATCCGCGGGCGGTCTCGCAAGCGGCAAGGTTCGATGCTCTGCTCGTCGGCGGAGCGTCGTTGCACCCCCACACGGCTCAGGCCGCACGGCAGGCTGGCCTGAGGATTGTCCGCACCTACGGCATGTCTGAGACCGGCGGAGGGTGCGTCTATGACGGCCGCGCGTTCCCGCAGGTTGACGTGCGCATTGAGGATGACGGGCGGGTCGCCCTGAGCGGCCCCGTTGTCGCTGACGGCTACGTCGAGGTGGAACCCGACTCGATTACGCCCAAACCAGACCCCAGTTTCACTGCTGACACCAGCGGAAGGCGCACGTTCCTCACCTCGGACATGGGGCGCCTCGACAGTGCGGGAGTGCTGTCGATTACCGGGCGGGTCGACGATGTCTTCCAGTCCGGCGGCACTAACGTGTCTCCCCTGGCTGTCGAGGCGGTGCTGCTTTCTGAACTGGCCGATGACGGGATTGACGAGGTTCTTCTGGTACCCGTTGAGGACCGCGAATGGGGACAACTTGGAGCTCTCCTCGTGCGCGGTCGGGGCGCGGAGTACTATCGAAACTCGGCAGTAAGTCTGAAGACCAGATTCCGGCACCTTTTGGGCCCGGCTGAAATCCCCCGATGGGTGCTCCCCGTCGATGCGATTCCGGCCAAGGGCATCGGAAAACCCGACCGTGCGGCGGCGCGCGCGCTTGCTGCGCGGATGGTGTACGGCGATGCGGAGCCGGACGTGGCAGAGGTGAGGCCAGCTGGTGCAGAAGAAGCTGACCTGGCAGAGTCACCGCCTGAGCTGATACAGGATTCAACTGATACGAGGACGGACGAACGTGGCGAATAAATTGCAGCTGTGGATTTCCGGAGCACGGCTTCGGACGCTGCCTTTGGCATTCGCGCCCGTCGTCCTCGGCGCTGGTGCGGCACTCGGCCAGCTGGGCGGCCTGTCTGACCTGGTGATCGGCTCAGTGGACCCCACGGTCGACGACAACGTCAACGGCTGGATGCTTCTGTTCAAGGCGCTTCTGGCCCTCATTGTGGCTTTGGCGCTGCAGATCGGCTCGAACTACGCGAATGACTATTCCGACGGCATTCGCGGCACCGACGACGACCGCGTGGGCCCTATGCGACTGACCGCCAGCGGGCTCATCCCACCCGAACAGGTCAAGCGGGCAGCCTTCATCTGTTTTGGCATTGCCGGCTTTGCGGGGCTCCTGTTGACGATCCTGTCGGCCGCCTGGTGGATGCTCCTGGTGGGCGTGGCCGCGGTTCTTGCAGCCTGGTACTACACGGGCGGCAAACACCCCTACGGCTACATGGCCCTGGGCGAAGTCTTTGTTTTCATCTTCTTTGGGCTCGTGGCGACTCTCGGCACCACGTACACGATGGCCGGCGGTGTCAGTGCTGCCGCCTGGGCCGGAGCCGTTGCCGTGGGCCTCTATGCGTGCGCTGTGCTCATGGTGAACAATCTGCGCGATATCCCCACCGATATCGAGGCAGGCAAGCGCACACTCGCGGTGCTTCTAGGTGATCGTCGTTCGCGCATCGCCTATCTAGCGCTTGTGTTCCTGCCGTATCCGCTGCTGATCGTGCCGATCCTCACCGGCTATTCGGGCGCACTTCTGGCAATCGCATCAGTCGCCCTCGTGATGAAGCCGGTACGCGCACTCGTCCACCAGCAGACCGGTCAGGCGCTGGTTCCGGCGATTAAGCACACCAGTGTGGCCGCACTCGTCTACGCGGTGCTGTTGAGCATGGGCCTAGCGCTCTGAGCGAGCATGCTGCCCGCGGGTGGGTTCAGCGGTGCTGTTCGTCGATTTCGTCTTCGATCGCTTCGTCGCTGCCAGCCTTAGGACCGCGGTTCCTGCGCTGAGCAGTCCACTCCGTCATTGACTGGACGGCCTTCTGCTTCATCCCGTTGAGCAGCAGGTAGCTGAGCAGGGTTGCGACAATGACGGCCACGACAGTCGACAGCAGGCTGGGGCCGCTGAAGTACCAGATGACAGCAACAGAAACGGCCAGCAGGCCAATCCGGGCGGCGTTGTACAGAAGGAAATCACGCATGGTGCCTACATTGTAGTCGGGTGGGTGCCATTACCATGGGGTGCATGGCCCGCCTGCTGATCGCAATCATCGTCATCTACACGGCTCTTGCCCTGTACAGCCTTTTCGACTGCATTTCCTTTGAATCCTCTCGGGTCAAGATGATGCCGAAGGCTGCCTGGGCTGCGAGCATCATCTTCCTGCCGATTGTGGGAATTGTGCTGTGGTACCTGTTCGGACGCGGAGGCCTCGCACAGAAAGCCGATGCTGGCAAGGCTGCGCCCGCCGCACCTGACAACGACCCGGAGTACCTCAAGAAGATCTCCGACGACCTTGAGCTGCGCCGCCTGCGCGAACTGCAGCGCCAGCAGGAAGAACAGCGCAGGGCCGAAAAACTCCGCGGCAACGGACCCGAACCGCGCACATACTCGAAGGGTGATGGCAACGGTTCGGAAGATGACGGGCCTGAACCTGATGAAGAGGCGCCCCGCAGCGACAGCTGACCGGCACCTCGTGCCCTTTTCAGCACCCACACACCGCTTAGCCGGAATCTGCGCCTTAGCAACAACTGCTAAAGCGCAGATCCGTTGCTAAGGGGTGTGCGCATGCGGCTAACGGGTGTTTTCGTTGCTAACCGGTGGATACCGGCCCAAGCGCGGATCCCAGCTAACGGGTGTTTTCGTTGCTAACGGGTGTGACCGAGCCAAGTGCGGGTCCTGGCCAACGGATGTGACCGACCCACCCATACACAAAACTCGACGGGTGCATCCGCATAAAGCAGATGCACCCGTCGAGTGCTGCACAGCCGAGACCGCCCAGCGAAGCCCTCACTTAGGGGCGAGCCATGCGTGGGTTCACAGGCCCGAATACGAGTGCAGGCCGTTGAAGTACACGTTGACGATCGTGAAGTTGAAGATGATCGTGATGAAGCCGATCAGGTTGAGCCAGGCGATCGTCGTCAGACGCAGACCACGGGTGGCACGCGAGTGCAGGTACGCAGCGTAGACAACCCAGATGACGAACGTCCAGATCTCTTTGGCATCCCAACCCCAGTAGCGGCCCCAGGCGACTTCAGCCCAGATGGCTCCGGCGATCAGGGTGAAGGTCCACGTGATGAAGCCGACCGCGGCCAGGCGGTAGGACACCGATTCGATCGATGCGGCACGCGGCATGCGCTCGAGGAACGACAGCCAGCCGGCGCCGCGGCCAGCAGCAACCCGCTTTTCCCGCGCACCCTGAAGCAGCTGCACCGTGGCCAACGCCGCCGAAACAGTCAGCAGGCCGGTCGACAGAATGGCGATCGGAACGTGAATGAGAATCCAGTACGACTGCAGTGCCGGTACGAGCGGAGCCGCAGGCGTGTAGAAGACCGTTGTCGCAAGGCCGATTGACACCAGCAGGAACCCGGTGACGAATGTGCCCAGGTAGCGAACATCCTTGTAGCGCAGCGTCACAACATAGACGACACCGGCAACAGCGCTGGCAATCAGCGCGTACTCCATCATGTTGCCCCACGGTGCGCGCATGACCGAAATGCCGCGCGTGACAATCGAAGCGATGTGCAGAAGCAGCGCCAGAACTGTCAGAGACGTGCCGACATTGGCAAACACGCGACGCTTGGCATCGGCGGCGGAACCATCGCCGTGACCGCTGCCGTCACCCGCATCGTCAACGCGGTTGGAGTACACCCGGTCAGCAGGTCCGTCGAGGTTTTCCTGCACGAGCGTGCCGACAGCACCGCCCTCGTCTGCAGATCCGCCTTCAGCCGAAGTGCGCGTACGCGCTGTGCGCTTCGCACCTTTCACCGACCCCTTCGCCGCACCAGCCGAAGAACCAGCCGAGCCGGCGGCCTTCCCAGTGCGCTTCTTCTTGCCTCCGAAAAGGTCAAAAGCGTAGACGATGAAGGCGAGCGCATAGACCGCACCAGCTGAATAGATCAGAAGCATTGACCAGCTGGCGAGCGTGACGTTGACTTCCACTTATCCCTCCGCGGATTGGTGATCAGCAGACGAAAGTCTGTCTTTCAATTCTACGCCACAGCGTTCTGCCGCCTGCTTGACGCGTGGGTCTTCGCTGCGGGCAAGAGCGCCGACTTCGACTTCTCCGTCGCGCACGCGCACCCACATGCGGCGGCGCGGAATGAACATTGCCAGCGCAAGGCCAATGAACATCACCGTGGTCACCACAAGCATGAGCCCCTGCACGGGGTCGTGGCGCACATCGAGGCTGACGAACTTCGCGATCCGCTCGAACTCGATTGTGCCCAGCCCGTCGGGCAGCTCTGCCGTGTCTCCCGGCTGCATCTGGGTGATCCACTGCTGACCGTCGGGACCGTTGACGGCTTCCATGCCCGCGGTGTCGAGTTCGTAGACGTTCTGCGGAATGCCGGTATCCAGGCCGAGGTCGCCCTTGTAGAGGTTCATGACGAGTACGGGGTTGCGCAGCTCTGCGAACTGCGAGTACAGCTCGCCCTTGTCGTTGACGCCGGCTGTCGGCAGCAGGATGCCGGAAAAGCCCAGCTGGTCTTTGCCGGCCCCTGTGTCGGGAACTTTGATGACACCGCGGGATGTGTAGACGCCGTCTTCGGGCACGAACACCACGGGTCCGGAGTAGGTCACCTTGCCCTGTGCGTCGCGCACTGTCACGACTGGCGCATAGCCGTTGCCGGTCAGGTACACGCCTGCGCCGCCCACGCGGATGGGCTCGTTGACCTTGAGGTTGTGCTTGGTTGAAACGCCGTCTTTCGTTTCCGTGATGACGGCTTCGAATGCGCGCGGCTGACCGAACTGGGCGCCTTCGCTGGTCGAGTCGAACTTCGAGTCGAAGCTGTCCAGGCGCAGGCGGAAGTTCGTCAGGTTGTCGGCGTCGAAGTATCGGCCGGGCTCAAAGGAGTCGTAGGACACGAGCGAGTTGGTGAACGTGTCACCTTCGACAAGCACGCGCTGGCCGCCGTAGCCGAAGATCGCGCCGATCGCCATGACGATCGTCGCGCCCAGAATGCCGAGGTGGAAGAGCAGGTTGCCGGTTTCTCTCAGGTATCCGCGTTCGGCGGCGATGTGGTCGCCGCGGCTGACTGTGCGATAGCCGTTCTTCTTCAGGTACTCCTGTGCGGTGTCGAGGATCTCCTCAGCCGGCGCGGTGCTGGCAAAGGTCTGGTAGCCGGGCATCCGGGTGAGCCTGCGCGGGGCCTTCGGCGGCTGCGAGCGCATGGCCTTCCAGTGCTGTTTGGTTCGCGGCAGAACACAGCCCACCAGAGAGATCATCAGCAGAATGTAGACGGCGGAAAACCAGAACGACGAATAGACGTCGAACATCTGGAACTTGTCGAGGATTTCACCGGTCCGGCCGTTGTCGATGATGAAGTTCTGAACCTTCGCCGGGTCCTGGATCCGCTGCGGCAGGAGCGATCCGGGGATCGCCGCCAGTGCCAGGACAAGCAGCAGGATGAGTGCGAACTTCATGGTGGTCAGCTGGCGCCACGCCCACCGGAGCATGCCGACAAAACCGATGTCCGGCGCTTTCTGGGACGACTTTCGCGCCGCAGTGCTTGTCGCGGTCGCGTCTTGTGTCGTCGGTTTGTCAGTCATCACACCACCGTTTCGAATCCGCCGATGAGGTTCTGCATGTTGTTCATGATGATGGTCCACACCCCGGTGATCATGAGCAGGCCAAGCAGGATGAGCATGACACCGCCGAAGATCACGATGCTCCGCTGGTGCCTGCGGAGGAATTCCAGGCGCCCCATGCCCTTGTTCAACAGGTAGGCCACGATCAGGAAGGGCAGGCCAAGCCCCACACAGTAGGTGAAGGTCAGAAGCATCCCGCGACCGGTGCCGCCGTCAGCACCGAAGCCCGTTGACAGGGCCAGCACCGCCGCCAGGGTGGGGCCGATGCAGGGCGCCCAGCTGAGTGCGAACGCCGCACCGAGCAGCGGCGCACCCCACAGTCCGGCCTTGGGTTTTTTGGCAATCGGCTTATTGGTCTGAAAAGCGCGAATACCGCCCAAGAAGACAACACCGGCCAGGATGACGACAACGCCCATAACGCGGGTGACTATGTCGATCCAGTCGTGGAGCAGACTGCCGAGCGCCCCAAAAGCTGCGCCCAGGGCAACGTAAACAGTTGCAAAGCCCAGCACGAACAGACCAACCCCGCCGAGTACTGCCGAGGTGCGTTTCTGTTCGACCGTTGTCCCGGTCATCCCGGTGACATAGCCGATGTAGCCGGGCACCAGCGGCAGCACGCAGGGCGACAGGAATGACACAACGCCGGCAATCGCCGCGACCGCCATGGCCAGCAGCAGCGGTCCGTTGAGAACCGTCTGTGCGAAAGCCGAACCAAGATCAGCGGCCTGCACGAGTCCAGAGGCATGCACCACCTCGACCGCCTGTACCGTCCCGCCGGGGATCACCGTCAGTCTTCTTTCATCGCGTCGTCAATGAGGCCGCTGAGCGTGGATGCCTCAACGGCGCCGACGACGCGCGCAGCCGGCCGGCCCTCAGAATCGAGGACGACGGTCGACGGGGTTGCTCGAGGCGGCAGAACATCAGACAGCAGTCCGACCATTTCGCCGTCACTGTCAAGCATGACGGGATAGGACACATTGAAGTTTTCGACAAAAGCCTGCGCGGCAGCTTCCTGGTCACGCACGTTTGCGCCGATCAGCTGGGCTTTGCCCTCGTACTTTTCCGCAACTTCTTCGAGTTCGGGCGCTTCTTTGCGGCAAGGCGGGCATGCGGCATACCACAGGTTGATCACCGTGATGGTGCCGTCCTTGCGAATGTCCGCAAGCGAGGTCTTCTTACCGTCCAGCAGAGTGAATTCGAGGTCGATCGGCTCTGTGCGCTCGCTCTTCGGGATCTGTGTGACAACCCCGCTGCCGGACACGTAGCCCTGCTGGGATCCTGCCTGTTCGGCCACTCCCCCGGTTTCTGTGTTGCTGCACGCTGCGAGTCCTGCTGCGAGAGCACAGGCAAAAACAGCGCCCACTGCGCGGCGGGTGTGCTTGCGAATTCCGGTGCGCATTGCTGATGACGATGCGGGCCTCATGCTCCTGCCACCGCTTTCTTGGGCTGCAGGTCGGCGTTGACGTCGGTGTAGTCAACTCCGACGAGCTTGGCGCCGTCAAAGCTCAGAGTGGTCACAGAACCCAGGTTGCATTCGCGGTTGCGCGGATCGTGTGCCAAGGGCCTACCCTCGGCTGCCATGCGCGACATCCAGATGGGCAGCTGGTGGCTGACGATGACACCGTCGACCACATCGAGACCCTCCGCCTTTGCCACCCCCTCAACCCTGTTGCGCAGAGTGAACACCGCAGCCTGCATGCGGCGCACCTGGCTGATGTACGGTTCTCCCCACGACGGGCGCAGCGGGTTCCACACCAGCGGCAGATTGGCCGGTGCGAAAACCGAGGAACGGTTGACCTTCTGACCCTCAAAGCGGTTGCCAGCTTCGATCACGCGCTCATCGACAACGGGTTCGAGCCCGGTGGACTGTGCCAGCGGCGCAATCGTCTGGGCTGTGCGCAGCAGCGGCGAGCGCACCAGGCCGCGCACGTTAAAGCGGTCGTCAGCGAAGTAGTCGCTGATCCGCTCGCCCATCTGGCGTCCGCGGGCTGTCAGCCCGAAGCCGGGCAGCCGCCCGTAGAGGATGCCGTCGGGGTTGTCGACTTCGCCGTGGCGGACCAGGTGGATGCGCGAGGTGGTCATGCGGACTCCCCGTCTGTCACCTGGGCTGCTGCCTTGGCTGCGGCAGGCAGCGCGGAGACCACGCGGTCAAGGATCTGCGGGGTGTGAGCTGCTGAGAGGAACCACACTTCGAAAGCGCTCGGCGGCAGGTGGACTCCCTGTTCGAGCATCGAGGTGAAGAACGCCGAGTAGGCAGCGGTGTTCTGTGCCTGAGCATCGGCAAAGGTGCGCACTTCGCGGTCGGTGAAGAACACCGAGAACATGGAGTTCGCCGACTGGATAGTGTGGGGAACGCCCTCTGCGCTCAGTGCTTCCGTGATGGCCGGACGCAGAACATCGGCGGCGGCCTCGATCGTCGGGTAGACGTCGAGTTCGCGGGTCAGCTGCAGAGTGCGAAGGCCCGCGGCCGAGGCCACCGGGTTGCCGGAGAGCGTGCCCGCCTGGTAGACCCCGCCCTTGGGAGCCAACGCGTCCATGACGTCCTGGCGACCTCCGAAGGCTGCGATCGGGAAGCCGCCGCCCATGACCTTGCCGAATGTGAACAGGTCAGCCGGGCCATCGGGGTAGCCCAGGGTTTCGCTTTCGTAG
This sequence comes from Brevibacterium sp. HMSC22B09, assembly GCF_001806795.1. Taxonomy (NCBI): domain Bacteria; kingdom Bacillati; phylum Actinomycetota; class Actinomycetes; order Micrococcales; family Brevibacteriaceae; genus Brevibacterium; species Brevibacterium sp. HMSC22B09. The sequence continues at coordinate 19,256 of NZ_KV785995.1, read as the reverse complement.
CCGTACCAGCCGGCTTCGGAAACGCGGAAGCCGGTCATGACCTCATCCGAGATCATGAGTGCGCCGTGTTCCTTGGTGAGCGAACGGATGAGGTTGGTGAAGCCATCACGCGGCGGGACGACACCCATGTTGCCCGGGGAGGCTTCCGTGATGACAGCGGCGATTTCGCTGCCGTGCTCTTCGAAGGCCCTGCGCAGACCGTCCTGGTCGTTGTAGTCGAGGATGATGGTGTCTTCCGCGGTGCCCTTCGTAACACCGGGGGTGTCCGGCAGACCAAAGGTGGCAAGGCCGGAACCGGCAGCGACGAGCAGCGAATCGACGTGCCCGTGGTAGCAGCCGGCGAACTTCACGATCTTGTCGCGGCCGGTGTAGCCGCGGGCCAGGCGGATAGCCGACATGGTGGCTTCCGTACCGGAGTTGACCAGCCGCACCTCGTCAACCGGAGCAACCCTGTTTGAGATCTCCTGGGCCAGTTCGACTTCCGGAACCGAGGGGGTGCCGAACGAAAAGCCGCGCGCAGCGGTTTCCTGAACCGTGCTGAGGACTTCCGGGTGTGCGTGGCCGACGATCATGGGCCCCCACGAGCCGATGAGGTCAACGTATTCGTTGCCGTCGACATCGGTCAGCAGCGCACCGTCGGCAGAGTGCATGAACCGCGGGGTTCCGCCGACAGCGCCGAAAGCGCGCACCGGCGAGTTCACACCTCCGGGAATGGCTTTCAGGGCGCGTTCAAAGAGTTCCTGGGACTTCTGCGTGGGCTGGGTCATCACACTGCCTTTCTCAGATGTTCAGCTGCCCGGGTGAAGACGTCTGCCAATACCTGGGTCTCTTCGGGAGACATGAGGTCGATGAGGTGCTCGCGCACGCCTTCGACGTGAATGGGGGCGATCTTCTGCATCAGCTCCCACCCTTCGTCGGTCATGCTGCAGTTGACACCGCGGCCGTCACCGCGCGTGGAGGTGCGCTTGAGGATGCCGCGCTTCTCCAGCCGAGCGACGGTGTGCGACAGGCGGGACCGGGAAACGCCGACTTCTTCGGCGATTTCTGCCATGCGTCTGGTGTGGCCGGGTGATTCCGACACGATGACGAGGACTTCATAATCAGCCAGCGCAATGCCGGCGAGTTCGCGCAGTTCGCGGTCGAGGACAGTCTGCAGAAGCGATTGCCCCTGCAGCATCGCCCTCCAGAAACGCTGCTGCGTTTCATCCAGCCATCGTGTGGAAGTCATTGTTCATTAAGCCATTCAGCGGCTTGTGTCGCGTAGTAGGTCATAACTGCGTCAGCCCCTGCGCGTTTGAATGCGAGGAGCGATTCCAAGACCGCGGGTTTGCGGTCAATCGCACCGGCTGCCGAGGCGAACTCCAGCATGGCGTACTCACCGGAGATCTGGTAGCTCCACACCGGCACCGGCGAGGCTTCTGCGACATCTTTCAGGATGTCCAGATAGGGCAGACCAGGCTTGACCATGACGATGTCTGCACCCTCGGCCAGGTCGAGCTGGAGCTCGTGCAGTGCTTCGCGCGCATTCGCGGGATCCTGCTGGTAGGTGCGACGGTCACCGGAGAGCTGTGAATCAACAGCCTCGCGGAACGGACCGTAGAACGCCGAGGCGTACTTGGCTGTGTAGGCCATGATGACGGTGTTCGTGAAGCCGGCTTCGTCAAGAGCTTCGCGCACAGCGCCGACTTGGCCGTCCATCATGCCCGACAGCCCCAGAACATCTGAGCCGGCACGAGCCTGGGCAACAGCGATCGAGGCGTAGCGCTCCAGCGTGGCGTCGTTGTCGACATCGCCGTGTTCGTCGAGCACACCGCAGTGGCCGTGACTGGTGAATTCATCCAGGCAGAGGTCCGTCATGACGACGGTGCGATCACCGACGGCGTCCTTCACCCGGCGCACGGCAACGTTGAGAATGCCGTTCGGGTCATCAGCCTGAGATCCGCGCTCGTCGTATTCAAGCGGAATGCCGAACAGCATGATGCCCCCGACCCCCGCCTCGACCGCGCGTTCAGCGGCCTCAACCAGGGAGTCAAGAGTGTGTTGGCGCACGCCCGGCATCGAGGTCAGGTCAACGGGAGTCTCGAGTCCCTCCTTGACGAACAGCACCTCGATGAGGTCCTCGGGCTGCAGCTTCGTTTCCGATGTCAGCCGGCGCATAGCCGCCGACTGGCGCAGACGACGCGGGCGAACCGCACCGGTTGGGAGGGACCTGTCAGACATCAGCCTCTGCTCCTTCGTGAATTCCTGCGGTCCTGCGAGGGGCGGACCGGAACAATTCCTTCGGCCAGCGCGTCATCGCGGCGTTTGCGGGCGAAGTCAGACAGACCGGCGATGAGCACCGGGAGGCTGGCTTCGTCTGCCAGGACATCGACGTGCAGGCCGTGATCCTGTGCCGTCTGAGCCGTGGCCGGCCCGATGGCTGCGATAACAGTAGACGGGTGGGGTTTTCCGGCGATGCCCACCAGGTTGCGGACCGTTGAGGACGACGTGAACAGCACGGCGTCGAAGTCGCCTCCCTTGATGGACTCGCGGATGGGCTTCGGCGGCGGGGCGGCGCGCACGGTGCGGTAGGCGGTGACGTCGTCAACCTTCCAGCCGCGTTCCGTCAGGCCCTCCACGAGCACGTCCGTGGCGATGTCGGCACGCGGCAGGAGGACCCTGTTGAAGCCCTCTTCGTCGTCAAACACCGGCCAGTCTTCAAGCATGCCGCGGGCAGACTGTTCGCCGCTGGGCAGAAGCTCCGGTTCGATGCCCCACTCGCGCAGGGCCTCAGCGGTCTTATCGCCGACAGCGGCAACCTTCACGCCCGCGAGGCTGCGCACGTCCAGGCCGAGGTCGGCAAGCCACATTTTGACCGCGCGGACCGCATTGACCGAGGTCAGGCCCAGCCACTGGTAGTCGCCGTCGACAAGAGCGTGAATTGCCCGCTCCATCTGGCGAGGTGAACGGGGAGGCTGGATGGCGATGGTCGGCACCACCGTGCCCTCGGCACCGTACTCGGCGAGCGCCTCGACGGTTTCGGCTCCCTGTTCGCGTGTGCGGGGTACGAGAACCTGCCAGCCGAACAGCGGCTTGGACTCAAACCACGACAGTTCGCGGCGCTGCTCAACAACCGCGCCGAAGATCGTCTGCACAACCGTGTCGGCGTCAAACTCTTCGCGCAGTCGGTCCGGCAGCTGACCCAACGTGGTTTCGATTGAGTGCTGGTGGACGGTCGACACACCGGCGACGACCAGTGCGGGAGTGTCGGCCTCCCATTCGTCGCCGAGCATGCCCTCAACAGCCGTGATGGTGTCGGTGACAGTGCCGCTGATGACATGACCGGTGTTGGCAAACCGCGAAACATCGCTGCGGGTCATGTCAGTTGCAGACACGTAGCGCACCGAACGGACGTTTGCGTTCGTCAGGGGTGTTCCCGTGAACGCGGCGGCCGACGACGACGCCCCGACACCCGGGACGATCTCAAAGCCGACGTCACTGCCCGACAGCACCTGCGCCTCGGCGGTCGTCGACGTGAACAGCAGCCCGTCATCGGCTGCCAGTCGTACGACCATGCCGTGCTCCTGGGCGAGTTCGCCCAGTCGGCGACCGCGGGTGTGCGGCTGCACGCCCATTTCCGAAACGGGACGCAGCAGTGTGTCTTCCGGCACGTAGGTCTCAATGATGTCCCGGTGGAGTTCGTCTTCGTGGACGACAACGGCCGCAGATGCCAGGAGCTCGGCACCGCGGATGGTCAGCAGGGAGGGATCGCCGGGGCCAGCACCCAGGAAGAACACCTTGGGCACGGCCTGCTGCGGGCGGTTCTGCACAGAATCACCGCTGGTCACGGTCACCTCCGGGAGTCATAACAAGATTCGTTTCTGGGGCGTTGGCACCGCTTGCCGTGCCGGGTACAGCACCGAGGGTGCTGAGAAGTTCGTCTGCTGTCCGATAGCCGAGTTCCCGGGCAATCCGGCGCGATTCCGACTGGATTCCGCGGGACAGTTCGACCATGTTGTCGGTGACTTCGTCCGGCAGGGTGGCGATTGTGGACAGCCGGCTGAGCTTGCCTTCGTCATCGGCCATGACCGCTGCGAGTGTCAGCGCGGTTCCGTCAATCGAGGCCAGAGCGCCGATGGGGGCCGAACAGCCGGCCTGCGAACGTTCGAGGATGGCGCGTTCGGCGTAGACGGCGAGGCTCGTAGCCGGGTCGTGAAGGCCTTCGAGGGCTTCGCGGATCTCCTGGTCGAAATCGCCGTGCGCAGCATCGGGTGCGCGGCATTCCACGGCGAGGGCTCCCTGGCCTGGGGCCGGAAGCATGACCGAGGAGTCGAGGAAATCGGTGACTTCGCCCAGGCGACCCAGACGGCGCACACCCGCGGCTGCCAGGACGACACCGTCGAGCCGGCCTTCCGTCACGTGGTTGATGCGGGTTCCCACATTGCCGCGGACTCCAGTGACGGTGATGTCGGGGCGGGCGGCCCGCAGCTGGGAGGCACGGCGGGGTGAACCGGTGCCGACGACCGAGCCGGGCGGCAGTTCGACCAGGCTGAGACCGTTGCGGGCGATGAGCACGTCGGAGGGATCCACACGAGGTGGAACCGCCGCCATCTCGATTCCTGCGGCTGGGGCTGTGGGCAGGTCTTTCAGCGAGTGGACCGCAATGTCGACCTTGCCGGTCAGCAGGGCGGTGCGCACCGAGGACACGAAGACGCCGGAACCGCCCAGGCGGGCCAGCGGCGTCATGTTGACGTCGCCTTCTGTGACGACTTCGACGATCTCGATGCGCCAGCCGGTGCGGGCGGCCAGCTGCTGGGCGATCGCGGTCGACTGGCTGCGCGCCAGCTGACTGCGGCGGGTGCCCAGGCGAACGGTGCGGCCCGTGAAGTGTTCGGGTTCGACCACGTCGAGGGTGTGGTCGGCCACCGGCGTTGTGCCGTCGGCTTCGATGTGGCCGCTGCTGCCCTCTTCTGTCTGTGCGACAGAGCCGACCTTGCTGGCGCGGCGGTCCGTTTCGGGTTCGCGGGTGCGGGCACTCAGGTCGAACAGCATGTTGAGCGCGGCCGCGTAGTCAACGCCGGAATCCGCAGAAGCGAGTTCTTTCACCTTGACGGTCGGCGTGTGGATGATCTTGTCGGCCGTGCGGTGCAGGGTTTTGCTGATTTCGGCGATTGCCGCGTCGCTGACAGATGCGCCGAGTTTGTTCTTCAGGCGCTCGAATTCAGCATCGACGATCATGATGGCCTGTTCGCGCAGCGCTGTGACGGTCGGTGAGACCCGGCGGGCTGCGCGGCGCGCGGCGTCGTCGACCATGGCCTGCTCGATGAGGGCGCGGGCTTCTGCGATCACGCTGAGCACAGATTCAGACTGCGCGTGTTCATTGGCCGCAATGAGACGGCTGATGCCGTCGAGGTTGAGCACCCGGATGTGCGGAAGTTCGCCGACTTCCACCGCGATGTCATAGGGCAGCGCCAGGTCGACGAAGAACTTGTTGAGTTTCTGGTCGAGGTCCTGCTGCAGCGAGGCGATGACGGTGTCTTCGTCCAGCACAGTGCCCCGGGCTCCGGTGACCGACACGATGACGTCAGCCTGGGCGATTTCGCGCACCAGGTTTTCCTGTGTCAGTTCGACGGCTTCACCGTTAACGGACTGAGCCAGACGCTGAGCCTTGTCGAGGGTGCGGTTGATGACCCGAATGCGCTTGAGCCCGTGATCTTTCAGCGTTTTGACCGTCAGCCCGGACATCGCACCGGCACCGACGACGAGGGCGTTTGTACCGGCGAGGTCACCAACGTGGCCTTCGGCTTCTGCCAGAGCGGTGTCGAGCAGTGACAGCGAAACGGACGACAGCTTGGTTTCTGAGTGCACGCGCTTGCCGACTTCAAGAGCCGACTGGAGAGCTTCGCTCAGACCTCCGCCGACTGAACCGCCGCGTTCGCCTTCGTGCAGGGATGCGCGCAGCTGGCCGAGGATTTGGGTCTCCCCCAGGGCCATGGAGTCAAGACCTGCTGCCAGCAGGAACAGGTGCTCCTGGGCCTTGTCGTCGAAGTGGACGTAGGTGTGGGAGAAGAGTTCGGACCACGGAATTCCGCTGACGTCGACCAAGGCCGTGCCCAGGTCTGCCAGTCCGCCGTGGAAGGACGTGACGTCGGCGATGATTTCGAGCCTGTTGCAGGTGGACAGCACAACGGCGCTGTTGACGAAATCGCGCTCTGCCGCCGATCGGCGCAGCAGATCTGCGCGCTCAGCGTCCAAGGCGAGCGCGTCAAGCACGTCAAGAGGTGCTGAGTGATGGGATATCCCCAGAACCAGCAGTGTCAATGGTCTTGCTCCCTCATTGCGAACGACTCCCGTCGATCGCGGTTTTTACGCTCACCGGACTCCCGTGAGCACAACGGCGCCTGAGCGCTGTTTCATTCCCGTTCAGCAGCGTTCGTGCGCTGCGCGCAAAGCCTGCGTGAACCGCTTGGGGTCCACGCGGTGGAAGCTGTGCTGACGGCCGTTGATGAGAACAACCGGAACGTCCCAGTCGTATTTGGCCTGCAGCTGTGCATCGGAATCGATGTCGATGACGCTCAGCCGCACATCGATGGATTCCGGCAAGTCTGCGAGCACGCCGTCGACGACTTCGCGGGCTGTGTCGCACAGACCGCATTGCTGACGGGTGAGGAACTCAACAACGACGCCCATATGAGCCTTCCCGCGCTGCTCCCGGGCACCTGCCCTGGGTGCGGCGCGTCCGCGGTGCGGCTAAAATCCGCACCGGTTCATTCAGCACGAAACCCCGCCGGATCGCTTCGACGGGGACGTGCGGAGTTGATTACTTCTTGTTGCGGCGCTGGTGGCGGGTCTTGCGAAGCAGCTTGCGGTGCTTCTTCTTGGACATACGCTTACGACGCTTCTTGACTACCGAACCCACGTTTAACCCTCGCGTTTCCGACGATTTCCCCCGCTTACAGCGGGCTGACTTAACCGCTCAATCCTAACGGGCAACCGGGTGGAAACCCAAACTTAAACAACCGGTCATATGAACTCAAGGCTCGCGGTCTGGTATAAGGGCCCACACCGCGGGCACACTGTGGGCGGTGAAATCAGTCGTAGTAGGCGTCCAGCCCGTAGAACGGGAAGATGTTCTTCCGCGTGCTCATGACGGTCCGGTCAAGGTCGGATTCGGGATCGTAGCCGCGCTCCCACGTGGAGAAAGCGGCGTCGGAACCGTCGGTCATCCGCTTGGGGGCATCGCGGCCGGTGAGGCTGTAGACGTAGTCGCGCCAGCGGTCGGGCATTTCTGTTGCGGGCTTGAGTTCGATGCCGCCGGCGATCGCCACGAGGTTCGTCCATGCGCGCGGCACAACGTCGATGATGGCGTATCCGCCGCCGCCAACGGCCAGCCACTTGCCGTCCGCGTGCTCTTCTGCGAGATCGCGCACCCACTCTGCTGCCCGGCGCATAGCGTCAACCGACAGGCGCAGGTGCGTGAGCGGATCGAGGTTGTGCCCGTCGCAGCCGTGCTGGGAGACGATTGCCTGCGGTTTGAATTCGCGGATCACCTGGGGCACGACACCGTCGAGCGCGCGCAGCCAGTCGGCGTCGGAAGTGCGCGGCGGCAGGGCGATGTTGACGGCGCTGGCAGCTGCCTTCATCCCGCCGATTTCAGACGCGTACCCGGTGCCGGGGAACAGGAAGCGTCCGTTTTCGTGCAGGCTGATGGTGAGCACGCGGGGGTCGTCCCAGAAGAAGTGCTCGGTTCCATCGCCGTGGTGGGCATCAAGGTCGAGGTAGACCACACGTTCGTAGCCTGCGTCCAAGAACTCTTGGATTGCCGCCGCGCAGTCGTTGTAGACGCAGAAGCCGGCGGCTTTGCCGGGCATCGCGTGGTGCATTCCTCCGCAGAAGTTGACTGCGCGGTTATACCGGCCGGACGTGATCGCCTTGGCCGCTTCGATGCTGGCCTGGAAGAGCCGGCCGGAAGCTTCGTGGATCTGATCGAAGCGGGGAACGTCTTCTGTTCCCACCCCGTAGACCTGCTGGTCTTCTTCCGAAATCGAGGAGGAGGCTCCCGCCGCTTTGACGGCGTCAATGAACTCCTGCGTGTGCAGACGGGCGAGCGCTTCTTCGTCGACCTGCGGAACGGACTCAATGTGAATGTTGGATGCGTCGAACAGTCCGAAGTCCTGCGACAGTTTGGCCGTCAGGTCCAGCCGCAGCGGGTGCATGGGGTGATGAGGGCCGAAATTGTATTCGGTGAGGGATTCATCCCACATCACCAGAACTTCTTCTCTGCTCATACTCGTACTGTAGCCAAACGTGATCCGGTTCACGCACAGCGGCCCACCCACACTGTCCCCTGTGTTTCTGGGCGCGTACGTGCGCGTGAGACTATGCTGACTCACTGTGAAGAAGAACGGCGAAAAGAAGCGCAGTCTGCTCACTGCGGCAGCGCTGCCGGCCCGTGCTGCGCGCGACTTTGTCGACAGAGTCGCCGAACAGTCCCCCGCCCGGCTGGCGATGGTCGCGTTCATCATCGTCATCGCTTTCTTCACGGCGCTTCTCTGTCTGCCGGCAGCCCACCGGGATCCGTCTCAGTTCTCCTTCGCCAACAGCCTGTTCGTTGCCACCTCGGCCGTGTGCGTGACGGGACTGACTCCGGTGACCCTGCACGAGTACTTTTCAGATTTCGGGCTCACGATCATCGCCGCCGGCGCGCAGATCGGCGGTATGGGCATTCTGACTATTGCGTCGATGCTCGGCATGCTCGTATCCAAGAAGCTCGGGGTACGGCAGCGGCTCATCGCCGCACAGGCAACCAACACCTTCAAACTCGGCCAAATGGGCACCCTGCTGCGCACCGTCATCAGCACGGTCCTCATTGTGGAAACCGTCGTGTTCTTCGGCCTGCTCATCGGCTTTCTGCGCCGCGGCGCCCAGTTAGGCGACGCTGCGGCCAACGCGGCCTTCTACGCCATTTCCACCTACAACAACGCCGGCTTCTCGATTCACGATTCGGGCATGATCGCCTTCGCTGACGACTACTGGATCATCTCCGTGGTGATGTTTTCGGCGTTTGTCGGTTCGCTGGGCTTCCCTGTGGTGCTCATCATGGGAGTTCTGTGGAATCGCCCCCGCCAGTGGGACCTCCACACCAAGCTGACTCTGACGACTTCGCTCATTCTGCTGGCCGTGGGAAGTGTTCTCATTGCGGTCTTCGAGTGGGGCAACGAGAAGACGATGGCCGGAAGCGGCTTCGTCAACTACGGGTTCCAGTCTGTTTTCATGTCGCTGACCGCCAGGTCTTTGGGCATGAACACGGTCGATGTGTCGGCAATGTCCGACGCCAGCCACTTGGCTCTTGATGTGCTCATGTTCATCGGCGGCGGTTCGTCGTCAACCGCCGGCGGCATCAAGGTCACCACCCTGGCTGTGCTCGTGCTTGCAGCGTGGGCGGAAGCGCGCGGTGCCCGTGATGCTGTGGCTTTCAAGCGCCGCATCGACCCTTCGGCTATTCGCCTGGCGATCTCTGTGACGATTGCCGGGTTCATCATCGTAATCGGCGGAACCATGGCGATGCTGGCCATGACGCACGAAGATCTCGATGATGCGCTCATGGACGTCATATCCGCTTTCGGCACGTGCGGGCTGTCGTCCGGGTTCACTGAAAGGGCCCCGGAGCCCGCACTGTACATTCTGAGTCTCCTCATGTTCTTGGGCCGACTGGGTACGATCTCACTGGCAGCCGCTCTGTCCCAGCGCGACTCGCTGACCCATTTCCGCCACCCGGAAGAAAGGCCGATCATTGGCTAAGCGCAAACAGAAGATCGACAACTCCTCTGTGCTTGTCGTCGGCTTGGGCCGTTTCGGCGCTTCGACCGCTGAAAACCTGATGAAGCTCGGCCGGCAGGTGCTGGCCATTGAGCGCGACCCGAACAAGGTCGCGGAGTTCACGGGCAAGCTCACCCACATTGTCGAAGCCGACGCCACCAATCTCGAAGCGCTGCGCCAGCTGGGTGCCGAGGACTTTTCGACCGCTGTTGTCGGCATCGGCACCTCGATCGAGGCGTCTGTGCTCACGACCGCGAACCTCGTCGACATCGGTGTTGAGCAGGTGTGGGCGAAGGCGATTTCGAATTCGCACGGCAAGATTCTGCACCGCATCGGCGCTGAGCACGTGCTCTACCCGGAATCTGAAGCCGGTGCGCGTGTGGCCCACCTGGTGTCATCGCGCATGCTCGACTACATCGAGTTCGACGACGGCCACTTTGCGGTCGTGAAAATGCGTCCGCCGAAAGAAGTGCAGGGCTTTACGCTGGGCGAATCGAAGATCCGCGACGACTACGGGGTCACGGTTGTGGGCATCAAGTCTCCCGGCCGCGATTTCACCTATGCGGAGCCGAGTTCGCGCATCGGCGAACACGATGTTCTGATCGTCGCCGGGCACGTGGAGCTGCTGGGTCGCTTCGCCGGCCGCCCGTAACGGGGCACCCGAGGCGCCAGCGCCGGGTGCTCGCAAGCTCGGTTGAGCGGGGCTCCGGTCAGCGGTTTTCGCGCTCCATGTCAGCGGCTTTTTCAGCTGCGGCCCGTGCCGCGCGGACGACGCTCGCTTCGAAGCTGTCGGCTTCAAAGGAGTCGACCGCAGCGGCCGTAGTGCCGCCGGGGTGGGCGACAGCAGCGCGCAGCTTCGCGGGGTCGGGGTCGCCGGCCAGCAGCAGACCCGCGCCTTCAGCGGTGGCAACTGCCATGCGACGGGCGGTGTCTTCGTCCAAACCGAGTTCCTGACCGGCGGTGATGAGCTTTTCTGCCAGCAGGAAGAAGTAGGCGACACCCGAACCTGAAATGCCGATCATGCCGCCGATAGCCGATTCGGGAACCGTGAAGACCTCCCCGGCACCCGACAGGAGCTTCGTGAGCTCCTCGACCTGAACCTCGGGAGCCTTGTCATCAGGAGACACCGTGATGACGCCCTTGCCGATTGCAGAAGGCGTGTTCGGCATGATCCGCACAACCGGGTTGTTCGGGAAGGCGGCGGCGAGCGTTTCCAGCGACACCCCGGCGGCCATAGACACAATGACGGTGTCTTCGCTGACCGCATCTGCAAAGCTCTGAGCTGTTTCGCGGATCGACCAGGGCTTCACGCCCAGGAACACGAAGTCCGCACCTTGCACGGCCTCAGCGTTGGCATTCGCGTTGTCTTCGGCAGCAATGGCGCGGATGCCGAGTTCCTGCGCCAGCTTCTGCGCCGAAGCGTGCGAATGCGTGGTGGCGCGAACGTTCTCATTACTGAGCGCATCCGTGCTCAACATGCCTTTGAGCAGGGACGACCCCATGCTTCCCGCTCCGATGATCGCAACTGTGACAGCCATGTCTGCTCCTTCGTGTTCCAACCTCGCCCTAGCCGTTCAGGCCCAAATGCTTCCGGGTGAACGCCAAGGACTCCGCGAGCATTTCCATGCGCGTGGACTTCTTGGCCACAAAGCGCGTGTTGACTTCAATGACGGCCTCACCCGACCAGTTGACCTTCGCCAAGTACTGCAGGCACTCTTTGACCGGCATTTTTCCGCGCCCCGGAACCAGGTGTTCGTCCATGAGGGAACCCGCGCCGTCTGTCACGTGCAGCACCCGCACGCGGTCGTGGATGCCCTGCAGGGTTTCCAGCGCGTTCATTCCGGCTGTCGCGGCGTGTGAAAAGTCGAACGTCATGTGGTCGTAGTCTTCGTCCAGCGGGTTCCAGTCCGGGTAGTAGATCTGCAGTTCCCGCACGCCCGCCCGCCACGGGTACATGTTCTCCACGGCCAGGCGCACACCGGTTTCCTGTGTCAAGCGGCGCACCCCGTCGACGAAGCCGCGCGCGTAGTCGCCCTGCCACCGAAAAGGCGGGTGCAGGACAACGGTTTCGGCCCCCACGTCGGTTGCCAGCTTTGCGGTCAGGCGCAGCTTTTCCCAGTTGTCTTTGTGCATCACGCGCGGCAGCAGCAGGAGTGTGGGTGCGTGCAGCGAAAGCACCGGCAGGCCGGTGCGCTGGGAGTGCTCCAGAATGTGCGAAGCGCTCTGGGTACCGGGGTTGTCGGTGATCATGATTTCGACACCGTCATAGCCCAGTCCGGCCGCGATGTTGAACGTGTTCTCCACCGTCATGGGGTACACCGATGATGACGACAGCCCCACGCGGATCCGCCCTTCGGAGCTGTGCGAAGCTCCGCGTTCGTAGACGGGGTTGTTCTCGAAATAGGCGCGGTGGCGCAGGGAGTCTGCGCGGGCGCGGTTCTTCTTCGTGAACGCCTTACGAGGTGTCTTGTCTGTCACGCTCTCAGTCTAGGCACACTCTTCTCACCGGAGCAGGCCGCTGTGGTTTTACCTGACCGCCTGGTTGCCGTTTGTGGTGGTGGGGGTTTCGTCGCCGTCGAGCGTGTGGCGGACCGAAACGTGCTCTGCCGTGTCCAGCAGGTCCAGCTGGCGCATGATGATGCCCTCGCGCAGAGCCCACGGTGAGATCGCCATCTTTTCGACGCCGAAGATGGTGAACGCCGCGTCGGCGACGATCGCGCCGGCGAGCACCTGTCCCCCGCGGTTTTCGGAAACACCGGGCAGCTCGGCACGTTCGGCCGGGGTGCGGGAGGCCAGAGCATCGATTATGCCGGGCATGTCTTTTCTGTACAGGTAGCGCGGCACGTAGATGCCGTGACTGGACGAGGCGGCGCCGGCAATGCGGGCCAGGGAGCGGAAGGTCTTGGACGAACCGACGATGTGGTCAGGTTTGCCGACCCGGTTGATCTGACCGGCCACTTTGCCGATGGTGTGGCGGGCGTGCCTGCGCAGCTGCGCGATTTCTTCCGGGTTGGGAAGTTCGTGGCTCAGGTAGTGGTTGAGCATGCGGCCGGCGCCCAGTGGAACCGAAACTGCGGCATCCGGGTATTCGTCAGTTCCTGCAGCCAGTTCAAATGAGCCCCCGCCGATGTCCATCAGCAGGATCTTGCCGGCCGACCAGCCAAACCAGCGGCGGACCGCAAGGAACGTGATGCGCGCTTCGTCCTGACCGGACATGACATTGAGGATCAAGCCGGTCTCTTCGTGGATTCTGTCGATGAGCTTCTGCCCGTTGGGGGCTTCGCGCAGTGCCGAGGTGGCAAAGGCCAGGATTCGCTCAGCGCCCTGTTCTTCGGCTACGACGATGGCTTCGCGGCAGAAGTGCAGCAGCCTGTTGGCTCCGTATTTCGACAGCGAACCGTCGTCTTTGAGGTGTTCGGCCAGCCGCAGAACTTCCTTGTGGGATGACGCCGGAAGCGGCGGGGCACCCTCGTGAGCGTCGACCACAAGAAGGTGAATGCTGTTGGACCCGATATCGAGGACGGCTAAGCGCATGGTCAGCATATTACCGCGCGGCCCTATTATCGAAGGTATGCAGAACACCCGAGCACCGTGGATTGTGGCGACTTTCATCATGACCGTCGCAGCTGTTGTGTTCTCCAGACTGCCTCAGCTGCGGGATCTGCGGCTGTTCCTCCTGCTTGCCGCGCTGGCGTTCTTCTTGGCCGGCGTCGTCATGGCCGGCCGCTCGCTGCGCGAGGCGTGGGCCCGTAAGCGCAGCGAGCGGCGGCGCTGACGTAAGCCTCAGATCACCACATGGGCGGGCGCTCGTCGCTGTCGTACGGGTAGCGTTCACGGAAGTCCGTCGCCATGGTCTGCATGTCGACAAAGCGCACGCCGTCGTGACCGCCGATGTAGTCAATCAGACGCTCCAGCATGAGCAGCACCTGTGGGCGGCCCGCGACGTCCGGGTGGATGGTGATCGGGAAGATCGCGTAGTCGAGTTCCCTATACACCCAGTCGAACTGGTCTTTCCACAGTTCTTCGATCGACCGGGGGTTGACGAAGCCGTGCGAGTTCGGGCTGCCCTTGATGAACATCATCGGCGGGAGGTCGTCGACGTACCAGTTGGCAGGGATCTCCACCAGGTTGACGGTGTTGCCGTATTCCATCGGCACCATCCATTCGGAGGCCTGCTTGGAGTAGTCGATCTTCGTCCACTTTTCGCCGGTCCGCGCATAGTAGGGAACGAAGTCGCCGTGACTCTGCGAGTGGTCGTAGTCGAAACCGAACTCCAGCAGAAGGTCTGCCGTGCGGGCTGACATTTCCCACCACGGGGCAACATAGCCCTTCGGCTGTGAGCCGGAGAGCTTAGTCAGAACCTCCAGGGAGCGCTCCATGACATCGCGTTCCTGCTGGGCTGTCATGTCGACGGGGTTTTCGTGGCTGTAGCCGTGCGCGCCGATTTCGTGTCCGGCATCGACGATCATTTTGACCTGTTCGGGGAAGGTTTCGGCCGAGTGTCCCGGCACGAACCAGGTTGCGGGAAGTTCCCGTTTCGTGAGCATCTTCAACAGGCGGGGAACACCGATTTCACCTGCATAGATGCCACGTTGAATGTCATTGGGCGAATCCTGGCCGCCGTAGGAGCCCAACCAGCCGGACACCGCATCAATGTCGATGCCGAAGGCTACGAAGATTTCTTTATCCGCCATAGCGAGACCTCCTTGTCAGTGTGCGGTGAAGTCTGTGATGCTTTGTGGCGCCTCACCGCTGGCATGAGCAGTCTTTCACGAAGCAGTAAACGACAGGCGTAGGGTCACTGTATGAACGGAACACAGGTACTTACTGAGGCCGCCGGGCGCATCAGCGGACTGGCGGAGCAGCTGAAAAACTTAGCCCGCAGCAGCTCAACGCACACCTAGGCGGACACCCCAATGCAATTGCGTGGCAGCTGTGGCACACGGGCCGCGAAATCGACATCCAAGTGGTCGAAATGACCGGTGGGACCGAAGTCTGGGAGTCCGTCGGCTTTGCGGAGAAGACCGGGCTGGGCGCCAAGGGCACCGAACTAGGCCTGGGGCACTCGCCAGAGGATGCCTGGGCCATCCACGGTGAGGACCCACGCGCTTTTGTCGAGTACGCGCAGGCTGCCGCTCAGGTTTTGGTCGACTACATTGCAACACTGCACGACGATGACCTCGATGCCATCGTCGATGACCGCTGGGACCCACCGGTCAGCCGCGGCACCAGGCTGGTGAGCATCATTGAAGACGCCACCATCCACTTAGGCCAGGCGCTGTTCATCCTGGGCGCTATTGCTGACTAACGTTGCAGCACTTCGCCGGGGTTCCAGAGCTGGAGCGCTTCCGGTCCTTTCAATTGATGTGTAATCCAGATGCTCAAAGCCGCAGCTTCTGGCGTCGCAATGCGCAGAGGTACGCAATCGTTGCCAAAGTCGAGCACAAGCACGCCCTCGTTGGCATAGGGGTACATAGCTGTAATGCAGTCGAACCAAAACTCCAGCCACCGGCCACCGACGTGGGCCAACAACCGGCGGTCTGTGACAACAAGATCTGTGAACTGGTGTTCGCGCCACTGAGTAGCTGCCATGGCTTGCGCTGAAGCGCGCGCTCTGGAATTTCCAATACTGCTACCCACAACCCCGCCCAGCATTAGCAACGGGTTGCCAAAGATTAAGGTTGAGCGCTCGGTGTAATTAACGGTCATGCCGTAAAACCGGCTGTACTGAATCCTCGTCTGGGCCAAGATACCTTCACCTGGCTTCAATGCCAGGTATGCGCTTGGATGGAGCGCTGGAAAATTCCCATCGACGAGCTGCTGACGCAAGTGCTGCGCAGTTGTCCGTGCACGCAGCATCGCGGCTTTAGTGAGATCAGGTCCGCCCTGTACAACGATCTGCCCCGCGCGTCTTTCATGGGCACGTTCCGCAGCGATTCGCTGCCTTTCCAAACTCAGCGCGCTGGTCCGCCATGCACGGTAGGCGTACTTCACGAACAAGAACAGAAATACGATTGGAACAACATTGGAGAGGAATAAAAGTAACGAAGCTAAAAAGCCAAAGCCCAGGGTCGCCAAGTACGCATCTAGTGACTTACCAAGAAAGCCCAGCGCATAGTAGCTGGCAGGCACACCCCCAAGACAAATAATCCATTTCAGATGAGCAACACGCCTGGTCTGGGCCTTCTTTCTTGTCATTGCGGACCACCTTTGGTTTCGCTACTTTCTGCCACAATAAACTGCTGCGCACGAATTGTTAAGGGGCAGACTCGTTTGCTTGGCCTGCTCAAAGACGCCCGCAACGCCGCTGCACCAGGTTCGAAACTCTCCCGCCACGCAGCCGAAAGCTTCAGAAGCTACCTCTGACTAGCCCCTTAAGCTAATTCACTCAGGTTTCCAGGATTGCTGAAACTTGACGCTGGAATTTGGCCGCAAAGATAGAATCTTGAGTGAATTGGCGCATCCCGGTTTCAGTCTTTAGGCCAATCTGCCCGGTTGGTGGTGAAATCGGGCTGCTCACGCTCGAAGAACGCCTCCTGCCCCCTGCTGATCTCAGAGGAGTAGCTTTCAGCCAGCCAGCTGCCCTCGGCAGCCGTGAGGTCCTCTCCGCGCAGAATCCGCTTGGCGGCCGTCTGCGACAGAGCAGACCGCCCCGCAATTGTCTTGGCCTTTTCGATTGCCGTGGCCAGCGGGTCGTCGGACACTTCGTGGAAGAAGCCCAGGTTGTTCATCCGGTCGAAGTCGACGATGTCTGCTGTGAGCAGAATGTAGCGGGCAAAAGACTCCCCCAGAACGGCCGCGAGTCTGCGCGTGGGTCCGGGCGGGTAGACGAGTCCCAGACGGCCTGCGGTCACACCGTAGATCGAACCGGGCTTGGCAATCCGCACATCGCACGCGGCAGCGATTTCCGTACCGCCGCCAACGCAGTTGCCCTCAATCGCGGCGATCGTCGGAATGTCGACGTTTTCAATTGCGGCTTCGGCGTTTGCGTTCGTGTTCCAGAATTCGTGCAGCGGCACGTTGAGGTCGTTGATGTCCGAACCTGCCGAAAAGTGGCCGCCGGCACCGGTGATGATGAGCACCGACACGTTCGGGTCTGCATCAATTGCCGGGAGGATCTCCGGCAGCGCCAACCACATTTCACGCGACAGCGCGTTGCGCTTCTCCGGGCGGGAAATCGTGAGTGTGGCAATGCCGTCTTCGACACCGTATTCGAAGCCGTCCACCAGGGGAATTTCTGCGGGGGTGGGCTGCTGACCGGTCATTTCTCTCCTCTGTTTGGCAAGTTCTGTGTGTGCGGAAGGTGCCGATATGCACACGAGGCGGAGCCCAGGAAAGCCGGACTCCGCCTCGGGTATGCTGCTTGGGTCAGCGGTCGGTGGGAACCTCGCGCTGGTCGTAGCCCGAGTAGGCCGACAGCGGGCGGATCAGAGCATTATTCGCGGTCTGCTCCATGATGTGTGCCGTCCAGCCGGTGATGCGGGCCATGACGAAGATGGGCGTGAACTGTTCAGTGTCGAAGCCCATCAGGTGGTAGGCCGGACCCGACGGGTAGTCGAGGTTCGGGTAGATGCCCTTGCGGGACACGAACTCTTCTTCGAACGTGTTGTAGAGGTCCAGAAGTTCGTTCGCACCCTTGACCTTGACCATGTCTTCAAACGCTGCGCGCATGGTGGGAACGCGCGAATCGCCGTTCTTGTACACGCGGTGGCCGAAGCCCATGATCTTCTGCTTGTTGGCAAGCGCGTTGTCGATGTACTCCTTAGCCTTGTCAGCCGTGCCGACTTCGGCCAGTGTCGCCATGACGGCTTCGTTTGCACCGCCGTGCAGGGCGCCCTTGAGCGCACCGATTGCGCCGGCGACCGAGGAGTGCATGTCAGAGGTCGTCGACGTGATGACGCGAGCGGTGAAGGTCGATGCGTTGAAGGAGTGCTCGGCGTAGAGGATGAGCGAAATGTCGAAGCAGCGAACGACTTCCTTCGCCGGAACTTCGCCGAAGACCATGTGGAAGAAGTTCTCCGCGTAGGTCAGGTCTTCCTTCGGGGCGATCGGGTCGAGCCCGTGGCGACGACGGTGGTCGATGGCCACAACGGTCGGCAGCTGAGCGTAGAGGCGCTCGGCCTTTGCACGGTCGGCTTCCGGGCTGTTGTCTTCAGCCTGCGGGTCAACGGCGCCGAGGTAGGCCACCGCGGTCTGCACGACGTGCATGGGGTGGGTGTCCTTCGGCAGACCCAGGATCAGGTCGACCAGCTTGGGGTCGATGTCGCGCTGGCTGCGTTCGCGCTTGGTGAACTCAGCGAGCTGTTCAGCGTTGGGCAGTTCGCCGTTCCAGATGAGGTAGGCAACTTCCTCAAAGCTGCAGTTGGCGGCGAGTTCCTGCACGGGGTAGCCGCGGTAGGTCAGCGAGTTGGTTTCCTGAACGACCTTCGAGATTTCGGTGGTGTCGACGACAACACCGGCCAGGCCCTTCTTGATTTCCTGTTCGGTCACTGGTGACCCTCCTGTGAGAAGTTGAAGACGTGGGCGTCGAACTCGTTGTACGCCGAGTAGTCAATCGTTTCGTAGAGGTCAGCACGGGTCTGCATGGTGCTGACGAGGCTTTCCTGCGTGCCCTCCTTGCGGATGACCTGCAGACCGCGCTTGATGGCGCCCATTGCCAGGCGCAGCGTGGTGACGGGGTAGATGACGAGCTTGACGCCGGCCGATTCGAGCTGCTGCGTGGTGAACAGTTCGCTCTTGCCGAACTCGGTCATGTTGGCAAGGATCGGGGCGTCGACGGCCTTGGCGAACTTTTCGAATTCGCCGAGGTCGCGCATAGCTTCGGGGAAGATGAGGTCCGCACCGGCATCGATGTAGGCCTTGGCGCGGTCGATTGCAGCATCGAGGCCTTCACCCGCGCGAGCGTCGGTGCGGGCGCACAGGACGAAGTTTTCATCGCGGCGGCCGCGCACTGCAGCGGAAATGCGCTTGACCATTTCCTCGGTGCTGACGATCTCTTTGCCGTCCAGGTGGCCGCAGCGCTTGGGGTTGACCTGGTCTTCCAGGTGCATACCGGCGATTCCGGCGTCTTCCATTTCCTGCACCGTGCGGGCGACGTTCATCGCTTCGCCCCAACCGGTGTCGGCGTCGATGAAGGTGGGCAGGTTGGTCACGCGGGAAATGGCGCGACCGTGCTCGGCGACTTCCGTCAGCGTGGTCAGACCGATGTCGGGCAGGCCCTGATCAGCGGAGAAAGCACCGCCGGAGATGTATACGCCTTCGAAGCCCTCCTGCTCGATGATCTGAGCGTTGATCGGGTTGATGGCTCCGGGGAACTGAACGATTTTGTCTCCGGCCAGCAGCCGACGGAACTCTTCGCGGCGCTTGTGTGCCGGAGTGGTTGCTCCAAGCATGTGTTTCCCTTCTGATGGTTTCCAGTGGGCTTCGGTGTGCGCCTGCCGCGTCCGCGCGGACGCGGC
>NZ_KV785994.1:0-9384 GCF_001806795.1 Brevibacterium sp. HMSC22B09 | reverse complement strand
CGGCCCGGCGCTTGGTGCCGGGCCGCGGCGCTGCTTCAGCGCAGCGCAGATTCAGCTGCGAATAGCGCCCGCTCCCACCGAATTCAGCTGCGAGCGCCGAAAACGCTCGAGCCGACGCGCACAATCGTGGCGCCCTCTTCGATCGCGAGTTCAAAGTCGGCGGACATGCCCATGGACAGTTCAACCGCATCGGCGGGCAGAACTCCGCTGTCGCGCAGGCGCTGCGACAGTTCGCGCAGGTCAGCGTAGGAGGGGCGGATTTCGTCGGCCGTTGAGCCGGGCAGTCCGATGGTCATGAGCCCGCGAATCCGCAGGCGCTCAAGCCCGCGCACTTCTTCAATGAGCTGTTCGGCCTCTTCTGGGGCGACACCGAATTTGCTGTCTTCGCGTGAGGTGTTGACCTGAATGAAGATGTCGAGACTATCGCGTTCCAGCAGCTCCAGCCGGTTGTCGATCCGCTGGGCCAAGCGCATGTTGTCAATGGACTCAATGCACGTACACGATTCGACGGCAAGCGTGTGGTTGACCTTGTTGCGCTGCAGCGGCCCAATGAGGTGCGCGACCGGGTTGAGGTCGGCCAGCCCTTCTGCTTTGGCGGTGAGTTCCTGCTGCCGGTTTTCGCCGATCAGCCGGTAGCCGTGCTCAATGGCCGTGCGGATCTTCTGGACCGGCTGCGTTTTGACGGCCAGGAGCACTTTGACGTCTTCGGCCGCAGCTTCCGGATTGCCGCCGCCGTAGCCTCGTCCCGCTGCTCTCGCGGCGGCCTCGGCACGCTGGGCAACATCGTCCAGGTTGGCGCGGATCTCGTCGCGCTCAGCATCGGTCAGAATCGGCTCATCAGCATTCGTCACGGGCACTCCTCGCCTAGAAAAACACAGCTTCCTTAAGGGTAGCCGGGGCTGTTCTTACCCCGCTGGGCCGCGCCCCACTCCCCGCCACAAAGCACGAGGTGGAGGTCGGCACAGTGCCGACCTCCACCTCGTCAGTGGGTCAGGTGTGGGCCCGTCAGCTGAAGCTCTTCGGGAGGCCTTCCGCTTCAGGGTCGATGTTGCGGATCAGAGCCATGGTGTCGGCCAGTTCCCAGCCTTCGTCGATGAGTTTGTCGAGCTTGTCGGCAACAAGCTGTGCAGCATCGAGCGGGACACCCTGGCTTTCGCCGCCGGCGAGCGCCAGGCCGAGGTCCTTGCGCATGAGCGACACTGCAAAGCCGGGCTTGAAGCCGTTGTTGGCTGCCGCGGTGTCGACAACACCGGGCACTGGGTACCAGGTGCGCAGCGGCCACGAGTCACCGGAAGACACCTTGGCGATGTTGATGAACGTTTCGTGCGAAAGGCCGAAGCGGTCAGCAAGCACAGCACCTTCGGCAACACCCTGGGCGCTGATGGCCAGCATCATGTTGTTGACGATCTTGGCGGCCTGACCGGCGGCGTCGCCACCGGCGTGGAAGATGTTGCCGGCCATGGGCTCGATGTACTTCTTGGCTGCTTCGAAGTCTTCGTCTTCAGCGCCGACCATGAAGGTCAGGGTGCCTGCGGCAGCGCCGGTCACACCACCGGAAACGGGAGCGTCGAGGAAGACGTAGCCGGCTTCGCGTGCCGCGTCGTGCAGGGCGCGGGCGGTGTCGAAGTCAATGGTGGACGAGTCCACGAGGATGGTGTCCTTCGATGCAACTTCGAGCACACCGCCGTCGGTGAGGTACACCGAGCGGGCGTGTTCGCCCTTGGGAAGCATGGTGAAAACGATTTCGGCGCCGTTTACGGCCTCTTCAATTGACTTCGCCGGGGTGATGCCGTCTTCTGCTGCAGCGGTGACTGCGGCTTCGACAACGTCGAATCCCTGAACCGTGTGGCCTGCCTTGACGAGGTTTGCTGCCATGGGGCGTCCCATGTTGCCCAGACCTACCCAACCGATGATTGCCATCATGCCTCCTTGCAAATGGTGAGTGCACACTGCCGCCCGACTGTCTGCACCGGCTGTGCTTCTGCACTCGCGGTGCGCTGCTAAGCGGCCGAAATTCATGTTCAGCATAACGCCGGGCATTGCGCAGATCACACTGTTCGGCCTTGTTTTCGGACGGCACTTGCGCACCGCGGGAGTGCGTCAGCGCACACTCCGCTCAGTAGACTGGCACCATGAACGTCTCCCGTCCCCCGGTGTCGCCGGATGATCTGCTTGCCCTGCTGGCCGTTTCTCGTCTGGGCAAGTACACGGCGGCGGCCGCGAGCATGGGGGTGACGCACACGACGGTGTCGCGGCGCATAGCGAACCTCGAAAAGGCGATCGGCGAAACCCTTCTGACGGCCACACCCGACGGCTGGGAGCTCAGTGCGGCCGGCCGCAGGCTGATGCCGGGTGCTGAAATGATCGAGAAGGCTCTCGGCTCAATTCAGGCCGATGCGCCGGACACCCCGATGTACGGGAACGTGCGGATTGCCTGCCCCGAGGCTTTTGCCATGTTCTATGCGGTTGATGCTTTGGCTCAGCTGCAGGCTGAACACAAGCGCCTCAACATTGAGATGACCACTTCCACTCAGAGGGCACGCCAGCACAGGTCGGGTTTTGACGTTGAGATCGTGGTGGAAAAACCGGATGTTTCCAACGCCACGGTCCACCACCTGCGGCCCTATGAGCTGGGCTTCTACGCTTCTGAAAGCTATTTGTCCACTGCACAGGCACCGCAGACCACGGAGGATCTGCGGGCGCATCGGCTGATCTACTACGCCGAGCACTCCCTGGGCGTGGCCAGCTTGGAAAGCGCGTGGAACGTGCTACCGGAACCGGCCGGGCACTTCTATTCGAACTCGGCATTGGCTCACGTCCAGTCCTGCCGCCGAGGTGTCGGTGTGGCTCTTCTGCCGACTTTCGCCGGTGAGGGTCTCACCAGGGTGATCCCCGACTTTTCGCTGCCCGTGCACTACTGGGCAGTGGTCAGACCCGAAGCACTGCGACGCACCGCCGTGCAGGCAGTTGTGCGCGCCCTGACGGTGCCGGACAGCGAATGACTGTCAGCCGCGGCCGACCGGACTGTCAGCCCCTGGCCTGAGCACGCGCGGCGCCCAGCACCCCTGCTCACTGCCCTGACGCGCGCTTTCTGTCGAGGAACTCAAACGCCCAGCCGATAACCGCCCAGATGCTGAGCACGCCGGCGGCGGCAGCGCAGATCAGCGCGAAGAAGAATACTCCCGACTGCGGCGAACCGGCGACCGTGAACAGAACCAGCGCAAGCACCACGGCAGCAATCGCCGCAATGCTCACCCAGCGTAGGATTTTTCGAGTGCCGGTGCGGCTGCCGGGCATGCGCCCGCCAGCTTCGTGTCCGCCAGGTCCGCGCTCGCCCGCACCACCAGGTCCAGAACTCATGCCGCGGACCATCCGCCGTCAATCGAGTGTGCCGATCCCGTGATGGCACCCGCGGCATCAGAGGCCAGGAAAACCGCCAGCTGCGCCACCTCATCAGCTTCGGGCAGACGAGGAACAGCCGAATGGCCCAGGAAAACCTCTTCGAGAACACTGTCTTCGGAGATCCCGCGAGTGCGAGCCTGGTCGGCAATCTGCTGTTCCACCAGCGGCGTCATAACGTATCCGGGGTTGATGGCGTTGGCGGTAACCCCCTTCGGTCCGCCTTCCAGCGCGGTGGTCTTGGTGAGCCCCATGAGCCCGTGCTTGGCCGCAACATAGGCGGACTTGTAGGCCGATGCGCGCAGCCCGTGCACACTCGACATGTTGATGATCCGGCCAAAACCGCGTTCGTACATGCCCGGCAGTACCGCTTTTGTCAGGACAAACGGCGCTTCGAGCATGAGCTTGTTGATCAGCTGCCATTTGTCCAGCGGGAAGTCTTCGAGCGCTTCGATGTGCTGGATGCCGGCGTTGTTGACCAGAATGTCGTAGTTCAGGCTGAGTTCATCAAGCGCTTCTGTATCCGCGAGGTCCACCTGCCAGTGCTTACCGCCGATCTTCTCAGCGATGTCCTTCGCTGCATCGCCGTTGATGTCGGCCACCGTGACGGTCGCACCTTCGGCCGCAAACGCTTCCGCTATCGCCTGGCCCAGGCCGGAAGCGCCTCCCGTCACAAGGGCGTTTCGTCCGTTCAGTCGATCTTCTGCCATCGTGCTGTCCTCCTGCTTTCGGGAATCGGTGCTTGAGTGCCGCGGATAAGGCGAGCGGCGCCTCGTCATCCGGGGAACCGAGAATCTCGGTTCCATTATTCCGGGAACGAGGCGCCGCCCGCCTATGCGCAAATGCGCGGTTTGGTCAGAGCTTCACACCGAAGCGTTCGGCGTCGGCGCGGTCGATGTCCGCGAAGTCGATGCCGCGTGTTTCCTTGGTGAACGCCAGGGCGATGAGCGAAATGACCGCGGCGATTGCAGCGTAGATGGCAATCGGGATGGCCGAATTGAACTTGTCCAGCAGGAACACGGCGATGATCGGGGCGAAGGACCCGGCGACGATTGCCGTGACCTGGTAGCCGAACGAAACGCCGGAGTTGCGCATGCGGGTGGGGAACATTTCGGACATGATCGCCGGCTGCGGCGCGTACATGAGGGCGTGGAACACCAGGCCTGCAAGCATCGCGATGAAGATGTTGAACGGCTCGCCCGTCGAGTAGAGGTTGTAGGCGAAGAATCCCCAGGATGCGGCAAGCAGAATTCCCACCAGGTAGGGCGGTTTGCGTCCGATGATATCGGTGATCTTTCCGACCAGCGGCACGAGGCAGGCGTGGATGGCGTGGGCACCCAGCAGAAGGCCGAGGATTTCGCTGGACTTGATGTTCACTTCGACCGACAGGTACGTGATCGTGAACGTCACCACCAGGTAGTAGTGGATGTTCTCAATCAGGCGCAGACCCATAGCGCAGAGGACGCCGCGCGGGTACTTCTTCAGAACCGAGAACACACCGTATTCGGCCGCGCCGTCGTCAATGGCGTCCTTGGTTTCGTTGAAGATCGGGGCGTCAGAGACCTGCGTGCGGATGTACCAGCCGATGAGCACGATGACAGCCGACAGCCAGAAGCCGATCCTCCACCCCCAGGACATGAAGTGCGCGTCATCGAGGGTGGTCGACAGGACCCACAGGACGGCGGTGGCCAGCAGGTTGCCCAGGGGCACACCGGCCTGCGGCCAGGAGGCCCAGAATCCGCGGGATTCTTTCGGTGAGTGCTCTGCAACCAGAAGCACAGCGCCACCCCATTCGCCGCCGACTGCAAAGCCCTGCACAAAGCGCAGGAGCACCAGCAGGATCGGCGCCATGATGCCGATCGCCTGGTATGTGGGCAGGCAGCCCATGAGGAAGGTGGAAACACCCACAAGGATGATCGACAGCTGCAGCAGCTTCTTACGGCCGAGCTTGTCACCGAAGTGGCCGAAAACAATACCGCCGACGGGGCGGGCGATGAAGCCGACCGCGTAGGTGACGAACGCCGCGAGAATCGGGGTGAGCGGGTTGTCTGACGGCGGGAAGAGAATGTGGTTGAACACCAGGGTCGCAGCTGACCCGTAGAGGAAGAATTCATACCATTCGACGACCGTTCCGGCCATCGAGGCGGCGACGACCTTCTGCAGGCCGCGACGCTCCTGAACGTCCATTGCCATTTCGGCTCCTTTGCCTCATAGTGCGTGCGACTCAACGCGCGGGACGGCTGACTGTCGCGGCGATGCGGACAGCAGCGCTCACGCAATTGTGAGATGACCCACTATAAGCGCACAGTGGGACGCAAAGGGCCTTCGTACCGCCATTCGGCATTGAGAATATGCGCACTCCCGCTGTGCCGGGGCGCACAGTGGGACGAGATTCAGCGTTTGCCGCCCAGTGAGGCCAGGTATTCGTTGTAGGCGCGCAGTTCGGCGTCACCGGAACGGGCTTCTGCGCGGTCTTTTCGTTTGGCTTCGCGGTCGGAGGCCTTCGACCATTGGACCGCGGCGGTGAACGCCAGGATGAGTGTGGGGAATTCGCCGATGCCCCACGCGATTCCGCCGCCCAGCTGTTGGTCGTCAAGGGCGCTGATCCACGTTTGGCCCATGTTGCCGTACCACTCGGGTTCAATGAGCACTTCTGTGGTCATGATCGAAATGCCGAAGAAGGCGTGGAAGGTCATGGTCACAAGGAGCACCACGAACCGCACCGCGTGGGGGAAGCGCTTCACGCCGGGGTCCACGCCGATCATGGCCTGCGCGAACATATAGCCCGCCGCCAGGAAGTGGATGATCATAAGTTCATGGCCCAGGTGGTACTTCAGCGCGTACCACATGATGCCGCTGTAGTAGAAGACGATGAGCGAACCGGAGAAGTTGATCGACGCGACAATCGGGTGGGCCCAGAAGCGCATGTACTTGGAGTGCACCAGGATGAGGATCCATTCGCGCACACCGCGCGAACCGTCTTGGCGGGGGTGGATGGCACGCATGAGCAGCGTGATGGGAGCGCCCACAACCATGGGGATGGGCACGAGCATGACAATCAGCATGTGCTGGATCATGTGGCCGGAGAACAGCACGCGGCCGTACACCATGGGACCGCCGCACGTGACATAGATGAGCATGGCCATGCCGCCCACCCACGAAATGGTGCGCCACAGAGGCCACTGTCCGCCGCGCTTCTTCAGTTCGCGGTAGCCCATGATGTACAGGACTGAGGCCCCGACGCCGATGACCACCCACAGCGGGTCAAAGCGCCACTGCAGGAAGTAGTTGTACCACAGCGGTTCCGGCGGCAGGAGTTCGCCGGAAAGGATTTCCGAGGGGGTGGGCTGCGAGCGCAGCTCCTGCGGGACTGGCGGCTGCGAACTGGCAAGCACGATGCCGATGGCGACAACCGCGCCGAAGATGGCGATCTCGGCAAGAACCAGACGCCAGAATTCTGCGGCGGCGCGCATGCTCGAGCCAAGCCGGCCGATGATCCGTTCGCGGTGCCAGAACCCGATCAGGCCGAGGATGACGGTGAAGACGATCTTGATGATGACCAGCTGCCCGTAGGGGGTCAGCCAGTCGTCGAGGCCTTTGACGCGCAGGGTGGCGTTGACGAAGCCGGAGTAGGCCATGATGACGATCGAAAACAGGGCGATCGTCGAGTAGCGCTTGATGATTTCGCCCAGGTCCTGCCGTCCCGTGAGGGTCGGTGAGATCAGCGCGAGGACCACGAGCCCGCCAACCCACGCCATGACCGCAACCAGGTGAAGGCCCAGACTGTTGACGGCTTCAATGTGGCCTTTGGCTTCTGCGGCGTGACCCATGAGCGCCTGCGGCAACAGGATGAGCACCGTCAGAAGCGCCGTCCAGCCGATCCCGGCAAAGCTGCGGGTGGCGAACAGGATCATCGACATGACGATGGCGGTGACCACGACCAGCGACCACAGTCGGCCCGAGTCGATTTGAGTGATGTAGGCGCCCAGCTGGGCGGAGAATTCTGCCTGGGTTGCGTTTGTCGCCGCCGTGCCGGCGGTGTTGACGTAGCGCAGAATCAGGGTGGCAACCGAGGACAGGACGAGGACAATCGACCCGATCTGCGCTGTCAGGAGCGCTGCCGCCCACGATGGGTCGAGTTCGACGTCACGGTCGTTCTTGCCATCTGCAACCGCAGCCGATGCGACCTCGGCAGTCAAAGTTGCCGCGACCGTCGCTTCTTCAGCAGCCGCCGCTTCCCCAGTGGCCGATGCCTTGCCGGCCGCAGCTTTTTTCGCCGCGAGCTGTTTGGCTTTCTTTTCTGCCCTGCGCGCTCCCGCGCCGCGACGGCGCTGCGGTTTCGACCGCGGCAGGATGAGCATCATGAGGATGATGGCGCCGATGACCACCACGCTGGCCGCCTGGAAGAAGAATTCGGCGATCGGCAGGCCGATGCGGCCGAGCGGACCAGAGTCCCCGACGAGCATGGGATTCGTGGCGCCGGTGTAGATGAGCGCCCAGGCCCCGAAAGCGGCGCCGACGACCGTGAAGAGCGGAATGGCCAAACGGCGGGCGAGCACGGCAGCTGACGAAGCTCGTTTGGAGTCCGCAGAGCCAGAGGAACGATCATTCGGGCGCATGCCCCTAGGGTACTAAGGCCCTCTGACACGGCCGCTGGGACGTCACCCTCTGCTGAGACCGACGCGGAACGCTCAGAGCGCAGAAAAGCCGCAGCGCCAGAGGGTCCTGGTCGCTGCGGCTTTCAGAGAACCTGTGAAGCGCGTCAGGCGAGGCTTTCGAGCTTCTTCTTGACTTCGCCGATTCCCGGGTTGGTCTGGGTGGTGCCGTCCGCGTAGAGAAGAGTGGGCACGGTCTGGTTGCCGTCATTGGCGGCTTCGACGACCTGCGCACCGTTTTCGATCTCTTCGATGTTGACTTCGCGGAACTCGATGCCCTGCTGCTTCAGCTGGGGCATAAGGCGCTTGCAGTAGCCGCACCACGATGTGGTGAACATGGTCACTGTGCCGGCTTCGGGAAGGAAGGGTGCGGTGATGTCGGACATGAACACTCCTCTGCTGAGTTACGTGGTGTCTTGCTGAATTGGGAACGAAAGGCGCGGGAACCTTATTCCCTCTCCTTCCACCTCGTGCCCCAAAAGCGGACGAGGTGGAGGTCGGCTCACCTCCAGCCGACCGACCGGGGATCAGCGGCCGAAGAGGCGAGCGAAGAATCCACCCGAACCGGGCCGCGCTTTTTCTGCGTCGGAGTGCTTGCCGTCGCACCACTGCGAGGCCGGCACCTGCTTTTTGACATCGGCCACGTGCTGACCGCAGCCGGCCCACGTCGTTTTATTGCACACACGGCAGGTGACTGGTCGGCACATATGTTTCTCCTTGTAGATTCGCAGTTGGTCACTTTTCAGCTGCCCAATCGAGCTCAACATTCTACGTCGAGCCGAAGGCCAGCTCGCTGCCGTCATCCGGCAGGTCGAAGACGACGCCAACTGCCGCACCTCGGCCTCTTGCTAGCCCGGCACCTCGTTCCACAACTCCCCCACTTGGCTGGCCACTGGTCCCAGAACCTCCGCACACCCTTTAGCCGGTTTCTGCGCCTTAGCAACAACTGCTAACGGGAGTTTCTGTTGCTAAAGGGAGTCTCCCTACGGCTAAAGCGTGGATTCATTGCTAACCGGTGTGCGCACAGGCGCCGAGTGCACCCAGCCAGCCCCGCGTCTCGCTCGCCTACCGGCCCAAGCACCTCGGCCTCTTGCCAGCCCGGCACCTCGATCTAAAACCTCCACACACCCTTTAGCCGGATTCTGCGCCTTAGCAACAACTGCTAACGGGAGTTTCACTTGCTAACGGGAGTCTGACTACGGCTAAAGCGTGGATTCATTGCTAACGGGTGTGCGCACAGTCGCAAGCAAAAAGCTCGGGCATCGTTTCCGATGCCCGAGCTTTGAATCTGTGCGCGAGGGGGTGTCTGGTTTCAGGACATCGTTCACCC
>NZ_KV785993.1:0-101065 GCF_001806795.1 Brevibacterium sp. HMSC22B09 | reverse complement strand
ATCTGTTCTCGCCCCCGCTGCCTATGTCTGTGTTCGTCTGCGCCTGTGCGCTCAGCCCGCGCCCGCGGTATCAGCCAGCGCAGTCCGAGCAGACGAGGACCCCGTCGTTGTCTTCCGCCAGCTGCGAACGATGGCGAACCAGGAAGCACTCCATGCAGGTGAATTCGTCGTTCTGACGCGGCAGAACGCGCACCGAGAGCTCTTCGTTCGAAAGGTCGGCACCCGGCAGCTCGAAATCTTCGGCCGCGGCCGTTTCGTCTTCGTCTACCTGGCTGGCCTGCGCCTGATTGCGCTGCGCTTTGAGCTCTTCGATGGAGTCAGCGCTGATCTCGTCATCCTGCTTACGCGGGGCGTCGTAGTCGGTTGCCATTTGTACTGGTCACACTCCGGCGGCATCTGGTTGAAGTCTGTGAAAGACCGGCTCATGTGCGGGTCATCCCGAATAATGCACCTTCATTTGCTTTTGCGCAACTGCAGACCGGGTGATTTCTGCTGTTTTTTCTTACTTTGGTAATTTGGAGGCTCAACATCATCGTGTTCATATTCAGTTCATGCGGACTGCCGATGATGCTGATGTTTGAGAAGGGAGGCTCCCATGTCAGGTTTTGCTGAAGGACTCGACAACAAAGTCGAGCTCCTGCGTGAACAACTCGCCGAAGCCCGCGAGGCCGGCGATGAGTTCCGCGAACAGGCCCTGCTCGAAGAGCTGAGCGATACCGTCAACATCGCCGGTGAAAACGATCTCGACACGTCCGAGCTGAAGAAGGTCCTCGCCGCAGAAACCGGCACAATCCCGGTTATCGACGACCCTGAGGACTGACGATTCGCATACGAAAGGGGCGGCCGAAGCCGCCCCTTTTCTGTGCTCAAAGGGTGATCAGTCAGCCCAGTTCGGCATCGTGGGCCGGTCTTCCCGACCGCGGCAGCATTCGACGGAGCCTGCGCCGGAACCGTCAATGAGCGCCCCTTCTTCCGTCACGGCCGGTGCGCTGACCTCTTCACCGCGCACCTGTGCGGCACGTTCCAGGATGAGGTCGACAAGCCCGCTGACGAACACCGGGTCGGTGCCGACAGTTGCGGCTCGCACAAATGCGAAGCCGTGCTTGTCAGCTGTTTCCTTTGCCTCCGTGTCAAGGTCGTAGACGACCTCCATGTGGTCGGAGACAAAGCCGAACGGAACAACGACCACACCGGTCACGCCTTCTTCGGCAAGTTCGTCCATGCGGTCGTTGATGTCCGGCTGAGACCACGGGATGTGTGCCGGGCCGGATTCCGAGCAGAATACGAGTTCCTGTTCAAGCGGCTGTTCGTCACCCAGCTGGGCGGCAACATAGTCCATGAGCTGTCGGTGCTGCGCTTCGTAGCCGATGGTGCACTTTTCCGAGGCTGCCTGCATGGTGTCCGGGATTGAGTGCGTCACGTACAGAACCCGGTGTTTCTGCGGATCGAGCCCACCGGTTTTCTGCGCGAATTCAGCCAGTGCTTCGCGGACGATCTTCACCTGCGTGTCGGCAAATCCCGGGTGGTTGTAGTACTGGCGGATCTTGTCGATTTCAACGTTGATCCCCTCGCCGGCGAGCTTCTGGCTGGCCTTGGCGAAGTCTTCGCGGTACTGGCGGTCCGATGAGTAGCTGGAGTAGGCCGATGTGGTCACAGCGATGAAGCGGGAGTCTCCAGCCTGTGCGCGCTCGCGCAGAACGTCGTCAAGGTACGGGTCCCAGTTGCGGTTGCCCCACACAACGGGGGCATCAATGCCGCGCGCGCTGACTTCCTTCCTCAGCGCTTCCAGAAGAGCGATGTTCTGTTCGTTGATCGGCGATTTTCCTCCGAAGGCGAAGTAGTGTTCACCCACTTCTTCGAGACGCTCCTCGGGGATGCCGCGGCCGGCCGTGACGTTCTTGAGGAACGGCACGACTTCTTCAGCCTTGTTGGGTCCGCCGAAGGACATGAGGACAATCGAATCGAAGGGAGAAACCGAAGATGAGGTCATGCCTGAAGTCTACCGTGGAGCTTCTGCGCGTC
The DNA here is from genome assembly GCF_001806795.1 of Brevibacterium sp. HMSC22B09. NCBI lineage: Bacteria > Bacillati > Actinomycetota > Actinomycetes > Micrococcales > Brevibacteriaceae > Brevibacterium > Brevibacterium sp. HMSC22B09. The sequence continues at coordinate 99,043 of NZ_KV785993.1, read as the reverse complement.
GCCTGGTCGCCGGGGCTTGACGACTCGCCGCCGCTGGTGCGCCCATCGGGCCGCGGCCCGTGAAAATATGGAACGGCTACAGGAAGGTGTGATTCGAGTGACGGAACTGTCTTTTCACGCAGCTGACGCGTCCGGTGCGCTTGTGCTGCGCGATGCACAGGGAGCCGAATATCGGCTTCGCGTCGACGACGAACTTCTTGCCGCGGTGCGCCGCCTGCGCACCCAGCAGGCCACCCGCTCCTACGGGCGCGGTCAGCTGAGGCCCAAGGCTATTCAGGCGATGATCCGCTCGGGGCTTACCGCTGAGGAAGTCGCGGATGCCACCGGCGGGGATCTCGACCACATCAAGGCCTTTGAACAGCCCGTCCTGGCTGAGCGCCGCCACATTGCCCACAGCGCCGGCCAAAGCCCTGTCTACGAAGACGGCAGCCGCGACCACACGCCGCGCCCGCTGCGCGATGTCGCCATGGAGCGCCTGGAGAAGCGCGGAGCTGACACTGACAGCCTCCAGTGGGACGCCTGGCGGTCCGATGAGGGCGTGTGGAACGTCGAACTGGCCTTCGCGATCCGCGGCACGCAGAAGACTGCGCGCTGGGAGTACCGCGAGCGAAATGTCCACGCTGTCGACGACGAGGCGCGCTGGCTGTCGGAAGCCGGCCCTGCTGATTCCGGACCGATCCCCAACTTCGGCAGCCCTGATGAACGTGTTTTCGACTTCGAAGACCAGGACCGCACCCCGAAGTCCGCTGATCACCAGGCCGAGACGGGACGCATTCTCGAAAGCCTCCGCAGGCGCCGCGCCCGTACACAGGAGGCCGAATCAGCGCAGGCTCCCACAGGTCTGCGCTCAGTGCCGGAAATGCCGGAAACCGAACCTGACGGAGCGCACACCGCACTGTCGCGGCCCGAAGAGGCCGATGATGACTCCGTGCTCGCTGTGAGCCCACCGGAAGAAGAGCACACTGACGCGCAGCCGTCACTGCTGGATGAACCGGGGGTTTTCGACGGCGGTGACGCTGCTGCAAGCCCCCAGCCGGCGGAACAAACGGAACAGAAAGAAGCTAAGCGCGGCCGGTCGTCCGTCCCCAGCTGGGACGAGATCATGTTCGGCACAAAACGCGACTGAGCTCTACAGCTTCACCCGCAGATCATCAGCGCTGACCCACCGCTGGTCGTGGGTCACCATGACGACAGCGCGGTCATCAAGAGTTTCGCGCAGATCCGCCATAAGCGCCTGTGCGGTCTCGACGTCGAGGTGTGCGGTCGGTTCGTCGATGACGATCACATCGGCACCTGTCAGGAGGGTGCGGGCAATCGCCAGTCGTCCCCTCTGCCCACCGGAGAGGAACTCTCCCCCGGCGCCGATGACAGCATCCAGACCGCGTTCGCGCGCAAGTTCGTCCAGTCCCACGCGCCGCAGCACTTCAAGCAGCTCGTCATCGCCGGGCCGGTCATCACGATCGCGCGCAATGAGCAGGTTCGCGCGCAGACTGGAATTGAAGACGTGTGCTTCCTGCGGACACCAGGCGACTGTGCCCGCGAGGTCTTCCGGCCCCACCTTAAGCAGGTTCGCATCGTCTGCCGTGTAGGTCCCAGCGCTTGGGTCGAGGAACCGCAGGATGACGGACACGAGAGTGGTCTTGCCCGAACCAGAAGGCCCGGTGACCGTCGTCCATCGCCCTCGCACGATATCGGCGTTGACCCCCGTGAGAATCTCCGGGCCGGTGGGCCACGATGCGCGAATGCCGCGCAGCTGCGCACTGCGGATCGATTCGACCGGGTGCTGCTGCTTCGCATCATGTTCTTCTTCCGCACCGAGTTCAGGTACGCGCTGCAGGACGGAAGCCAGTGCCGGCCACTGCTGAACGGCCCGCAGGGAATCGAGGTAAGCATCAATGAGGGCAAGCGGTACGAGCACGAGGATCGCCAGAGCTTCCGCAGAAATGCTGCCGGAAATCACCGCGGGGCCGGCGATGACGAGCATGAGAGCGCTCAGAGCCGACAACAGGAACGTGACTATTCCCTCGCCGAGCCCAGAAGACTGCAGGATGCGCTTTTCAAACGCGCCGACTCTTTCATCTTCTTCGATCAGCGCAGCTGCGGCCGCATCGGCTTTGCCGTTGGCGATGAGATCTGACTTAGCAGCCAGCAGCCGGGTGAGCTGCCCCAGCACGCGCGCCCGGTATTCCAGGCGCTGCACACCGGCCCGGCGCTCAGCCAAGAGCGCAGCAGCTGGTCCCACGGTGAGCGCCAGCGCAAGAACAGCAGCAAGCGCCAGTGCCGCCTGAGGCAGGAAAATCCAGAAGACTACGACAGCCGCTGCACCGATGATGACTGCAACAAGCGGGGGAACCAGAACCCGAGGTGCCGCGTCCCTGATGTCATCGACATCAGACACCAGCCTGCGCAAAGCCACATCGCTTCGCGCAACAGCGCGGTTGGCTGTTCCCTCGCGGGCAAAGGTCTGCCACAGCTGCCTGCGCAGCGAAGCCAGTTTGCCCAGGATCGCGTGATGCAGGTTGAGCTGGTGAGTGTAGGTCAGAACAGAACGGCTCAGGCCGAAGAACCGCACCCCGACGATCGCCACCAGCAGGTACATGATGGGCGGCTGGAATGAGGCGTAGACGATGAGCCAGGCCGACACTGCGGTCAGCGCCGTGCCGGCGGCGACAGCACCGACCGCCGACAGAACACCCAGCCAAAAGCGTCCCGTCGTGAAGCCGACGGCATCGGCTGCACGCCGAAGCAGCTGCCATGTCGAGGCGGGGCGGACGTCCTCCGCACCTTCGTCGAGGTTTGGGCGAGTGTTCGACTCGACAGGGTCCGCTGCCGGTTCCACCGCGTCGAGGTCCCGTGCTGGCGCGCCGATGTGCAGGCGTGTTCCTGCTGCTGTCAGCACTGGATCGTGGCTTGCCGCAATGACGGGGCAGGATTCGCTGATGGTCTGCAGTTCCCGTCGAATGCGCGCGGCAGAGGCGTCGTCAAGGTGCGCTGTCGGTTCGTCGACAATCAGCAGCTGCGCCCCTGAATCCACGCGCGCAAAAGCTCGCGCCAAGGACAGTCTCCGAGCTTCACCGGGGCTGAGCGCATCCACAGCGGCGGCATCATCCAGGTCGAGAGCCGCGCGCTGCTTCAGAGCAGCCGTATCAATCTCGGAACCGCCGAACAGGCGGAGCTCCTCGCCTACCGTCGAAGTGAAGAAGCGGGGACTCTGATCTGCAAAGGCCAGTGAGTCCGGAACCCCCGTCAGGCTGCCGGTGACCGAGGCGGTCTCCCCCGGCCGCACAAGACCGGCGAGGACACCCAGGAAAGTCGACTTCCCAGCGCCAGAAGCCCCAGTCAGAACAGTCAAACCCGGGCCGATCTGTCCCGACACCGGCGGCAGCGCGACAGAATCGCCGTAGGAAACCGACACCTCGGCAAACTGAACAGTCACCTCCGACCCGGCCGACTCCGCACCTCGGGAGCCGAAAACAGCAGACCGCGGAGAGGCGATGAGACCACGAATGCGGTCGAAAACGGCCAGTCCGTTCTCAGTGGAGTGAAAAGCCGCACCCAGCTGACGCAGGGGCAAGAACACCTCGGGGGCCAGAACAAGAGCCAGCAGACCGGCGCTCAGATCAAGCGTCCCGTTCACCAAGCGGACGCCGATGAAAACCGCTACGAGAGCAACCGACAGAGTGGAGATGAGCTCGAGAGCCAGAGCAGACAGAAACGCGACCTTGAGCGTCTGCATCGTGGTGCGCCGGTAGCTGTCGCTGATGCGCACAAGAGCTTCCGTCTGCGCACGCACGCGTCCCAGCCCCACAAGAACCGGGAGGCCGCGCGCAAGTTCCACCAGGTTGTCCGACAGGCGATCAAGAGACTTCAGCGCCTGCCCCACGCGCTCCTCGGTATAGCGACCTATGAGGATCATGAACACCGGCACAAGGGGCAGCGTGATGACAAGGAGTGCCGCTGAAACCCAGTCGGCGAAGACAACGCGGACGATAACCGCAAGAGGGATGACAGCAGAAGCCGTCAAAGCGGGCAGAACACCCGTGAAATAGTCGTCGAGGTCATCCAGCGAACGCGTGGCGGTCAGAACCAGCGCACCGTCGTCAATGTCAAGATCCCGCCCGCCGGAACCGACCGAGCGGCCGATGAGCTTCCGGCGCAGAGCCGTTTTGACGCCCACGGCGGCGCGTGCTCCGGCAGCCCGCTGGGCCCACGCCGCGGCCCCGCGCACAAAAGCCCCGAGCACACCCAGGAAAACAGCCAGCGAAACATCCTCGCCGACCATCACCCCGGTGACACCCCGAGCGGCAGCCTCGGCAATGAGCACCAGCCCCAACGCCTTGGCTGCGGCCACCCCCACAAGAACGCCAAGCGCCCGCCGCCCCGAGGGGACGGCGGACGCTGGAGCCCACGGTGAACTCACGCGTGGTAGCTGGCGATTGCCACCGGAACGCTGTGCGCCGGAGGCAGGTGCTTTTCGTGAATACGACGAGCGAACACGCGGTACGAATACACGGTGTAGCCCAGAACGATCGGCAGGAAGATCACCGTGACGACGAGCATCACGCCGAGCGTGTAGTCCGACGAAGAAGCAGAGGTGACTGTCAGCGACAGGGAGTCATCGATCGACGACGGCAGCACGCGCGGGTAGATGTTGACGAACAGGCTCGCAACACCTGCCCCGAGGAACACGCCGTTGAACAGGAAGGCGCGCAGCTCGGTGTTCTCGCCGATGCTCATCCACGTCACAACTGCTGCCAGCACCGCAACGGCGATGATCACAGCACCGGCGATGTTGCCGAACTTGAACTGGACGATCAGCACCCACACAGCGGCGAACAGCAGCAGAAGCGGCAGGAGCTTCTTTGCCTGTGCACGTGCGCGTACGCGCATTTCGCCGTGCGACTTCAGAGCCGTGAACAGCAGGCCCTGCAGGTAGGCGAAGCCGAGGATGGCCAGGCCGCCCACGATCGCGTAGATGTTGACCCACGCGAAGGCACCGCCCACGTTGTCGCCGTTGTCGTTGATCGGCATACCGGTGGTGCTCAACGCCAGCATCGCGCCGACGCAGAAGGCCGCGGTCGCCGAACCGAGCGACAGGCACCAGGTCCAGGCGTCGCGCCAGCGCTGCGAATTGACCTTGCCGCGGTATTCAATCGACACGGCGCGCAGGATGAGTGCGAGCAGCGCCAGCGTAAGCGGCACGTACAGGGCGGAGAACAGCGAGGCGTACCACAGCGGGAACGCCGCGAACGTCGCACCGCCGGCGGTCAGCAGCCACACCTGGTTGCCGTCCCATACGGGTCCGAACGAATTGAGCAGAACACGCTGTTCTTTTTCGCTTTTCGCGAAGGTCTTCATCATCATGGCCGCGCCGAGGTCGAAGCCGTCGAGGATGAGGTACCCCGTCCACAGGACAGCGATGAGGATGAACCACAGAGTTGAAAGGGCTTCCACAGCGTCTCCTTAGTAGGCGAACGACAGGACGTCGTCGTCTTCGTGCTCGGCGCTCGGCTTGCTTCCCGAAGTGTCGAGTTCGGGCATAGCAGCCGCGACACCGCCGCGGGCGTACTTGATGATGAGGATGAGCTCGACGACCATCAGACCGCCGTACAGCAGGGTCAGGGCGACCAGGCTGAACAGCATGGCGCCGGCGGAAACGGACGGAGAGATCGCCGCGGCCGTGTAGAGCATGACCCCGTCGACGCCGTCAGCACCCATATTGGGGGCCACAACGAACGGCTGGCGGCCCATTTCGGTGAACACCCATCCGGCCGAGTTGGCAACGAACGGTGCCGCGATGCCCCACAGCGACAGGTGTGCGAGGAACTTCGACTTCGGCACGGTTCCCTTGCGGGTGGCGAACAGTGCGTAGCCGGCGAAGATCGCGGCGAGAGCACCGAATCCGATCATGAAGCGGAAGCCCCAATAGGTGACGATCATCAGCGGCTGGTAGTCGATCTTCTGTCCCGCGTAGTCGCGGTACATGGGGTCATCCGGGATGACGCCGCCGAATTTCTCTTCGTATTCCGGCAGAAGCGTCTTCACGCCGGGGACTTCTTCCGTGAAGTTCGAGTGGACGAGGAAGGACAGCAGACCGGGAACCTCGATGAGGGTCTTCGTGTCGTCACAGTGGTTGGAGTCGGGGATGCCGATCGTCAGCACCGAGAACGAGGTGCCGTCGGAGCAGGCGGCTTCCGCTGAGGCCATCTTCATGGGTTGCTGTTCGTACATGAGCTTGGCCTGAATGTCACCGGTGATGGCAACCGCGACGAAAGCGATGACTGCGGCCCAACCGCCGATACGCAGCGACTTGAACCACACTTCGTGGTCTTTTTTGTCGCGGCCGGGCACAGCGGGGTTTTCGCCCACGACGACGCGGCCCTTCTCATCGACCGTGTCGATGCCGTCCCTGCGGCGGCGGTACAGGTGGTACCAGGCAATGCCGAGCATGAAGGCGGCACCGCAGGCGAGCGAACCTGCAAGCGTGTGGGTGTAGGCAGCGATTGCGGTGTTGTTCGTGAGAACTGCCCAGATGTTGGTCATGACGGGACGGCCGTCGACCATTTCAACGCCGACCGGGTGCTGCATCCAGGAGTTGGCGACGATAATGAAGTACGCCGAGATCCACGCACCGATAACAGCACACCACAGAACAGTCAGGTGTGCGCGCTTGGACAGTCGACCCCAGCCGAAGATCCACAGGCCGAGGAATGTCGATTCGAGGAAGAACGCGATGAGCGCTTCCATAGCCAGAGGAGCACCGAAGACGTCGCCAACGAACTTCGAGTATTCCGACCAGGCCATACCGAATTGGAATTCCTGGACGATGCCGGTGGCAACGCCCATGATGAAGTTGACGAGGAAGAGCTTGCCCCAGAACTTCGTTCCGCGCAGCCACTTTTCGTCACCTGTACGGGTGTACATCGTCTGGAAGATTGCAACCAGCAGACCCAAACCGAGGGTCAGCGGAACCATCCAGAAGTGATAGACCGTGGTGATGCCGAATTGCCACCTGCCGATGAGCACCGGATCCACAATCGCCTCCTTGTTCGGCTTGGTCCGCCAGATGTGCACGCGCACGACGAACCGGTCATTATTATGCCGGTTCTAGACTACCGGCAGGGAACTTTCTGTGAGCACGCTGAGCATGCGTGGTCACGGGTGTCTCAGAATTCAGAATGGGCTGTTGAAGGCCCTGCTGATCAGGCGTCGATCTTCTCGGAGTCCATGACGTCGGCACCGGACACGATGAATTCGCGGCGCGGGGCAACCTCAGATCCCATGAGCAGGTTGAACGTGGTCTCGGCAGCGCCGGCATCGTCCATCGTGACACGGCGAAGAAGCCGATGCGCGGGATCCATCGTCGTTTCGGCAAGCTGGTCGGCATCCATTTCGCCGAGCCCCTTGTAGCGTTGCGGCGGCTTGTAGGCTTTGCCGCGCCGATCGAGCTTCTTCAGCTCACGGTGAAGCTCAGCTTCCGAATAGGTGTAGATGACGTCATTGGCTTTGCCGCGGTTGATGACCTCAATGCGGTGCAGCGGCGGCACTGCGGCAAACACGCGGCCAGCTTGGACCAGCGGACGCATGTAGCGGAAGAACAGCGTCAGCAGCAGGGTCCGAATGTGGGCGCCGTCAACATCCGCGTCGGTCATGATGATGACCTTGCCGTAGCGGGCAGCCTCCAGGTCGAAGCTGCGACCGGAACCGGCGCCGATCACCTGGGTCAGCGCCGCACACTCGGCATTCGCCAACATGTCCGACACGCTTGCTTTCTGCACGTTGAGGATCTTGCCGCGAATGGGGAACAGCGCCTGGTGTTCAGAGTTCCTGGCGGCCTTTGCGGTTCCCATCGCCGAATCGCCTTCGACGATGAACAGCTCGGTGCTGTCACCGTCACTGATGCGGCAGTCGTAGAGCTTGGCGGGCAGAGCCGAGGATTCGAGGGCGTTTTTGCGTCGCTGGTTGTCGCGATGCGTGCGCGCGGAGATGCGCGATTTCATTTCCGCGACAACCTTTTCCAAAAGCGCGTTCGCCTGAGCCTTTTCCTGGCGTTTGCTTGCCTCAAGACGTTCAGTCAGGCCGTCTTCGACGACTTTGCTGACAATCTGACGGACCGCGGGCGTTCCAAGAACCTCTTTTGTCTGTCCTTCGAACTGCGGTTCGGCAAGCTTGACGGTGACGACAGCCGTCAGCCCGGCCAGGACGTCCTCTTTATCGAGTTTGTCCTTGCCGACTTTGAGTTTGCGGGCATTGGCTTCAACTGCTTTGCGGACCGTCTTCACGAGGCCTGCTTCGAAGCCCGCCTGGTGGGTGCCGCCCTTAGGGGTGGCGATGATGTTGACGAAGCTCTTGATCCGAGTGTCGAAGCCAGTCCCCCAGCGCAGGGCGATGTCAACATCGACTTCCCTGTCGACATCGGTTGACACCATGTGGCCGGTCTTATCGAGGACTGGAACAGTTTCCGTGAAATCGCCCTTGCCGCTGAAGCGCCACACATCGGTGACAGCCGGGTCAAGCGCCAGATGATCGGCAAACGCGGAGATTCCACCGTCATAGCGAAACTCTTCTTCGCGACGTTCAATGACCTCGCCTGCTTCGTCGCGCGCAATGCCGCGTTCGTCGACGATTGTGATCTTCAGACCGGGAACGAGGAACGCGGTCTGCCGGGCACGGTCAACGAGCTTGTCGTATTCGAAGTCGGCGTCTTTCAGGAAGATCTGCGGGTCAGCCCAGTAGCGCACCCGCGTTCCGGTGACACCCCGCTTGGCCTTGCCGATGATCTCGAGCTTTTCACCCGGCTTGTTCTCAGTGAACGGACTTTCAGGGCTGGGGGCGCCGTCATCGGCGAAACGTCCGGGCCGACCCCGTCGGAACGACAGACGGTGAACCTTGGAAGCACGGGTGACTTCGACGTCCATACGTTCGGACAGCGCATTGACAACAGCACCGCCAACACCGTGCAGACCACCGACCGCAGCATAGGAACCGCCGCCGAACTTACCGCCGGCGTGCAGCTTCGTCATGACCAGTTCTACACCGCTCAGACCTGTCTTCGGTTCGATGTCAACGGGAATGCCGCGCGCACAGTCGTCCACCGCGACCGAGCCGTCAGGATAGAGAGTCACAGTGATCTCTTCTCCGTAGCCGGCCAGGGCTTCATCGACGGAATTGTCGATGATCTCCCACAGGCAGTGCATGAGACCGCGCGAATCAGTGGAGCCGATGTACATACCGGGCCGTTTGCGAACCGCGTCGAGCCCTTCCAGTACCTGGAGCTGCTGTGCGCCGTACTCTGCTTTGGCCGCCACTTCCACGTCCTTTCCCTCTGATGCCCTGCCATTGTAGGGCTCAGCCGGCGAAAGCCCGTGGATTTGCCCGCCGCCCTGTCATACCGGATGTGCTTCAATGTTCGTATGATTCTGCGCTCCCCCGCCCTTGCTGCCGCACTCTGTGCCCTCCTCCTGACCGGGTGCGCTGGCGGCACACCCGGGCCCGGCACCTCGTCAGCACCGGCAACCCCAACCGCAGCGAGTGATGCGCCCTCGAGCACCCCGACAGAAGACGAGGACTCCCAGCCGCTGGCTGGACTGACGATCGCAGTCGACCCCGGCCACAACGGCGGCAACATGAAGAACGCCTCAAAGATCTCCCGGCAGGTCGATGACGGCCGCGGCGGAACAAAAGCGTGCAACACAACCGGAACAGCCACACCAGATGGCTTTGCCGAACACGAATTCAATTGGAAAGTTGCTGAGCATCTGCGCACATTGCTCGAAGACAAAGGTGCGAGCGTCATCATGTCGCGCAAAGACGACACCGGCATCGGCCCGTGCGTTGATGAGCGCGGGAAGTTCGCAGCCGAGGCGGACATCCTCGTCAGCATCCACGCCAACGGCTCCGAAAGCACCAAGCCGTTCGGCTTCGGCGCCATCATCGCACCGGACCGCGAACACGCTGAATCCAAGAAGCTGGCCACCAGCCTTGTGAAAGGCCTCAAAGATGCGGACTTCCGCGCCAACCCCAGCTATGGCAAGAAGACCATCATCGAGCGCACAGATCTCGGCGGTCTCAATCACGCCACGGTGCCAGCCGTGCTCATGGAGATGGGCGAAATGCGCAACCCGGAAGAAGCAAAGACCATGAAGACGGATTCCGGCCGCAAGCGCTACGCCGAGGGGCTGGCTGCCGGCATCGAAGACTACTTCAAGGGCCGCGGCTGACCACGACAGCTTTACCTGCGACAATGGCCGGGTGACTGACTACACTGCTCAATCTGCTCAACCCGTCTGGTTGGAGCTCAGCTCCCCGCAGTCGGATGTTTCCACTAAGTTCTACAGCGAACTCTTCGGCTGGGAGTTCAGCGGCGCAGGCCCCCTTGGCCTTGGGTCGCAGGCGCTGCTCGGCGGACGCGCCGCCGCAGGCATCAGCCCACAGCCGCCGCAGGCGCCGGAAGGCCAGCCTGGCTTTTGGTCTGTCTACTTCCGCGCTGAATCGCTCGACACCTTCCTCACCGCTGTTGACGCCAGCGGCGGACAGGCAATGACGGTCGTTCCCGAATTCGATGGCGAAGCATCGGTTGCGCTTGTCTCGGACTCCGGCGGCACGGCATTCGGCGCGCTGACCTTTGACGATTCCCGCGGACTGGGAACAGTGGGCGAACTCGGTGCGGCCGTCTACTTCGAGCTGCACACTCACTCCCCTGAAAAGGCGGACTTCTACTCTGAGGTGTTCGGCTGGACCACGAGCACCGGACCGTCGACCATCCGCGAAGAAGCCCAGCTGTTCACCATGCCGGGTGATGTTGATCTGACGGCCGCTGTCGTGGACCTTTCCGGCACGCAGATCCCCTCGCACTGGGAAGCGTTCTACATGGTTGAAGACGTCGATGCCTTTGCCCAGAAGGTACCCGAACTCGGCGGCGCCCTGCTGGTCAAGCCGACCGACACTCCCCGCGGACGTGTCGCCAAGTTCATCGACCCGCACAATGCGGCTTTCGGCGTAATCGAACCCAACTGGCTGTAAGCCTTCCGCTTCAGCTCTGGGCGGCTGCAGGTCTTTCTGACTGAAACTTCGCAGGTAAGAGATCAGGCCCGGCCCCGTTTGACGGGGTCGGGCCTGATTGTCTCTGCGGCTGTTCCGCGTATCAGTCGAGGTAGTCGCGCAGCACCTGGGAGCGCGAGGGGTGGCGCAGCTTCGCCATGGTCTTCGATTCGATCTGGCGGATGCGTTCGCGGGTCACGCCGTACACCTTGCCGATTTCGTCAAGGGTCTTCGGCTGGCCGTCGTTGAGTCCGAACCGCATCGAGACCACACCGGCTTCGCGTTCCGACAGGGTGTCAAGCACCGAGTGGAGCTGTTCCTGCAGCAGAGTGAAGCTCACGGAGTCAGCGGGTACAACGGCTTCGGAGTCTTCGATGAGGTCACCGAATTCGGAATCGCCGTCTTCGCCCAGCGGGGTGTGCAGTGAAATGGGCTCGCGGCCGTACTTCTGCACTTCGACAACGCGTTCGGGCGTCATGTCGAGTTCCTTGGCGAGCTCTTCCGGGGTGGGTTCGCGGCCCAGGTCCTGCAGCATCTGACGCTGCACGCGGGCCAGCTTGTTGATGACTTCCACCATGTGCACCGGGATGCGGATGGTGCGTGCCTGGTCGGCCATGGCACGGGTGATTGCCTGGCGGATCCACCACGTGGCGTAGGTGGAGAATTTGAAGCCCTTCGTGTAGTCGAATTTTTCGACCGCGCGAATCAGACCGAGGTTGCCTTCCTGGATGAGGTCGAGGAACAGCATGCCGCGGCCGGTGTAGCGCTTGGCCAGCGAGACAACCAGACGAAGGTTGGCCTCCAGCAGGTGGTTCTTAGCGATGCGGCCGTCGTGGATGATCCACTTGTAGTCGCGCTGGTCGCGAGCTTCTTTGACTTCGCCGTTGTTCAGCAGGTGCTCGGCGTACATTCCGGCTTCGATCCGCTTGGCGAGGTCAACTTCTTCTGCCGCGTTGAGCAGTGCCACGCGGCCGATCTGCTTGAGGTAGTCCTTGACCGGGTCTGCTGTCGCGCCCGCGCTGACAACCTGCACCGTGGGCTGGTCGTCATCATCAGCGTCAGAAACGACGAAGCCGCCTGCTTCTTTGACTTCTTCGTCTTTCTTTTCTTCTTCGGCGTTGCGGGTTTCGGTTGCTTCGGCGTCGTCGGTCTCTTCCGGTTCTTCCGGGGTTTCGATGTCTTCGACGAGCTCGTCGTCCTTCTTCTTGCGAGTCGACTTCTTCGCCGCGGGCTTTTCAGCCGGCTTCTTGGCAGCGGTCTTCTTCGTCGCTGTTGTCGTTGTGGTTTCTTCGACTTCCGGTGTTTCCTCGACCGCAGTCTTCCTGGCAGCGGTGGACTTCTTCGCAGCCGTGGACTTCGCGGCTGTTGTCTTCTTAGCGGTGCTCGACTTAGCCGCAGTGGACTTAGCTGCCGTGGACTTCTTCGCAGCCGTGGATTTGGTAGTGCTCGACTTGGCGGTCGACTTCTTCGCAGTCGTCGACTTGGCGGTCGTCTTCTTCGCAGCAGTGGTCGACTTCGCCGCCGTGGTCTTCTTAGCAGCGGTCGCCTTTGTTCCGGCCGCCTTCGACTTCGCTGTCGTCGCGGTGCTCTTCTTGGCGGTGGTCTTGGACGCGGGCTTCCTCGCCGTCGTCTTCTTGGCAGCCGAGTCGTCTGCGCTGGTCTTCGTGGAGTCCTTGGGTGCGGTCGGCACGGTTCACCTTTCACTGCGTCTGCGGTGCCTTGAGTCTTCATGGCACTAGTAAGACCCAAGTCAAGTCTTCACACGCGGCCTGCCGTGCTCAAGCTGGGCTTAAGCTGGCTGCGCCGGATGCTGGGACCTACCGGGTCAACACTTTATCTTCTCACGGTATTCCGCTCAGACCCAATCGACTTCGTCAAACCGCTCGTGTCGCAGCCAGCCGGGCAGCACCGCCTGTTCGGCCGCGGCCGCCTGCAGCCGTGCCAGCGAGTGCTCTGAATCCAGGTGAAGAGCCGCTGCAGCGTAGTAGTCCGAGAACGACAAACGCCCCCTGACCCATTCCAGCCATGCGAGAACCGCGAGCGCATCAGGCAGAGCCTCACTCGAGGCGTAGGCCGCAATCATCTTCATGACTTCACACCCCAGCTGCAGCCGGCGCATATCGGGCAGCGCCGCACTGTAGCCCACGCACTCGCTCATGTACTCGGGATGAACAAACTCTTCCAACAGCCAACCTTCCGTATGCTCGTCACACTCTGCTGGCAGTTCGGCCGGCCGCAGTCCGGGATTCTGAAAAACCATGAGGAGCATGACTAGGTCCCGCCTGCGCGGATTGGTCAGCATGGCCTCAGCCGCGTTGAGTGCCTGTGGCGAGAATGCCCGGGCGCACTCTTCTGGCGCGACGCCTTCCGCGTGCAGGCTCTCCACCTTTGCCAGAGCGTCGGCCAGCTTCGGGAACGGCACTGTTGGTGTCCCGAAGAACTCTTTGGCCCGTACGATTTCGAGCTCTGGGGTTGGCAGTGCAGCCGCTTCCGCGATGCCAGCCGGGCGGCTGTTTTCCGTGTTGCACTGGCGCACATCACGCGGAGCGGCAAAATCACCGCACAGTTCACCCGCGGACCACACGGGCCGCCCCACGTCATAGCCGGAGTCGACCAGCAGATCGCAGACCGCGTAGATGCCGTCGCGGTGCACTTTCCACGACTGCGCCTCTATCGGCCCGCCCAATCCGAGAATGTCGTAGAGGTCATCACAGAAAACGACTGGCAGCACGGTTTTCACGCTGCCAAGACCGTGCACGAGGTCCACAACGTCTCCTGCGGATCCATCGGCGAAGCCCAGTGCGGCGGCTGTGCTGTAGTCGATGCGGAGCACGCCCAGGCCGGGTCCTTCTGTGTTGGGATCCATGATGCCCAGGAGGACCAGCGAATCCTCCGGTCTATAGCCGAGCATGTCCACTGCGGTTTCAATAATGTCTTCCGGTGTTCTGATGGTGATCTTCTTCATGCCAGAAGTGTTTTCCACTCACCTCCGCAGTGAAAACAGGTGGCGGGAGGCTGTGGACAGAGGCCAAGTTGTGCACAGGCTGGCGAACCTGAGTGCGAGCCTCCCTAGACTGACGGCATGGGCAGACAACGACGATCCGCTGAGCGCGAAGTAGACATCGACACGGGCACAGCTGTGCTTGAGGCCGTTGCCGGCGAACCCGACTCATACGTCCTGTGGGTCAACGGGGTCCCGTCGTCCTGCGTCACCCTGTCCGATCCCCTGCGGCTGGATTTCGAGTACCTCGATTGGATGTCGAGGATCGTCCGGGTGCGCCACGATGACGCCGATGGGCGCGGAACACCCCTGAGAGCAGTTCATATCGGGGCCGGAGGCTGCAGTCTGCCCCGCTGGATTGACGCGCACTGTCCCGGTTCTAAGCAGACAGCCATCGACATCGATGCCGCCCTGCTGGACAAAGTCCGGGAGTGGTTCGACCTGCCGAAGAAGCCCCGGCTGGCGCTGCGCGCGGGTGACGGCGCACGTGAAATCCACACCTTCCGGACCGGCAGCCTCGACGTGCTTGTCCGCGACGCCTTCGCCGGAAGCGAAACTCCGGCGCCCTTGGCAACACGCGAGTTCTTCGACCAGTGCGCGAACGTACTGGCCCCCAGCGGCACTTTCCTGCTCAATATCGCGGCAGCTCCACCTCATGAGCGGCTGAAAGGCGAACTGCGCTTACTGCAGCAGTCTTTTCCCTACGTCGCCCTGGCAATCGACCCGGGCAACATGCGCGGTCGCCGCTACGGCAACGCGGTCGGAATCGCCGCCCACACCCCACCCGAACCCGGCATCGTGGCCCGCGCCCTGCGCGGTGGGCCCGCAGTTGCCCGCGTCCTCGAGGGCACACAGCTGACAGCTTTCACCGGCCGTTGAATCCCGGCCCACCCCAGTGCGTGCGCGCGGGCGCGGCCACGGCATAATTGAATGCCGATCGGAGGGAGAACGGTGCCGGAAAACAGCGAAATCCAGCGGGAACAGACATACGTTTCCCGCGTCTATGAGCGCTTGGACAGCCTGCGCGAAGAAACGCACAGCAAACTCAGCGCCGTTCGGGCATCCAAAGTCGGCGGCAACCACCAAAACCGCTCAGAGCGCGATGCCTTCGCCACCATGTACGAAGACCAGCTGCTGCGCCTGCGCGAAGCTGAAACCGGCCTGTGCTTCGGCAGGCTCGACATGGCTGATGACAAGACCACCTACATCGGGCGCATCGGCATTTCAGATTCCGACCAGACTCAGCTGCTCATGGACTGGCGAGCACCCGCGTCCGAACCGTTCTACCGGGCCACCGCAGCCAACCCCACCGGCGTCATCCGCAGAAGGCACATCGCCACACGAGGGCGCACCGTCATCGGCCTGGAAGACGACGTCCTGGACCTCGATGCGCTGACCGCCGCCGAACGCGACGACCTGCACGGCGAAGGCGCGCTCATGGCAGCACTCGAAAGCCACCGCACGGGACGCATGGGCGATATCGTCGCGACAATTCAGGCAGAGCAGGACGAAATCATCCGCCGCCCCGCCGACCAAACGGTTGTCGTCCAGGGTGGACCCGGCACCGGGAAGACCGCGGTGGCCCTGCACCGCGCCGCATACCTCCTGTACAGGCAGCGCACCAAAATCGCCGGTTCGGGTGTGCTCATCGTCGGCCCCACGCCGGTTTTCCTCAAGTACATCGAACAGGTGCTGCCCAGCCTCGGCGAAACCGGCGCTGTTCTTCTGACCCCCGGCCAGCTGCTGCCCGGCTACGAGGCCAGTCTGCACGACGGGCCGAAAACCGCCGCCGTCAAGGGCAGCCTGCGGATGGTCGACGTCATCAAGCGCGCTGTGCGCGGCTACCAGCGGGTGCCCGACGGCGACCAAGAGCTCGCCGTCGGTGCGCAGCGGGTCACTCTCAAACGCAAGGCCGTGCGCAAGGCGATCAAGAACGCGCAGCGCTCGGGCAAGCCCCACAACGCGGCGCGCGAAGGCTTTGTCCAGCAGATCCTCGACGAACTCGTCGAACAGCTGCTGCAGAACTCACCCCTGGCCGGCATGGATGATCCGCGCGGCCACCACATGGCCGACCTGCGCATGTCGACGGATGTGCGCCGAGCCATCAACCTGTGCTGGTTGCCTGTCAGCGCTGGTCGTGTGCTGAGTGACCTGTACACGAAGCCGGCGAAACTCGTTGCCGCCTGCGATGGCCTGCTGTCCTACGAGGAGATGGCTCGCCTGCGCCGCGGCAAGGACGAGCCGATCACGGTTGAGGACATTCCGCTGCTCGACGAACTCGAGGAGCTGCTGGGCTCGGCTGAGGTGCGTCCGCGAGCGAACGCAGAAACGGAGTACGCGCAGGCTGTCAACGACATGATGGGCACGTCAGATTTCGTGTCTGCTGAGGTGCTCGCCCAGCGCTTTTCCGATGGCGGCGATCATCGTCCGCTGGCGGAGCGCGCCGCGGAGGATCGCGAGTGGACCTACGGACATCTGGTTGTCGACGAAGCTCAGGAGCTCAGCCCCATGCAGCTGCGCCTGCTGTTCAGGCGGGTGCCGAGCAAGTCCGCCACGATTGTCGGCGACCTCGCTCAAGCCAGTCTGACGGATGCCGCGCGCACGTGGGAGAGTGTGCTCTCCCCGCACGTGGGTTCCCGCCTGTCGCTGACCGAGCTGACGGTCTCCTACCGAACTCCCGCTTCGATCTTGGAACCGGCGAACGCGCTGCTGCGCACGCACTTCCCCAACCTCGAGGTGCCCACACCGGTTCGCGATGGCGACACGGCTCCCGCAGTGGCCCGGCTTTCCTCTGACGAGGTGCCGCCGGCTGCCGCTGTCTGGGCGGCCGGACAGCTGCGAGAGTTGGGAGGCGGTCGAGCCGCGGTCATCGGCACCTCGCCACAGCTGCGGGAAGCTGCACAGGCGTTGGAGGAGGCTGGCGTCGAGTACGGCATCGGCACGTCCGGCATCGACTTCCCCATTGCCCTGCTGCAGCCCCATCAGGCAAAAGGCCTGGAGTTCGATGCTGTCGCCCTCGTCGAGCCGGCTGACTTCGCACCCGCCGGGGATTCGACTGCCGTGGGCGATCTCTATGTTGCGCTCACCCGCGCAACAGCGCGTCTTGGCGTGTTTGAGAGCAGGGATTCGCTCGTCACCGCCTGGCTGTAAGAACAGTCCGCGGAAACCACCGCAGGCAGCGTGGCCTCGCTGTGTCAGTGCCTCGTGTAAGAGTGTCGGCACGAGCAGCAGAAAAGAGGCCATCATGTCATTTCCATCACCCCTGGAACTCTGCCGCGAACTGGGCACTCCCCACGGCAGCGAATCAACCGATGAAATTGAATTCTGTCCGCAGCATTTCGCCCAGTGGTGGCCGGAGGACTGCCCGCTGCCGGAAGTTCTGCACTCCGACGGCTGGAACGGCAGAGCGCGCATTTCGCGCGGTCAGCTGTTTGCGCTGGGCCGCGGCGTGAGCACCGCTGAGGATGCCGTGGAGTTCTTCGCCGCAGCGGCCGCCTACGGCAGCGGCACACAGGCCCGCAGCGTCTATCGAGCGTGCCGCGCACCGGCAGTCGATGGCTTCGGTCAGGTTCTTGCCGATCTCGTCGACCGCGGGCGCGGGCTTACCGCCGCGGAAACATTTTCCCTGTGGAACGGCGCCGTACCGTTCATCGGACCGTCCACTTTCACCAAGCTCGCCTATTTCTCACAGCCGGAATGGTCTTTGGAAACAGCCGACAAGCCCATGATTCTCGACGGCCGCATACTGCGCGCCCTCGGCTCTTCGGGTGCCACGATTTCGTCACGGCTGTATCAGGACTATCTTGACGTTCTGGCTATGACAGCAGCCCTTGCTGATTGGCCAGAATCTGCGGTTGAAAGGCGATGGACGCACATGGGGCTAAAGCTGTTGGGGTCTCCGGCATCCGGCACTGACCGCGCACCGGCAGCTCTGCTGTAATCGCTGGTCAGGGCGCTGCCTGAGTGTTGAAGGGAAATAAAAACAGGCGGCACCGGCTTCCCCTCCGATGCCGCCTGTTGCGACCACACTTAAGTGTGTGCCCTCATTTTATACACATGCACTGTGCGGGGCGCAAGTCACTGTCAGAATTCTTTCTCTGCAGCCCGTCCGTCGCGTTCGGCGCGCAGTGATTCAATGGCTTCTTCGAAGTCTTCGAGGCTTTCAAAGCCCTGGTACACACTGGCAAAGCGCAGGTAGGCCACCTGGTCGAGCTCGCGCAGCGGGCTCAGAATTGTCAGGCCCACTTCGTCCGCATCGATTTCAGCAACACCACGAGCACGGATTGCCTCTTCGACCGTCTGGGCGAGCTTGGCGAGGTCGTCTTCTTCGACCGGACGACCCTGGCAGGCTTTGCGCACACCGGAAATCACCTTGGAACGAGAAAACTCCTCGGTCACACCCGAACGTTTGATGACAGACAGGCTGGTGGCCTCCATTGTGGTGAAACGGCGGCCGCACGCGGTGCACTGCCGGCGCCTGCGGATCGAGGCGCCGTCTTCGGCAGTCCGCGAATCCACAACGCGCGAATCAGCATTGCGACAGAAAGGACAGTGCATCAGCCCTCCATCCGGATCTGCACGGCTGCACCGTGCGCGGGCAGGTCTTCCACTCGGCTGAACGCGCTGATGTGACCGGCAACGGCCTCCAGCGCCTCCTTCGAGTAGCTGATCACCTGACTGCCCTTCATAAACGACATGGTGCCCAGCGCGGAGGCAAAAGCTGCCGAACCGACAGTGGGAAGCACGTGGTTAGAGCCGGAGCAATAGTCGCCCAGAGCCACGGGAGAATAATCGCCGATGAAAACCGAACCTCCGTTGACGATTCCACGCGCGGCTTCCTCTGCGCCGTCGCCGTGAACTTCAACGTGTTCGCCCGCATAGGCGTTTGCCACGGCAATCGCGTCGTCCTGAGAGGACACCAGGATCGTGCCGGACTGTTCGCCCCGCAGAGCCTGTTCGACACGCTCGCGGTGTGGGGTTTTCGCCGTCTGTTCGGCAAGAGCCGCATCGACGGCATCAGCGAAGTCTTCGCTGTCGGTCACCAGAACCGAAGCGGCAAGGGGGTCGTGCTCCGCTTGGCTCAGAAGGTCAGCCGCAACAAAGTCGGGGCGTGAACCGCTCAAAGCTACAACGATGATCTCGGTGGGACCGGCAACAGCGTCAATGCCCACAACATCGCGCACTTCGGCCTTTGCCGCAGCGACAAAGGCGTTGCCCGGACCGGTGATGAGATCCACTGGCTCAAGATCTTCCCCACCAGAGAATCCGTATGCGAAAGCACCGATCGCCTGGGCTCCGCCCATCGCCCACACTTCGGTCACTCCGAGCAGGTGGGCGGCCGCCATGACCGTGCGGTTGGGCAGACCGTCAGGGCCCGGAGGCGAAGCAATCGCCATCGACTTCACGCCGGCCGTCAAAGCCGGCACAGCGTTCATCAGCACAGTAGACGGGTACGCGGCCAGTCCGCCGGGAACATACAGGCCCACCCGCTCGACCGGCTGCCATCTGCTGGTGACGGTGCCGCCATGGGCGAAAGTCTGGGTGTCATCCGAGGGCAGCTGTCCAGCGGACACACGCTCCAGCCGAGCACGGGCTTCACGCAGAGCTGCTGCGACATCCGCGGGAAGATCGTCATAGGCCTTTTTCAGTTCTGCCTCGGGAACACGCACGCGCTCCAACCGCACACCGTCAAAGCGGTGGGTGAGGTCAACAACTGCTTCGCGCCCGCGTTCACGCACGTCAGCAAGCACCCCGGCTGCCGCACCCGCGGCGTGGGAAAAGCCCGCGTGGGCTCGCGGCACCGCGGTGCGAAGGGTGCGGCGGTCCATGTCTGTGTTGCGCAGATCGATGCGGCGAAGAAGTTCAGTCACACCGTTAGTCTACGGATCCCAGCGGAGCAGATTGTGCTGCACCCGCCTCGTGAGTCCAGCCAGAGAACAGCCAGCGGCTGTCAGCCCTGCAGACAGCGCGGGCCCAAAAGGGCCTTGAGGTCACCGAAGAGGCTCGGGCCGCTGGTCACACTGCAGGAACTGTCCAAACGCATAAGGGTGGTGCGTCCAGGTTCCTTGATGGCCAGGCGCACCTCTGTGGCCCCACGGTTGGACCGCAGGATGTCACCGAGCTGGGTGACCAACTGTTCGCTCAGCAGCGAGTGCGGAACGGTGAGCACGAGGGGGCGGTCCTCGGGGTCAGTGACATCCGGAATCGTCATCGACTGGGCCATGAGCGACGTCGGCCGGTCATCCGACTGGCGAACTCGGCCGGTGATCGTCACCACCAGGTCGATGGCCAACAGCGAGGCAACGGGTTCGTAGACGTCGCCGAAGAACATGATCTCCAGGCTCGCTTCCAAGTCCTCGACCGTGACGATGGCATAGGGCTTGCCGGAGTTCTTCGACACTTTGCGCTGCACCTGCGTGATGATGCCGCACACCGTCACACTCGAACCGTCGCGCACGTGGCTTTCAGGATCCAGCAGCTGCACAATCGACGTATCGGCTTCGCTCGCCAACACACCCTCGAGTCCGTTGAGCGGGTGATCCGACACGTACAGGCCGATCATTTCGCGCTCAAAGGCGAGCTTTTCCTTCTTGTCCCATTCGGGCCGGTCCGGCACGGGGACCGAGAATTCAGCTCCCTCGCCTTCACCCAAACCGGCAAACAGGTCGAACTGGCCGACAGCCTCCTGCCGTTTGACGCCGATGACCGAGTCCACAGCTTCCTCGTGGATCTCGACCAGAGCGCGCCTGGTTTCACCGAGAGAGTCAAAAGCGCCCGATTTGATGAGCGATTCCACCGTGCGCTTATTGCACACGTGGGAGGGCACTTTGTCCAGGAAATCCGAGAACGAGGTGAAGTCGTCCTTTTCAGCGCGGGCGTTGACGATTCCATCAACCACGTTGTCGCCCACATTGCGCACGGCCCCCATGCCGAAGCGAATGTCGTCGCCGACCGGGGTGAAGTTCAGCTGCGATTCGTTGACGTCCGGCGGCAGCACCGTAATGTGCATCTTCCGGCACTCGTTGAGGTAAAGGGCAAGCTTGTCCTTGTTGTCAGCAACCGAGGTCAGCAGCGCCGCCATGTACTCGGCCGGATAGTGCGCCTTAAGGTAGGCGGTCCAGTAGGACACCACACCGTAGGCGGCGGAGTGCGCCTTGTTGAACGCGTAGTCCGAGAACGGCAGCAAGATGTCCCACAGCGCCTGCGCAGCTTCTTTCGAGTAGCCGCGTTCCTTCATGCCGCCGAAGAAGCCCTCCTGCTGGGCATCCAGTTCGGCCTTTTTCTTCTTGCCCATAGCGCGGCGCAGAATATCTGCCTGACCGAGCGAATATCCGGCGACCTTCTGCGCGATCGCCATGACCTGCTCCTGGTAGATGATCAGGCCGTAGGTCGTGTCGAGGATCTCTGCCAGGGGTTCGGCAAGTTCCGGGTGGATTGGGGTGATCGGCTGGAGACCGTTTTTGCGCTTGGCGTAGTTGGTGTGTGAATCCGCGCCCATGGGGCCTGGGCGGTACAGGGCCAGGGTTGCCGAAATGTCTTCGAAGTTGTCCGGCTTCATCAGCCGCAGCAGACCTTGCAGTCCCCCGCCGTCCAGCTGGAACACACCGAGGGTGTCCCCGCGGGCCAGAAGTTCGTAGGTCGCCCGGTCATCCAGTTCGAGGGTTTCCAGATCGAGGTCGAAGTCGCGGTTGACCTTGATGTTCTCAATCGCGTCCGAAATGATCGTCAGGTTCCGCAGCCCCAAGAAGTCCATCTTGATCAGTCCGAGGCCCTCAGCTGTCGGATAGTCGAACTGCGTGATGACCTGGCCGTCCTGAATACGGCGCATGATCGGGATGACATCGATGATCGGCGCTGAGGACATGATGACGC
This sequence comes from Brevibacterium sp. HMSC22B09, assembly GCF_001806795.1. NCBI lineage: Bacteria > Bacillati > Actinomycetota > Actinomycetes > Micrococcales > Brevibacteriaceae > Brevibacterium > Brevibacterium sp. HMSC22B09. The sequence continues at coordinate 77,130 of NZ_KV785993.1, read as the reverse complement.
CGGCGGCGTGCACGCCCCACTGCCGTTTCAGGCCCTCCAGGCCAAGTGCTGTGTCGAAGACTTCGCGTGCTTCCGGATCGTTTTCGATGAACGTACGGAAGTCCCCGGCTTCCCCATAGCGAGGCGCCTTGGGGTTTTCGATATCGGCCAGGGGAATGTCCTTGGCCATGACCGCCGGCGGAAGCTCCTTTGTCAGCCGCTCCCCCAGCGAGAACGGTTTGCCGAGCACGCGCGCGGAGTCTTTCAGCGCCTGCTTGGTTTTGATGGTGCCGAAGGTGACGATCATCGAAACGTATTCGGAGCCGTATTTGCGGGTTACGTATTCGATGACCTCGCCGCGTCGACGGTCGTCGAAGTCGACGTCGAAGTCGGGCATCGACACGCGGTCGGGGTTGAGGAACCGTTCGAAGATCAGTCCGTGTTCAAGCGGATTGAGGTCGGTGATGCGCAGGGCGTAGGCGACCATGGAGCCCGCACCGGAGCCTCGGCCGGGGCCTACGCGAATGCCGTTGTCCTTCGCCCAGTTGATGAAGTCGGCAACCACGAGGAAGTAGCCGGGAAATCCCATATTCGAGATGATTCCGAGCTCATAGTCCGCCTGCTTGCGCACATCGTCGGGAATGCCGTCGGGGAACCTGTAGTGCAGACCCTTGTCGACTTCCTTGTACAGCCAGGACTCTTCGTCTTCGCCGTCTGGTGTGGGGAACTTCGGCATGAAGTTCGCATTCGTGTCAAAAGACACATCACACATTTCGGCAATGCGCAGGGTGTTGTCGCAGGCCTCCGGCATTTCTTTGAACAGGGCCCGCATTTCGGCCGCGGATTTCAGGTAGTAGCCGGTGCCGGAGAACGCAAAGCGCGAACCGCCCTGATCGTAGGTCGGTTCGATGAGCTTCGAACCGGATTGGATGGCCAGGAGCGCTTCGTGGGCTTTTGCGTCAGATTCGTGGGTGTAGTGGAGGTCGTTGGTTGCCACGAGCGGCAGGTCGAGGCGTTTGGCGATCTCGAGGAGGTCTTTGGACACGCGCTTTTCAATGCTGAGCCCGTGGTCCATGATTTCGCAGAAGAAGTTCTCTTTGCCGAAGATGTCTTGGAACTCCGCTGCGGCGGCAAGTGCCTCATCGAACTGACCGAGGCGCAGGCGCGTCTGCACTTCTCCGGAAGGGCATCCGGTTGTTGCGATGATGCCCTCGGAGTGCTTCGACAGCAGTTCCCGGTCCAGGCGCGGCCATTTGCCGAAAACCGAGTCAAGAGAAGCCATGGAGGCGGCTTTGAACAGGTTCGACATTCCCCGGTTGTCGCGTGCCCACATGGTCATGTGGGTGTACGCACCGCCGCCGGATACGTCGTCGCCGCGCTGGGCTTCGTCAGTCCGCCATTTGACGCGAGTCTTGTCGTGCCGTGAGGTTCCCGGTGTCACATAGGCTTCCAAGCCGATGATCGGCTTGATTCCGTTGGCGACAGCCTGCGAGTAGAAGTCGAACGCACCGAACAGGTAGCCGTGATCGGTGATCGCAATCGAATCCATACCGCTGGCTTTGACAGCCTGCATGAGATCTCCGAGGCGTGCCGCCCCGTCGAGCATCGAGTATTCGGTGTGAACGTGCAGGTGCGAAAAGCTGTCAGCCACGGATTCTGCTCTCCTTACTCGCCGGCGGCAGCGCGCAGGTGGTCGAGCGCGTTCTGCAGATCAGCCGGGTACTGGGATTCGAATTCTACGTACTCCCCCGATTCGGGATGTACGAACCCCAGTCGCACGGCGTGCAGCCATTGCCGCTCAAGCCCCAGTTGTTGGGCCAAGACCGGGTCGGCTCCGTAGGGAAGGTCACCGCAGCACGGGTGTTTCGTAGCGGACATGTGCACGCGAATCTGGTGGGTGCGCCCGGTTTCCAGATCGATTTCGAGCAGACTGGCCGACCTGAAAGCTTCCAGCAGCGTGTAGTGGGTGATGGCGTGTTTGCCTTCTGACCGGACAGCGTACAGGCCGTCACGGCGCGGATGGCGTCCGATGGAGGCTTCAATTGTTCCGACCACGGGGTCTGGCAGCCCCTGGACGAGCGCGTGGTAGGTCTTGTCGACTTCCCTCTGTTTGAAGGCCCGTTTGAGGACAGAGTAGGCGTGTTCGCCTTTTGCGACGACCATGACTCCCGAGGTGCCAACATCAAGGCGGTGCACGATGCCCTGGCGTTCCGCGGCTCCGCTCGTGGCGATCTTGTGCCCGGCTGCCGCAAGACCGCCGATGACCGTCGGCCCTGACCAACCGGCTGCGGCATGGGCAGCGACGCCGATCGGTTTGTCTACGACGATGATGGCGGGGTCTTCGTAGAGGATCTTCATGCCGGGCACGGGATCAGCCACGATGCTCAGCGGCTTTTCCGGTTCTGGCATGATGACATCGACACGAGCTCCGCCGGTCACACGCGAAGACTTCTGGGCGAGAGCGCCGTCAATGTGCACTCCGCCCTCAGCCGCAATCTGGGCGGCTTTCGACCGTGACAGACCCAAAAGCCTCGACAGTGCAGCGTCGATGCGTTCACCGTCAAGACCTTCGGGAATGAGAAAAGAGCGCTCAGTCATGGTTCTCCTGCGGTTGAGCCTGCGCTTCGTCCAGCGGGGTGCCCTTGAGTGCAGCCAGCATGAGAATTGCCGCCGCCCCGGTGATCGCGATGTCGGCAACATTGCACACGAAGAAATGCAGGTCAATGAAGTCGACAACCGCGCCGTGGAAGAACCCGGGCGGTCGGAACAGGCGGTCGAACAGGTTGCCCAGCAGGCCTCCCTGCAGAAGCCCGAGTCCAACCGCCCACAGCGGTGAGCGCAAACGGCGGGCCGCAATCACGATTGCAAAGAACACGGCAACGGCAATCGCGCTGAAAATCCACGTGCTCGATGCGCCCATGCCGAAGGCCGCACCGGGATTGCGCAGGAACGCGAATCCCACAAGGTCCCCGATGACTGCAATGCGCGGCTGGCCTTCGAGTGCCATGACTGCGATCGCCTTGGTCGCTTGGTCAAGTGCGAAGGCCAAGGCTGCGATGCCGGCCAACAGCAGACGTGCTGAGCGTCGAGTCACGGTTCTCCTGGGAAGCTGCGTTCAGGGATCGGATACAAGCAGAGGCGGCCATCAGAAGATGGCCGCCTCTGTCATGTGAGAGATCAGAGTGAGTTCGAGTTTCCGCCCACCTTGCTGCCGGAAAGGGTTTCCGGTGCGAGGGTGCCCGAGCTTTCGAGGTCGCGGAGCTGGTCCGACAGGTAGCTCTTGAGGCGGGTGCGGTACTGGCGTTCGAAGTTCTGCAGACCGTCGATTTCGCGTTCGAGCGAAGCCTTCTGGTTCTCCAGCTGGCTCAGCGTTTCGTCACGCTTCTTTTCGGCGGCCGACAGGATGTCAGCGGACTTCTTTTCGGCTTCGCCGATCAGCTTGTCGCGGGTGCGCTCACCTTCGGCAACGTGTTCGTCGTGGACGCGCTGGGCCAGAGCGATCAGGCCGTGAGCGTCCTGGTCGCCGCCCTGTGCGGCGGGAGCGGCAGCAGACGCACCGACGGCGGCACCGGCAACACCGGCGGAAGCGGCCGGGGCGGCAGGAGCCTTGGGAGCTTCCTTGGCTTCAGGAGCTTCCTTAGCGGCTGCTTCTTCCTTAGGCTTGTCAGCCTTCTCAGCCTTGTCGGCTTCGACCGGGGCAGAGGTTTCGGTCTTGGCGGGAGCCTGCGGAGCAGTTGCAGGAGCAGCCTCAGCCTTCTTTTCAGCCTTGGGAGCTTCAGCCGGAGCAGAGGCGGGAGCCTTCTTCGACTGCAGTTCTTCAACCTTGGCTTCGGCAGCCGAGAGCTTCTGGCGAAGATCGTCGTTTTCGGTGTAAAGACGGCGCAGTTCAACTACGACCTCGTCAAGGAAGTCGTCGACTTCGTCCTGGTCGTAACCTTCACGGAACTTAACGTGCTGGAACCGCTTGTTAACTACGTCTTCAGGCGTAAGCGCCATGAGCCCACCTTTTATCGAGATTACAGTTGCTACATCGATGAACGATATTAAACAACACTTTAGACCACAGCGAGGCGTTTTGTCTTTTCGAATGCCTGCTCAGGCCGGCTGAATTGTGATTTTTTGCAGAACTTCGCTATGTGAAAGCCACTGCTACAGCATTGTGTAGCCGAAGCGAATGAGCATCCCGGCGAGAACCTGCACCGCGATGAAGACGATGATGAAACCCAGGTCAAGGGCAATGCCTCCCAAGCGCAGCGGGGGAATCACCTTGCGAACCGCTTTCACCGGCGGATCCGTCAGTGTGTAAATGATTTCAGCGACTGCCAGCATGAAGCCCTGCGGCCGCCAGTCACGGCTGAAAACCTGAATCAGATCAAAAATCACGCGCGCGATGAGCACGTAGACGTACAGGTTGAGCAACATGCCCACGATGATGAATGGATAACCCACTCTGTGCCCTTTCCAATGAAGAAGGCGGCGGGTGTTGCCCCGCCGCCCCCTAGAGTACCCGGAGTACCCGGTCGGTTCTCTCAGCTCTGGTTGAAGAAGCTCGCCTGCGAATCTTCTTCACCGTCAGCTTCTGCGGTCACTTCGATGTTCTCGGGTGTCAGGAGGAACACCGAGTTCGTGACCTTTTCGATGGAACCGCGCAGGCCGAAGATCAGGCCGGCAGAGAAGTCCACGAGCCGCTTGGAGTTCGCTTCGTCCATAGCGGACAGGTTCATGATGACCGGCACGCCTTCACGGAAGGTGGTGCCGATGATCTTGGCGTCGTTGTACGAACGGGGGTGAATCGTCTGAATGCGAGACATAGTTGAGGGTGCCGCCGTTTCTACCGGGCGCACGGATGCGCGGATGGGAGTGACCTGCGCGGGTTCGGGAGCAGGTTCATTCGGGACGATCGAGGTTGGCTCGGACGCCGGTTCAGCCTGCTCGGGCTGTTCAGCGCGCACTTCTTCGTGCGCGTAGACGTCGTCGTACTCTTCTTCGCCGAAGCCGAAGTAGTTGCCGATCTTCTTCAGAGTAGACACGGGACCTCCTGGTGCCGTCCGGGGGAAACTCTCTCCACGAAACTATCGCAGAGCGAGTACAAATAGATCGATCATCTAAGGCGTGTCGCGGCGTGATTCAAACCATGCGACAACAGCCATCCGGCCGGTGGTCTGTTCGCGCCGGTAGGAGTACAGCTCAGAAGCTTCATATGTGCAGGTGCGCGAAAACTCCGCGATCTCAACACCCGCCTGCACCAGCTGATGAGCAACTCCGCCCGCTACGTCGATCGCGGCTGTTCCCGCAGCGGAAACTGCTCCGGCAACCGGGCAGACTTCCATAGCCTCGGCGCGCATCCGATCAGGAACCTCATAACAGCGAGGGCAGATGGACGGGCCGATGTAGGCGAAGATGCTTCGGGCACCCGCCTCGCGCATTTCTTCGACAGCGCGCACCGCAACGCCGTCCAGCATGCCGCGGCGTCCCGCGTGCACAACTCCGATGTGTCCAGTGTCCGGTGCAGCGAGTGCCACGGGAACGCAGTCAGCGGTCAGTACGGCCAACCCGATTCCCGCCAAAGACGTGATCTGCGCATCGGCCTGCGGCCCTTCAGCGACGTCGCCTTCCGTCTGCACGTGGTGGACGTCAGTTCCGTGCACCTGGCTGACGAAGCTGATCTTGTCGGCCGAAAGCGACAGTGCCGCAGCCAACGCGGAACGGTTGGCGTCGACGAGGGTGTCGTCGTCGCCAACCGAACGGCCCAGATTGAGCGAACTGAAGCGGCCAGAGCTGTAGCCGCCCCAGCGATCAGTGAAAGCCACGTGGGCTTTCCCCGCTGAACCGCTGAGAACGTGCCTGGCCTGCAGCACTGCGTTACTTCAGGAAAGAGGGAATGTCGAGCGAATCGCCGCCGAAGTCATCGCGCTCATCCGGCAGTTCCTGCGGGATGTCGTTCTTCGGTTCAGCTTCAGTGACCTCCGGAGCAGGGCTCTCTTCGCGAGCTGCCTGCGCCGTGGCGGCGGTCTGTGCGGAAGGCACAGCCGGCGCGGCCTGCTGGCCTTCGCGGTCGCCCTTAGGGGTCGGGTCGAAGCCAGCGGCGATGACGGTCACGCGGACTTCGTCACCCAGGGCCGAGTCGATGACATTGCCGAAGATGATGTTTGCTTCGGGGTGAGCGGCTTCCTGCACGAGGCGGGCAGCTTCGTTGACCTCGAACAGGCCGAGGTCTTCGCCACCCTGGACGAGCATGAGCACGCCGTGCGCACCGTCGATGCTGGCCTCCAGAAGCGGCGAGGAGATGGCAGCTTCCGAAGCCTGGATCGCGCGGTCTTCGCCGACTGCCGAGCCGATGCCCATGAGCGCCGTGCCGGCGTCCTGCATAACCGACTTGACGTCGGCGAAGTCGAGGTTGATGTAGCCGGGAGTGGAAATGAGGTCCGTGATGCCTTGCACACCGGAGCGCAGGACTTCGTCTGCGGCGTTGAACGCTTCGACGATCGTGACGTTCTTGTCGGAAATCGACAGGAGGCGGTCGTTCGGGATGACGATGAGCGTGTCGACTTCTTCACGCAGTGCGGCAATGCCGGCCTCGGCCTGTTCCGAACGGCGGCGCCCCTCGAATGTGAAGGGACGTGTGACAACGCCGATCGTCAGAGCCCCCAGGCTGCGTGCGATGCGCGCAACAACGGGAGCCGCACCGGTGCCCGTGCCACCGCCTTCGCCGGCGGTGACGAAGACCATGTCGGCGCCTTCGAGCGCTTCCTTGATGGCGTCTTCGGAGTCTTCTGCGGCGCGCTTGCCGATCTCAGGATCAGCGCCTGCGCCGAGGCCGCGGGTAAGTTCGCGGCCGATTTCGATTTTGGTGTCTGCTTCGGACAGAACAAGGGCCTGGGCATCGGTGTTGATTGCGATGAACTCAACTCCGCGCAGACCGGCGTCGATCATGCGCTGGACAGCGTTGACACCACCACCGCCGGTGCCGGCAACTTTGATCTCAGCTCCGGAATTGGGGTATTCAGCCAAGTCGATTCCTCTTTCAGCGGTCGATGCCGATAATGGTCTTCGTCAGAACGGTATTAAAGCCGCTATGCGTGTGCAACCACCCGCGCGGTGTGTCTTAGACGGTCAGTCTTGGGAGTCTGCTTCCCGCGGCAGACGAGCCCACGCCGGCGCGTCCTCTTTTGTCGCGGGGACTGCTGTGCTCTGCACGTCAATGACCGGTGGTTCGTCTTCCATGATTGTGCGCGCCGTCGTGAGTTTCGCTTTGATATCCGTCGGCTCGCCGAGTATGACTGCGACCGTATAGTCCTCTTTGGGCCGCATGATCACAGCCGTCCGCGTGGAGCTCTTCACGGCGACGGCCTCGGTCTGCTTGAGGTTCTCCCCCAGGCTGCTGACAACCGTGGACGCGATTTCGATCCCCTCCCGGTCAGCAGTTCCGACGAACATGGGAACGTCTTTCGGTTTGTCATCGGGGTTGCCCAACACGACTGCTTCGCGGTCGTAGATCTCCCAGGCTTCTCCGCGCTTAACCGTGAACGCTGGCTGTCTGTCGTGCACTTTCACCCGGAGTGAACGAGGTCCGGCAAGACTGATGTCAAAGCTGCGCGCCAGCGGAAACTCTTCCGCAAGCTCATCTTTCAGCCGCTGGGATCGCAGCTGCGGCAGCGGTGTCCCTTCGTGCTTTTGAAGCATGAAGGCAGCCACTTCATCGCCGTCGACGAGCTGCGCGCCCTCAGCTTTGACGTCCGTGAGCGCAAGCAGCGGGGAAAACCATACGACCGCTCCCAGAGCGAGCACAGCAACAGCAGCGACGCCCCCGTACAGGATCCGCCGCACCCGCAGAGAACGGTGTTCTCTGCGTCGCTCGTCGAGGCTCGCGGTGTTCATCGGCTGCGCAGCGAATCCAGGATTTCCGGTCCGACGATCGTCACGTCCCCCGCCCCCGCGGTGATGACCACGTCACCGGGCCGGCAGCGCCCCGCAACCAGGTCTGCCACCTCGGCAAAGGACGGAACAAAAGTGACCTTGTCAGCAGACAGCGGCACCTCGGCGGCGACAATAGCCCCGGTCACGCCCGGGATCGGGTCTTCGCGAGCCGGATAGACATCCATGACGATGACGTCGTCAGCCAGACCCAGCGCCTCGCCGAACTCGCGGCGGAAGTTCTGAGTGCGGCTGTACAGGTGCGGCTGGAACACAACGCGGACGCTGCGCTCTGGGTCAACTACCTGCTTGGCCGCGGTCAGCAGGTTGTGCAACTCCGTGGGATGGTGGGCGTAGTCGTCAAAAACCCGCACGCCCCTCTGCGTTCCTTTGAGCTCAAAGCGCCGTTTGGTGCCACCGAAGCGGCCTAAGCCTTCGGCTGCAGCGTCAACGTCGAGGCCGAGTTCAGCCACGATCGTCAGTGCGGCAGCCGCGTTGCGCAGGTTGTACAGCCCCGGCAGGCTCAATTCGTACGGGCCGGATCGACCGTCTGCGGTCTCCAGTGCGAAGCTCTGAGACTGGTGTGTGTGGTGGGCGTCGACGATCCGCACGTCAGCGTCTTCCGAGGTGCCGTAGGTGATGACGCTGACTCCTCGGCTGCGTGCCAAGTCGGCCACTTCCCGGCTGCCGGCATCGTCGGCACACGCAATGAGCACTCCCCCGTTCTCTTCGACCCGGTGAGCGAACTGTGCAAAAGCCTCGCGGACCTTCTCCCAGCTGCCGTAGTGGTCGAGGTGGTCAGCCTCAACATTGGTCACGACGGCAATTTCGGGACTGTACAGAAGGAACGAACCGTCTGACTCATCGGCTTCCGCAACAAAGACGTCGCCGGTTCCGCTGTGCGCGTTCGTGCCCGCCGCCGTCAGCACTCCCCCGATGACGAATGACGGGTCGGCCCCGCAGGCCTGCAGCGCCACCGTCGCCATCGACGTGGTGGTTGTTTTCCCGTGGGTTCCGGCAATCGCGACCGTGCGGTACCCCTCCATGAGCGAAGCAAGCGCCTCGGAACGGTGAATGACGGGGATCCCCTTGCTGCGGGCGGCGGCAAGCTCGGGGTTGCTTTCACGGATTGCGGACGACACGACGACAGTTCCCGCACCGTCGACGGCTTCTGCACTGTGCCCGATGTTGATCTGGGCTCCCTGTGCGCGCAGAGCCGTGACGACGGAGGAGTCTTTGGCATCAGAGCCAGTGACGGAACATCCGCGCATCAGCATGACGCGCGCGATGCCGGACATCCCTGCTCCGCCGATGCCGATGAAGTGGATGGGCTCGCTGAGGGCGGGTTTCATTCAGCTCTCCTTTGTGCCGCGCTCACGGCGCGTTTGGCGGGCGGGTGGGTACTCGCGGCCGGGGTGCGCAATGCCTGCGGCGGCGAAGATCTTCTTCGTCATCGCCCGGTCGGCGTTGACGGGGAACTCCAGACCGCGGGCGGCTGCACTCATCTTTTCCAGCTGTTCGGGGTTTCGCAGCAGCGGCAGGACGGTGTTACGCACGCTTTCGGCAGTGAAGTCGGCGTTGTCGATCAGAATTGACGCGCCGGCAGCCACAGAGTCAGCGGCGTTGCGCTTCTGCTCTCCGTTGCCGATTGCCAGCGGCACATAAACGGCCGGCACTTCTGCGACTGTCACTTCGGCTACTGTTCCCGCACCCGAACGACACACGATGAGGTCCGCGGCAGCATAGGCGTTTTCCATACCGTCAACGTATTCAACGACGTGGTAGTCAGGGCTGTCCTTCGCTGCTTCGCGCAGTTCATCGGCTTTGCCAGCACCCGTGATGTGCAGAACCTGGACTCCGGTGAACTCTGACGCGGTCTGGACGAAAGCCTCGTTGATCTTCTGCGCGCCAGAGGACCCTCCCGTGACAACGAGGGTCGTCATATCCGGGTTGATGCCGAGCCGTTCGGCCGCCTGCGCACGCTGCTGCCTGTCGCTGCGATCAACCTGGGCGATTTCAATGCGCATGGGCATGCCCACCTGCTCGCCGGCCATGGGGGTTGAAGCGAAGGTGAAGCCGATGTTCGATGCCTCGGCGTACCGGGCACCGAGCTTGTTGGCCATGCCGGGAACCGCGTTCGCTTCGTGCAGAACAATCGGGATGCCCAGTGATTTGGCAGCCAGGTACGCCGGCGGGCACACGTAACCGCCCACGCCGACGACAACATCTGTCTTCTGCTTCTTCAGCAGACGGCGCACCTGGCGGATGCTGGAGGTGAACTGGAACGGAAAGGTGAGAATCTTTGGGCTCAGTCCTCGTGGGAAGGGCACCTTCGGGATTGTCTGCAGGCGGTAGCCCGCCTGCGGAACCAGTCGCTTCTCCAGTCCTTCGTCTGTCCCCAGCATGAGGATGTCAGAGTCTGGGTCCTGGAACCGCAGGTCTTCGGCAATCGACAGCATCGGAGCTACGTGCCCCGTTGTGCCGCCGCCGGCAAAGAGAACGTTGACCAAATTCAGCTCCTCCTCTTAAGGAACGACAGCGAGCCCCAGAACCGGGACCGCCGCTCACGCAGAGCATCGGCGACCCCCTCCTCTGAACGGGCAAAGGACAACAGAAGACCAGCGGCGATGAGTGCCGCGAGCATCGACGACCCACCGTAGGACACAAAGGGAAGCGGCACGCCGATCACCGGGGCGATGCCCGCAACAACCGCGATGTTGACCGCGGCCTGGCCGATCAGCCAAGCGAAGACAGCCGCGGATGCCGTCTGCACAAAAACACTTGTGGACTGCACCATGAGCCGGTAGATCCCAAAGCCAAGGACGGCAAACAGCGCAATCACTGCGGCTGCGCCCAGCAGACCGAGCTCTTCGCCGATGATTGCGAAGATGAAGTCGTTGTGGGCTTCTGGCAGCCACGACCATTTTTCGCGGCTGGCACCAAGACCGACACCCAGCCAGCCTCCGGAGGCCAGTGCGTACAGACCGTGGTCTGACTGCCAGTGCGCACCCAGCGGATCCCCGGAATCACCGCCACGGCCAGAAAGCATGGCCATCACGCGGGTCATGCGGTTCTCACTAGTCAAAACGAAGAAGGCGACAATCCCGGCCGCGGCTGTGGCCAAGCCGAAAATCCAGCGTTTGGGAAGACCGCCGATCACCAGTGCCGTACCCAAGATCAGGAACAGGACCATGACCGTTCCCAGGTCCTGCCCCGCAATGACCAGGCCCACCGTGCCGCCGGCGAAAAGCAGAAAGCCCACCATGTTCTTAAAGGTGAACGGCCTGCGAACCATCAATGCCATGTAGCGGGCAGTGAAGAGCGCCAGGGCAATCTTGACGAACTCCGCCGGCTGGATCTGCACAGGTCCCACCCGAATCCAGTTGCGGTTGCCGTTGATCTCAACGCCCAACGGCGTGAGCGGCAGAACCTGCAGGATCATGGCTCCGATCAGAACGGGATAGGCCAGTCTGAAGCTCGCTTTCACGGGCGTGAACGACACAACGCCCATGAGGGTCAGGCCGAATGCCGCGTAGATCGCCTGGCGCAGGAAAACCGAAAAAGCCGACGACACGCTGGCATCACCGGAGGTGACTGACGATGCCGAGAGCACCATGAGCAGGCCGAAGCCGGTCAGTGCCGTGACGGGAATGAGAATCAGGTAGAACGTTGTCGTCTTCTGCGCAAGCAGGCGCTGCCACCGGTCGGAAAGCTCGGTGATCTGTGTTCGGAAGCCCCTCCGCCGGGTGGGGGCGGATCCGGTCACGGCAGAGCACCTCGCACAGCGTCGGCAAACAGATCGCCTCGCGTTGCGTAGTTGAGGAACTGGTCCATGCTGGCCGACGCCGGCGCCAAGAGCACCGTGTCACCGTCTTCGGCGTACTGGCTGGCGGCTGCCACCGCCCGCCGCATGACATCTGCTCCGCGAGTTCGGCTGTCCTCCATGATGTCGGGCCCTGACGGCGGCACGACCGTGTAATCGACGTCCGCGGCTTCAAGAGCAGAAATCAGCTCGGATGAATCAGTGCCGATGACGACGGCGGTGCGAATCCGGTCGGCAAATGTCTGGACCAGGTCGGTGAAGTCTGCCCCCTTGGCCAGTCCTCCGGCGATCCACACGATTGATTCGTGTGCGGCCAAAGCGGCGGCAGCGGCATGGGGGTTGGTGGCTTTTGAGTCGTCCACCCAGGTCACACCGTCAGCTTCTGCCACGATCGCGCTGCGGTGATCGCCCACTTGATGATTGCGCAGCCCATCACGGACGGCCGCGGGTTCAACGCCGATGCTGCGAGCCAACGCGGCGGCCGCCAAAGCATTGAGAACCTGGTGGTCAGCTGGTTTTGCACCGGGTGTTCCGGAGGCCTGCGCGACGTCGTCCAGCGAGCCGAGTTCCTGTGCAGATGTCTGGCGGCGCTGAGCAAAGGCCCGATCGGCGAGGATCTCTCCGACAACGCCGAGCTCGCCCACACGGGGTGTGTCCAGACGGAAGCCCACCGCGCGGGCTCCTTCGATCACTTCGGCTTCCTCGACGAGTTCACGCGTTGCGGGATCCTCGCAGCTGTAGACGCACGCCAGCTGGACATTGGAGTAGACCCTCGCCTTGTCGGCCACATAGCCGTCCCAGCCGCCGTGCCAGTCGAGGTGGTCATCGGCCAGGTTGAGAACGGCAGTCGAATGGGCGGCCATGGAGAACTGCCAGTGCAGCTGGAAGCTCGACAGTTCGATCGCCAGAACCTCAGCACCCGGATCGAGCACAGCTTCCAGCAGCGGGGCACCGATATTGCCGCAGGCCCGCGACTGCAGACCCTGTGCCCTCAGCATTGAATCAAGCATCGAGGTGGTGGTCGTCTTGCCGTTGGTTCCGGTGACGACAAGCCACGGGGCACTGTTGGCTCCCCGCACCCGCCAGGCGAGCTCCACCTCGCCGATGACCGGAATGTCGTGTTCGGCAGCCTCAACCAACAGGGGCTGGTCGGGACGCCAGCCCGGCGAGGTGCACACGAGGTCGGGCAGACGGCCCGAGCTGGTGCGCGGCAGCTTCTCGACATGTTCGGGTCCGCGGCGGATATCGACGTCGAAGACCCGCAGGATTGTTTCGTGTTCCGATTCGTCACGCTGGTCATCAGCGTCGACGACGATGACTTCGGCACCCCGCTCAGCCAGGTGCACCGCCATGGGGTAGCCGGAAACGCCCAACCCGGTCACGCACACGACGATGCCGGCAAGCGACGACTCCGGGCCGTGGATAGCCGCCGGGATCCGCTCTTTGTTCGGATAGTCGACAGGTTCGGCACCCGGTGGGCTGATGGCGGGAATGAGCATCAGCTGTTCACCGGCGGGATCACCGGAGGGCGTGAGCGCGTCATCAGCCAATGTGCGACACCCACTCCCCGTAGAACAGCGCGACGCCGATGACCGCGAACACCAGCGCAACAATCCAGAAGCGGATGACGATCGTCACTTCGGCCCAGCCTTTGAGCTCAAAGTGGTGCTGCAGCGGGGCCATGCGGAAAATGCGTTTGCCCGTCAGCTTGAACGAGCCCACCTGCAGAATCACCGACAGGGTGATGATGACGAACAGACCACCCAGAATGACAAGCAGGATTTCCGTGCGCGACAGGATCGCCAGACCGCCGAAAGCACCGCCGATCGCCAGCGAGCCGGTGTCGCCCATGAAGATCTTCGCGGGTGATGCGTTCCACCACAGGAAGCCCACGCAGGCGGCCGCGATGGCTGCGGCGACAATAGCGAGGTCGCGCGGGTCGCGAACCTCATAGCAGCCAGCGCGGGCTGAGGACATGAGGTCACAGTTCTGTGTGGACTGCCACGAGGTCATGAGGACATAGGCGGCAAACACAATCGCAGAGGCGCCCGCAGCCAAACCGTCGAGACCATCGGTGAGGTTGACCGCGTTCGAAACTGCGGTGACGATGAGGTTCGCCCAGATGATGAACAGAACCAGGCCCACCCCGAAGCCGGCGAACGCGAGGTCGAAGCGGGTGTCGCGGAAAATCGAGATCGCGGTGGTTGCGGGAGTCTGCCCGTAGGCATTCGGGAAGAACAGCGCGGCAACGGCAAAGGTCACTCCGACGAAGGCCTGCCCGATCATCTTGGGCACCGGGCGCAGACCAAGGGAGCGCTTCTTGGAGATTTTGATGAAGTCGTCCAAGAAGCCGACAACGCCCAGCCCCGTCATGAGCCACAGGACCAGCAGACCCGACACTGTCGGCGTGGAGCCGGTCAGCAGGTGCGCCAGGAAGTAGGCCACGAGGGTCGCCAGGATGATGACGACACCGCCCATTGTGGGAGTGCCCCGCTTGGTTGCGTGGGACGCAGGACCGTCGTCGCGAACGAACTGACCGTAGTTCTTCTTGACGAGGATCTTGATGTACTGCGGCGTGCCCAGCAGCGTCAGCAGCAGGGCAAAGCACGGGGCGAGGACGACTGCGATCATTGGGCTACAGAAACTCCTGCGAATTCGTCTCCCAGGTATCGCAGACCGGCGTCGCGGGAGGACTTGAACAGAACAATGTCACCGGGTTCGACTTCGGAAGCCAGAAGTTCTCGCGCTTCCGTGACCGTGGGCACCCAGGCCGCCTCGCTGCCCCAGGATCCTTCGAGGTTGGCAGCCTGGTAGATGGGCAGGGCGCCCTGTCCGACGGCGATGGTGCGGGTGATGTTGAGACGGACCACCAGGTGGCCGATCTCGTAGTGAGCCGCCGCGGATTCGTCACCGAGCTCGAGCATTTCGCCAAGCACCGCGAAGGTCCTGCGCGGCGGATGATCGGCATCACCGGCGCCCATGGCGGCAAGCGTCTTCAGGGCGGCGCGCATTGAATCGGGGTTGGCGTTGTAGGCATCGTTGAGCACGGTCACGCCGTCGGGCGAGTCGATGAGCTCCATGCGCCAGCGGCTGGCCGCACCGGACGTAGCCAGGATGGTGGCGATGTCCTTCGGCGCAACCCCGCACAGGTGTGCAATGGCCGAAGCGGCCAAAGCGTTGGTCACGTGGTGTTCGCCCAGCAGCGCAAGTTCGATGTGGAGTGGTTCGTCGTGGTCAGGCAGGTGCAGATCGAACGCCGTGCGACCGGATGGCTGGATGTCGACGTTGGACGCCCACACGCCTTCGTCAGGGTTCGAACCGAAGAACAGGGTGTCAACACCTTCGGCGAGAACTGACTGCATGGAGCGCACGCGCGGGTCGTTGCCGTTGAGCACCGCGGTTCCGCCGGGCACGAGCGCTTCAATAAGCTCCGCTTTTGCCCGTGCCGTGTTCTCAATCGAGCCGAAGACCCCGGCGTGGGCCGAGCCGACGCCGAGCTCAACGCCGATATCGGGACGCACGAGCGAGGTCAGGTAGGCGAGGTTGCCGATGTTGCGCGCACCCATTTCAAGCACGAGGAAGCGGGTGTCAGCGTCAGCGCGCAGCGCCGTGAGCGGCACACCGACTTCGTTGTTGTAGGAATTCGGCGGCCACACGGTCTCGCCGGCTGTTGACAGCAGTGCTGCCGCGAGGTCTTTGACGGTGGTCTTTCCGGCAGAACCGGTGATTGCGACGACTGTGAGTTCGCCTGAGCTGCGAAGGGCTTCGACGTTCGCTTTGGCCAGCTGACCGAGAGCGGCCGTCGCATCGTCGACAACGCAGGACGGCAGGTGTTCGCCGTCGACGGATGGGACGGCCTCGGCGATGACGAGGGCCGCACCGGCCTGTACGGCCGCCGCGGCGAATTCGAGGCCGTCGTGGTTTTCGCCGGTGCGCGCAACGTAGATGTCGCCCGGCGCCACTTCGCGGGAGTCGGTGACGACACCGGCGCACAGAGCCGTGTCCGGTGTGATTCCGTAGAGTTCGCCGCCGGTCGCGGCGGCGATTTCTTCAGCAGTGAATTCCTTCATATACCTTCAGACCTTACCGGGTGGCGGCGGAAGAACCGCGCTGTGAAACGGCGGTGCGTGTTATCTCACGATCGTCAAACGGCAGCTTGGTATCGCCGTAGTCCTGGCCGGGCTCGTGTCCCTTGCCCGCCACCAGCACGGTGCCGCTCTCACCCGCTGCCGCAACACCGGCCTCAATTGCCTCGCGCCTGCTGGCGTACTCGACGATCGCGTCAGCGGCTGCCCGGCTGGTGCCGTCAGCCACTGCTGCGCGGGCGCCGGCAATGACTTCAGCGCGGATCGTCGCGGGGTCTTCGCTGCGCGGGTTGTCGTCGGTGATGATGACGACGTCGGCGTTTTCTGCCGCGGCCCGCCCCATGAGGGGGCGTTTGCTGTGGTCGCGTTCTCCACCGGCACCGCACACCACAACCAGCGGCTGGCCCGAAAGCCCCGCCAGCGCCTTTTCTATTGCGTCGGGTGTGTGGGAGTAGTCGACGATGGCGCGCGGAGCCTGTTCTGAGATGACTTCCATCCGGCCCGGCACATTGACGCTGAAGCCTTCGGCTGCCCTTGAGAATTCGTCAGCGGACACACCGGATTCGAGCAGCATGGCCATTGCCAGCGCGGTGTTGCTGATGTTGAAATCACCCGGCAGCGGGCTCTTCGCCCGAAGGCTCACGGAAGACCCGCGGAGGGTGAAGGAAAGACCGTCGATGTCTTCGATCCTGTAGTCCGCGTTGTCTTCGGGACGAGCGGAGACGGTGACGACGGGAATCTGTGAGTCATTCACCAGCTGACGTGCCCAGTCGTCAGCCAGCACGATGACGCCGCGGGATGCGAACTGCGGCGTGAACAGGAGCGCTTTTGCCCGGTAGTACTCCTCCATGGTCCCGTGGAAGTCCAGGTGGTCCTGGGACAGGTTGGTGAAGCCGACCACCGTGAAGTGTGCGCCGTCGACCCGGTGTTGGCTAAGCGCGTGGGAGGACACCTCCATGGAGCAGGCGTCAGCGCCCTGGTCGCGCATGTTTTTGAACAGACGGTGCAGGTCGGGGGCTTCCGGGGTGGTTCGCACACTGGGCTGTTCCTGGCCGGCGATGACGGTCGCGACAGTTCCGATCAGCCCTGTTGTTCTGCCGATGCTGCGCAGCAGAGCGTCGAGGATGAAGGTGCTCGTGGTTTTGCCGTTGGTTCCGGTGATGCCGAATAGGGCGGGCGTCTGCGGGTCTGTTCCGTAGATCGCGGCCGCGATGTCACCGAGAATCGCACGAGGTGCCGGGTGGGTCAGTACGGGGATGTCACCGGCTGACGCCGGTAGGAGGTCGCGGCCGGCTGGGTTCGTGAGGATTGCCGCGGCACCGCGGTCGAGTGCCTGCTGGGCGAACTGGGCTCCGTGGGCGTTCGCACCCGGCAGTGCTGCGTAGAGACCGCCGGGTTCGACGGTTCGGGAGTCCAGACTCACACTGTTCACGGTGGTGTTCCCGTCACCGTGAACAGCTGCGCCGCCGGGGAGTTCGCTCAGCTTCATCATTTCCATTCTTTCGGAATCAGTTTCGGTTCTTAGGTTGATGGGGCGACACCCATCTGCCGCAGCGCGTATCCGGTGACCTCGGAGAACACCGGTGCAGCGGATGTACCACCGTAGTACCCCTTGGTGGGTCGCTGCAGGGTCACACTCACAGCGACCTTGGGGTTTTCTGCCGGTGCGAATCCGGAGAAGTTCGCGGTGTAGCCGCTCTCCCGGTCTTTGCCGGCGGCGATCTGCGCGGTTCCGGTTTTGCCCGCGACCCTGTAGCCCTTGATCTGTGCAGACGTTCCCGTACCCTCGGCGACAGCGGCTTCGAGCATGGTTCCCACAGAATCCGCTGTCTCTTCGCTGACGACGCGAGTGCCCTCTTTCGGCGGAATTTCTGAGACCCTGCCGGAGTCGCTCACTGTGCCCTTGACGAGCTGCTGGGGTACGCGCACTCCTCCGTTGCCCAGGGTCGCAAACACGGAAGCGCTCTGCAGCGTGGTCGCGGACAGCCCCTGGCCGAACATGACGGTGTACTCGGTGCGGCCGTCCCACTTGTCATAGGGATGCACGATGCCCTTCGCCGCTCCGGGAAAGTCGATGCCGCTGGATTCACCCAGACCGAACTTCTTCAGATAGTCGTAGCGCTGTTGCAGGCTGAGCTTCTGCCCTGCCATGAGCGTTCCGGTATTGGATGACTTTTCGATGATTCCGGAGAACGTCAGCTTTTCGTCGTCGTGGTTGCTGGAGTCGCGGAACTCTTCGCCGTTGGGCGCTTTCCATTTGTCCGGCACCGTGAATTTGCTTTCAGGTGTGACCAGGCCTTCTTCTATGAGCGCTACGGCCGTGATGGCCTTTCCGGTTGAGCCGGGCTCTACGGGGTCGGTGAAAGCGCGTGCGCCCCGGTCGGGACCGCCCACGCCTCCGGGGTTGTTGGGATCGACTGTGGGTGCCTGCGCAACGGCAAGAAGCCGGCCGGTGCCGATCTCCTCAATGACGACTGTGCCCCATTCGGCGTTGTGCTTCTTCACCGCTTCGGCGATGGAGCGCTGAGCGAACATCTGGATCTGCGGGTCGATGGTCAACTCCAGGCCCGTGCCGTTGACCGGTGGCGTGGTGTCGTTCTCACCCAGGGGAATGATGTCGCCCTTCAGACCCTTTTCGAACTGCCTGCTGCCGTCTTTGCCCTGCAGCTGTTTTTGGTGCTGCAGTTCGAGCCCGGCAAGCGGAACGCCGTCGGAGCCGACCCACCCGATGAGGTTGCCGGCGACAGCGCCGGAGGGGTAGGAGCGCACAGTGTACTTTTCGGCTGTGATGCCGGGGATTTCGAGTTCCTGGATTTCGCGCCACACTTCGCTTGTGATGCCGGTGGCTACGGGGTTCCACCTTTTGTCGCCGCTGAGCTTCGGGAAGATCAGCCCGGCTTCCGTGCCCAGGACAGGAGCCATAGCCTTTGCTGCGCCCCAGGCGCCGAGCGGGTTGTCGTCTTCGTCCTTATACGCTGCGACGTTCACCTGGTCGACGACGATCTGGTACCGGTCCGCGTTGTCGGCAAGCACTGTCCCGTCGGCGCCGAGGATGACGCCGCGGTCCGCCGGCAGAGGTTGGGTGACCAGGCGGCCGGCCAGAGCCCGCGAGGCAATCTGAGAAGCGTCAAGCCCTTGGATCCACACGAGTCTGCCGAGAATGCCGACCAGCACGATCACTGACAAGAAGGCAATGAGCCGCGTGCGGATCGTGAAACCGCGCTGCCGCTTGGCCTTGCCAGGCCGAGAAGAACGCGGATTCATACTCTTCCTTACTTGTCGGCTGGTTCTTTTGGCTCTTGGAGTTTCGGCGGGGTGAGCGTCCCACTGCTGCCGCCTACAACCGGCAGCTTTTCGTCAGATTTCAGATTCGGCTTGATGTCGTCGCGGGCGTCTTTGCGGGGGCCCGGAACTTGGGCTTCGGGAGCTTTGCCCTCGCCTTTTGGCGCATCGACTATTGTGCCATCTTCGCGAATGAACTTAACGGATTCCGCGGGCTTCATACCCTGAGCTTTCGCTGTGTCTTCAACGTTCTGCGGGCTCATCCGGTAGGAAAGGTCTTCGGCGAGTCGGTCACGGTCATCCGTCAGCTGGTCGCGTTCGACGGTGAGCTCCTGCACCCGGTACGTGCTGTGGTTGATGAAGATGTTGGTCACCAGGATGAGTGCAAGCCCCACAACGACCGTGGCGATGCAGATGAGAGGAAAAGACGATCGGGCCTCGGCGATTTCCGGTACGACGAGGCGGAGCTTCGGCTTGTTCTGCTCTGTTTGTCTGCGCGGGCTGCTCTGGGGAGCGGCCGTTGTGACTGCGTGGCTCATTGCGGCTTCTCCTTGGTTTTCTGCACTGCCCGCAAGCGCACACTCGCGGCACGGGGGTTGATGCTGATCTCTTCGGCATCGGCCTTTTCTGCTCCCCTTGTGAGGTCGTTCAGCCAGGGCTGCAGGTGTTCGGGCACGACGGGCAGTTCCGGCGGCGCGGAGCTGACGGTTCCTGCCCGGAAGATCTTTTTGACGATGGTGTCTTCGAGCGACTGGTAGGACTCGACGACGGCGGTTCCGCCCACGTGCAGCCCATCCAGGGCCTGTGGAAGTGCGGAGCGGAGAATGTCGAGTTCCGCATTGACTTCGATGCGCAGGGCCTGGAAGGTGCGCTTAGCCGGGTGGGAGCGTTTGCGCTGGCCTTTGGGTTCGGGGATGACCCGCTGGAGCATCTCGGCCAGCTGGTCGGTGGTTTCCCACGGCCTTTCCTGGCGGTCTTCGACGATGACGGATGCGATTTTGGCCGCCCAGCGCTCTTCGCCGTATTCAGAGATGATGCGGGCCAGCTCCGCCTGTGAATAGGTGTTGAGAACATCTGCCGCGGTCAGGGTGTCTTCTGCGTTCATCCGCATGTCGAGTGCGGTAGCGCGCGAATAGCTGAAGCCGCGATCGTCATCGTCCAGCTGCAGCGAGCTCACGCCCAAGTCGAAGAGAACGCCGGCCAGGCGCTCACCGCGCTGCTCGAGAATCGCGCCGAGTTCGTCATCGCGCGCGTGCACCGCCGTGAAGCGCTCACCGAATCGTTCGAGCCTCTTGCTGGCAATGGCTATTGCCTCGGGGTCTCTGTCGATGCCCAGAACGCGCACGTCATCGCTGGATTCGAGAACACCTTCCGAGTGTCCGCCCATGCCGAGCGTCATGTCCGCAACAACGGGGGTCTCCCCCGCAGCGCGGGCAGCGTCAATGCCGACTGTCAGCAGCTGAACGCACCTGTCCAGGAGGACGGGTACGTGCGGGTAGTCGCTCACTGTCCTCCTCCTTGGTGTTCTTCGCGGCTGTTGGACCTAAGACCCCGTCCGGCCGTGCCCTGGCACCGGGGAAGTGTGTCAGGACCCCTCGGCTTTGGAATCGGGGAAGTATTCCAAAACCTTGTCTTCGGTCGGACGGAGTCTTCGGACCAACAATCAGAAGACTCCGGGAATCACCTCGTCGGTGCGGTCGGCGAATCCCTGCTCGGTGTCTGCGAGGTATTCCTCCCACAGAGCCGAATCCCAGATCTCAGCACGGTTTCCCATGCCGATCACTGCGACATCGCGGTCAAGCGATGCGTACCGGCGCAGGATCTGCGGAATGGTGAACCGCCCCTGCTTGTCCGGCTGCTCGGCCGAAGCTCCGGAGAGAAACACGCGGAGGTAGTCCCTGGCGTCCTTGCTCGTCATGGGAGCGGCGCGAAGCTGCTCGTGGACGGTTTCGAACTCCCGGGTCGAGAACAGGGTGAGACAGCGCTCTTGACCCCGGGTGATGACCAGACCCCCGGCCAGTTCCTCACGAAACTTTGCGGGCAGGAGAAGACGACCCTTGTCATCGAGCCGCTGAAAGTGCGTGCCCAAGAACATGTCGTCTCACCCCTTTCGAAGCCACTCGACTCCGATGAGCCCCACTATACTCCACTTTCCCCCACCATGTCCTCCCCCGGGAAGAAATACCCGCCTAGAATCTGCATTTCCCCTGGTCACAGAGGTGGTGGAAAGTGGGGTGACCAGACCAAAGGGGCGCGAAAAGGACCACCCAACAGGCACCTCGGGAGAAGAAAACCCGCGAAAAACACGCCAAAACACCCCCATGGAGGGCCGCAGGGAGGAAAGTGGGGGCGCGTGGGGAGGAAAGTGGAGTGACCCGGTGGAGGGAAGTGGGGTGAAAAGTGGAGCGGCCTTCGGCTGTGGGGCAGAATGGAGCGCATGACGACACCAGCGCCCGAAGACATTCAGCACTACGGAGAAATCGCCTCGCGGCTGACAACCGCGGTCAGCTCAGTCCTGGACGGCAAGGCCGACACTGTTCGCCTGGCCATCACATCGCTGTTCGCGGGCGGCCACCTGCTGCTGGAAGACGTTCCCGGCGTCGGCAAAACCCTGCTGGCCAAAGCGCTCAGCCGCTCGGTCGGCGGCAGCGTGCGCCGCATCCAGTTCACCCCTGACCTGCTGCCCTCGGATGTTCTGGGCGTCAACCTGTTCAACCAGGAGACCCGCCAGTTCGAGTTCCGCGCCGGCCCGATCTTCTCCAACATCGTCATCGCCGATGAAATCAACCGCGCCTCCCCCAAAACCCAGTCAGCGCTGCTGGAGGCCATGGCCGAATCCCAGGCGACAATCGATGGGACCACGTACCTCATGCCCGACCCGTTCATGGTCGTGGCAACCCAGAACCCCATTGAAATGGAAGGCACCTACGCCCTGCCGGAAGCTCAGCGCGACCGTTTTCTCATGCGCACCTCGGTGGGCTACCCCTCGCTGGCGGACGAAGTCTCGATGCTCGGCTCACACGTGGGTCCCGATCCACTCGACCAGCTTGGAGCCGTGACCACAACAGAAGAGCTCACGGCACTGCGCCAGGCAGTTGCGGCTCTCCCCGCGACCGATGAGCTGCGCACCTACATCGTGGGCCTGGTCACCGAAACCCGCAGCGATGCCTCGATCCGCATGGGTGTTTCTCCGCGTGGTTCGGTGGCTCTGCTGCGCGCAGCACAGGCCAACGCGGTGCTCGAGGGCCGCGGCTATGTCACACCGCACGACGTGCAGACAATGGCCGTGCCGGTCCTTTCTCACCGCATCATCGCCCAGGACACCGACGCTCCCGATGTTGCCGAGCAGCTGATCGCCGACATCATCAGGAGGGTGCCTGTTTCGGCATGAGGATCAACACCTCCGGCTGGGTTTTCGTCATCCTCGGGGCGGCGCTCATCATCGCCGCCTACCGCTTCGGCTTTCCGGGGCTGCTTCCCGTGGGCATCGTGTTCATCGGGCTTGTCGTGTTCAGTCTGCTGGCAGCACTGCTCACCAGTTCGCAGCTGAGTGCCAAGCTGGTGGCTGATGCGCCGGCCCTGGACGGAACCGCCATCACCAAGGTGGGCGATGAACTGGTCGTCACGGTGCGCGCGGCGAACCGTCTGCCCACTCCCCTGCTTCCCTTTGATCTCACTCTGCACGCGAAGCCGGGCTTCGGACCTGATCAGGATGCGCACTTGGGCTCCCTGCCCGCGCGAGGGTACGCGGACGTGCAGGCTGTTTTCGTGCCCACTCACCGTGGGATGACCGGGATTGAGAAGCTGTCGGCCGCTGTCGCCGGGCCGTTTGGTCTGGCCTCCTCAATGCGGTCGGTTCCCGGTTCACTGGATGTTGCGGCAGCACCCGCCGAGGTGCCTGTCGGCTATCCGCAGTCCCTGTCGGCTCACCTGTCGCGCATCTCGAGTGACCGCGTGTCACGCGGTCGCGGAACACGTGACTACTTCACACGCGAATACGCTCCCGGCGACGATCTGCGCCATATTCACTGGAAGACCACGGCCCGGCTGGGCGAACTGGCGGTCCGCCAGGAAGCAGAAGAGGAACACGCCACCGCGATTGTCGTCCTCGACGGCGGGCTGCCCGCACCTGCGGAAGGCGAAGCCTCGGAGCCCAGCCCGCAGTTTGAAACGCTTGCAGCCGCCGCGGCGGCTGCCGTGCGCGCCTACTTCGCCGCCGGCTATGACATCCGCCTGCTGTGCGGGGAAGACGACGTCCGGGTCGAGGCCCGTTCGCTCGATCTTCCGCACGCAGAACTGGCGATTTCCCAGGCTGATGGCCGCAGCGTGCCCGCGGGCGTGCATCTGCCGCAGAACGTCGAAACAGTCATCGTGTGTGCCGACCGAGGCAGCCTGAGCGTGAACGTTCCGGCCCGCGCCCACGTGTGGGCCGCCGACTCGCTTGAGATCCCCGCCGCTGGAACCGAGCCCGCTGTCCCCAAACGGTGGACGCTGACAGCAGGGAGGGGTCGCTGATGCAGATGATCCGCTCTCTCCTCCTGTTTGCCGCGCTGTCGCTGGCCGCATATGCCACGACCGCCATGTTCTCCGGGCTCGAACTGCTTGTGCCGGTCGTTTCGATCATCGGCATCACCCTGCTTGTGGGATGGCTGGCGCGCATGGTCCGCAAGGTGGCCGAATCCGGACTCGCGGTTCTCGTGCAGTTCCTCGCGGCGAGCTTTGCAGTGCTCTTCATCTGCGTGCCCGATTCGCTCATCGCGGGCTTCATACCGGGCCCGTCGTCGATTTCGGCTCTCGTGTCGTCTGTCAGCGCCGGCTTTGAGGATGTCGCGACCAAGCAGATTCCGCTGGAGGCCACCGGCGGCCTCATCACCATCTTCACTCTGGGCTTCGGGTTCCTAGCGCTCATCATCGACGGCCTGGTGTCAGACCTGCGCATATCAAAGGTCCCCGCCTTCCTGCTGCTGACGGTGTGGGCTTTCCCCGTGTACTTCGCCTCGGTGCACACGCAGCCGGTCCACATGGCAGCCATCAGTGCGGCCTTCATCATCGTGCTGCTCACCGAGTACGCCAGCGCTGTTCTCACAGCGCACACCGGAGTGGGCTCGACTGCCGGCCATGAGAAGCACACGGCCGCAAGCCGGCCCGGCGCAGAAGCCCTGCGCCAGCGCGGCACCGTGGTCGGTCGGGCGAAGAACGGCCTGCGCAGGTTCCCCGGAACCGCGCTGCTGGCGGGCGCTTTGGCGCTCCTGCTGGGCATGGGCCTCCCGACCGTCCTGCCGGCAATCACGGCAACACCCCACTACTCCAGTGAGCGCGCTGAGGATCTCACGATCATCAACCCGTTCCTCACCATCCGCAACGACCTGCAGAACCCCTCCACTGACCCCGTCTTCACCTACACGACGACCGATCCGGGTGCCGGAGAGCCCATCCGCCTGACCTCGGTCAGCGAGTTCGACGGCGAAGTGTGGAAACCCGCGGAGTTCCCCCTCAGCCGGTCGCGCACCGCTGACGGCGGTCTGTCCAATGCGCGCTCGCAGGCTCCCGCGGGTGTTCAGCAGAGCACTGAGTTTTCGATCGGCGCACTTGACCAGGCGTATCTGCCGGCTCCGTTTGCTCCCACGCAGACTCATGATGCGGGTCCGCAGTGGCTGTACGACTCTGAGACGCTCACGATTGTGGGCAGCGGCGTGACTTCGCGCGGGCTGAACTATTCGGTCGACTACCTGTCCCTGCAGCCGACGGCGAAAGAGCTCGACGATGCCGGAGAGAATGCGGGACGTTCAGCTGACCAGAAGTACACCCAGCTGCCTGACGATGTCCCTGCGGTCATCACCGACACGGCACGCGAACTCACGGAGGACGCGGATTCGCAGTGGGCGAAGGCCGCTGCCATTCAGGCGTATTTCCGCGGCGGAGATTTCACCTATTCACTCGAAGCGCCGACTACGGCATCGAGTTCGGCGCTGGCAGACTTCATGAAGCAGAAGAAGGGCTACTGCGTGCAGTTCTCAGCTGCAATGGCGTCGATGACCCGCTCCCTGGGCATTCCCACGCGAATCGGTGTGGGCTTCACCGCAGGCTCTGAGATCGGCGACGGCGAATATCAGGTGACTCTAGCCGAAGCTCACGCGTGGCCGGAGCTGTTCTTCGATGGGATCGGCTGGGTGCGCTTCGAACCGACCCCCGGCGGTCCGGTCGGCGATATTCCCGCCTGGACGACTGCTGGCGGACAGTCAGAAGAACCTGACGATGAGCCGACGGAAGACCCGACTTCTGCAAGCCCCGAACCGACTCCGGAAGAAACCGAAGACGCCGGCAGCGAAGAAGAGGACGAATCCGATGACACAGCGGAAGGGTCCGCTGAGGCCGTTGCCCCAATCCCGGCGTGGGTCTGGCTGCTTCTGGCCGCAGCGATCATCATTGCGCTGCTGTTTCTGCCGATGATTGTTCGTGCCGTTCAGCGCCGTCGCCGCCTGCGGGCGGGTGCGGCAGGCCTGTGGGACGAGATCACGGCGACCGCCGCCGATGCGGGGCTCGGCTTGCGCTCGTCAATGACGGCGCCGGCTGCTGCCGCCGCGCTGGCTGAGTACGCGCCTGATAGCGCGGCTGAACTGGCGAGTGCTGCACGGGCGTCGGACGCTCAGCGCTACGGCAACGCGGATGTTCAGCTGAGTGCAGATGACAGCCGCGGCCTGGTGGCGGATGTTCACGACGAGCTGTTCGGCCGTCTGTCCGGTCCGCAGCGAGTGCTGAAGACGCTGCTGCCGGCAAGCGTGTTCGACCGACGCCGATGAAGAAGGCGATAAACGCGTAAGCGGCGGTGGAAAACTCCACCGCCGCTTACGCGTTTATGTTCGTTTCAGCCCTCTTGGCGCTTGTCCCAGCGATCTTCCATGCGCTCCATGAAGGACGAGCGGCGCTTGGGCGCACCTGATTTGCGGGGCGCTGATCCTGTGCTGGACGAAGAAGCCGCGGCGTTTTCATCCGGGGTCACGGCGTAGTAGCCGCCGAAGACCATGGCTGCGAAGCCGACCACACCGCCGACAGCCGCCAGGGGCATGTTGAAGAAGAAAAGCGAGGCGATTGCGACTGCCAGGCCCACAACGAGAATGACGATGCCCAAAACCAGGCGGCGCGGCGAAAGGCGCAGGCCGGGAGCGTCCTCTGCAGGGCGCGAAATGTTCTGGGCGAAGCTGGGGTCTTCGCTCCGCAGCTGCTGTTCAAGCTGGTCGAGAAGCTGCTGTTCGTGATCTGAAAGAGCCATGGTGTGAACTTCCTGCCCAAAACTTTCTGAAGTCGATACGACTAATGATAGTGCCACATGAGTCTTTGAATTCCATGGGCGGGAGAAAAAGTCCCTATTCCGGGCGCAGGAGTGAGGCGGGAGAGATAGCTCCCTTGCCGAACTTCTTGCGGATTTCGTCGACCGCGATGTCCGATTCGCGTGTTGACCTGCCGCTGCTTTCCAGAGTCTCCTGCCTGCCGACAACCCCGACGGGCTGGAGGTTCGATGCCGCGACTCCCAGCAGCCTGGCCCCTGTGCGCTTGGCCGCGGCCGTCTCCAGAGGTCCGAGGAGAGCCTCGTACACCTCGCCCGTGACATCTGTCGGAGCCGGCAGGGTGACCGACCGGGTGATGGTGGTGAAGTCGGGTGACCGGAACTTCAGAGTGACAGTGCCGGCGGCGAGCCCCTCGGCCCGCACTCGGGCGGTCACTTTGTCAGCCAGACGAAGAAGTTCGGTGCGCAGGAGCTCCAGCTGGTAGATGTCGTCGTCGAATGTGCTCTCCGCACTGATCGAATGGTCTTTTGCCCTGTCGTGCACAGTCCGGTGATCGCGCCCCTGCGCGTAGCCGACGAGTGCCGGCCCGGCCGAACCGAGGGTCTTCGCTGCCCACGCCGGTGTTTGGCGGGCCAAATCGCCGATTGTGCGGATGCCGTAGCGCGACAGGGTTTCGTGCGTGGCTCGGCCAACCCCCGGCAGCGCTGTGACGGGCATCGACTCCATGAACTGAGCTTCTTTCCCCACCGGCACCACCAGCTGGCCGTTGGGTTTGGCCCTGGCTGACGCGATCTTGGCAACGACCATCGCTTTGGACAGCCCAATGGAGGACGGCAGACCCATCCTTTCGGCAATCGTCTGCCGCAGGTGCAGGGCGATGCGCGCGGGACTGCCGAGCCTGCGCACCGCACCGGACACATCGATGTAGCCCTCATCGACGCTGACACGGCTGAAGTCCGGGGTGACGTCGCTGACAACAGCAAAAACACGGTCTGAATACTCGGAGTAGACGCCCTTCGTCGGTGGCACGACAACCGCGTTCGGGCACAGCGCCAGGGCACGGCCGATCGGCATGGCCGAGTGCACTCCGTAGGCCCGGGCCTCATAGCTGGCCGAGGCCACCACTCCCCTCCCGCTGCGACCGCCGACTATGACGGGAAGGCCGATAAGCGAAGGGTCGAGGAGGCGTTCAACGGACACGAAGAACGCGTCCATGTCCAGATGGAGAATTGTGCAGCCGGTGTCGTCATCACCCAGGCCCGTCAGATCACCGCCCGTGCGGTCCAGCTGCTTTCTGCTCATGCGTCCCCCTGTGCGCATCGTACACCGACAGAAACCCGGAGAGAGGCCCGTTTCATCCCGCGTCCAACCCAGGCCGCGGCCCGTTTAGGCTTAGGGCATGAGCCTTACAGATCCGTCTGATGTCCGCCGCCAGGTTGATGCCGCTCTGCGCGAGGGCCTGGACAGCACCTCCAGCCGCTTCACAGCGCTGTCGCCGTCCGCTGAACACCTGATGCGGCCTATTCTGGACTTCACGGCCTCCGGCAAGCGCATCCGCGCTCTGGCCGCCTGGTGGGGCTTTGAGATTGCCGGCGGCAGCGCCGAAGCCCACCCCGGCATCGCAAATGCCGCCGCGGCTGTCGAACTTCTGCACGCCGCAGCTCTCATTCACGACGACGTGATTGATGCATCCGACACCCGCCGGGGCGCTCCGTCGGTGCACCGGCAGTTTGAAGCCCTGCACAGGAACGACGGCTTTGCCGGCGACAGCGAACACTTCGGAATTGCCACGGCAATTGTCGCCGGCGACCTCTGTTTGGCCCTGTCAGAAGAGTTCTGGTCGATGACCGGCCTGCCGGATGCGACGTCACCGGCTGCACTGGAGGCGCGCAACGACCTGCGCCGGGACGTCATGTTCGGACAGTTTCTCGACATCTACGTACAGGACGCCCCCGTTCCGGCGGCCGAAGTCACGGACCGCGCCTGGGAAGTGCTCACCTACAAAACCGCAAAGTATTCCGTCGAACAGCCCTTTGCCGTCGGCGCATCGATTGCCGGAGCCGATGAGGCGGTCATTGACGCGCTGCGTGCTTTCGCCCTGCCCCTGGGCCGGGCCTTTCAGCTGCGCGATGACGAACTCGGCGTTTTCGGCGACCCGGAGGTCACCGGCAAGCCCGCGGGCGATGATCTGCGCCAGGGCAAGAAGACCGTGTTGGTGGGCCACACCCTCGAGGCTCTTCCGGAGGGTGAGCGCGATTGGTTTGTCAGCGCCCTAGCCGCTGAGCGCAAAACCGCTGAGGACATCGCGCGGATGACCGACCTCATCCGCTCTTCCGGTGCGCTTGAGCGCATGGAGCAGCTCATTGCGCGGGAAGTCGCCGATTCCGAGGCGGCACTCGACAGGCTCAGTGAGCTCGGTCTGGACGCCGAAGGACACAAGGTGCTGCGCGGCTACGCGCAGTCCCTCACCGTTCGCTCAAGCTGAGGGTCCGGAAGCCCGGGCTGACTCAGATGGCCAGCGCCTGAGCGCGCCGGCGGATCTCAGATTTTTCGCCGCGGCGCAGGAAGTCAATGGCCCGCCCGGGCAGGGTGTCGTCTTCTTCGTACAGCCAGGCGATCGCCTCGTCGTCCGAGAATCCGGCGTCGGACAGCAGAACAAGAGTTCCGCGCAGAGCAGGCACGGGCTGGCCGTCTTTTATGAAGAGCGCCGGAATCCGCATGGTGGGCGGAGTGCCGAACTTCAGCCCCAGGAGCACTCGGTCTTCGACCTTCCGGTGAACCTTCGTCACGGGGATGTCGAGCAGCTCAGCGACCTCGGCGGCGGTCATCCATTCGTCAACGATCTCTTCAGCTTTAATCACGACTCCAGCCTAAAGCACGAACGCACACCGCGGGCCCGGGCCGCGCCCGGCGGCCGCAGACCGCCGGCACACCGCGATGGTCCGACACGCCGCCGCGCCTGGCGACGCTGTCGAAGAGGTCGACCTAACCTGGGGGCATACCAACTTCCCCACAGAAAGCGTCCCATGCAGCGAGACACCAGGCGCGACCCTACAGGTGCGCCCGCGCCGGGTTTCACCTCGGGAACCATCACTGAGGCCGTACCCGTCACCCACGGTGGCCGCACCTACCGTGTGCGCACGGGCGACACCGTCATCAGCGTGGCAAAAAAGCACGGCGTTTCGGCTCCCGCTCTCATCGAGCTGAACGAACTGCGCGGACGCACCTCACTGACACCCGGCCAGATCCTCTCCCTGCCCGAAAAGAACGTCCCACCGCCGCCTGCGGGCCACACCGTCAAGCCCGGCGACACCCTCGAATCCATCGCCCGCCAACACGGCACCTCGACCGCGGCACTGCAGCGCGCCAACGCAATGGGAACCTCCGTTCTCATCACCGTTGGAGAAGTCCTCGCACTGTCCGGTTCCGGTGCCACGAGCGCCCGTGTCAAACCCACCCTGCCGGAAAAGCTGCCGAACATTCCCCACTCCGTCGATGGACGGGAATACCCGGAGGACGTGCTGATGGCGGCCCGGCTGAATAAGGCCCAGCTCATGCGCCGCCCTTCTCCATCACGCGCCTGGGTGCGCAAAACGATCCTTCGCCTGGCCGGTGAAATCGGTGTTGACGGACCACTGGCACTGGCCGTTGCAACCCAAGAATCCGGGCTGAACCACCGGCTGGTCTCCCCGGTCAACGGCATCGGCATCATGCAGCTGACACCGCGGGCAGGCCAGTGGGCCTCATCGCTCATCGGCCGTCGTCTGGACATCCTCGACCCTGAAAACAACATCGTCGCAGGGCTTGCGATCCTGCGCAGGCTCTTGGCGACAACCGACAACCGCTCGGCCGCCGTCGCCGCCTACTACCAGGGTGCCGCCAGCATTGAGCAGACGGGAATGGCGCCGGACACGCGTTCGTTCGTGCGCACCGTCGACATCCTCACCGAACGCTACAGCCACAATTCGGAGGTGCCGCATGGCACAGATCCGTGATCAGCTGATCGGCGTCGTCCTCGACGGCCGCTACCGCATCGAATCCGTTGTCGCCCGCGGCGGCATGGCCATGGTGTACCGCGGAACCGACCTGCGGCTTGACCGTGAGATTGCGGTCAAGGTCATGCACGCGCACCTGGCGAGCGACCCCTCGTTTGTTGAGCGCTTCGAACGCGAGGCGATGAACGCCGCCCGGCTGTCCCACCCCAACCTCATCGCGGTAAACGATCAGTCCCGCGATGGGGACGTCGTGTATCTGGTCATGGAGTACCTGGAGTCGGTCACTCTGCGCAAGGAACTGAAGTTCCGCGGCCGCTTCACACCCCGCCAGGCCATCAGCGTCGTCGACGCGATCCTCGCCGCGCTCGAAGCTGTTCACGAAGCCGGGATGATCCACCGGGATCTCAAACCCGACAACGTGCTTCTGGGCACCGACGGGCAGATCAAACTCGCTGACTTCGGACTCGCACGCGCTGTGACGAGCGAAACCACGACGAAAACGCTCATCGGCACTGTCGGCTACGTCGCACCGGAGCTTGTCACGCGCAGCGGCGCTGACGAACGCACAGACCTCTACACGCTGGGCATCATGTTCTACGAGATGCTCACCGGATCCCAGCCGTACACGGACGACGTCCCGATTCAGGTGGCCTATCGCCACGTGCACGACCGTGTGACAGCACCGTCGCAGGCAGTTCCCGGGCTCAGCCCCCAACTGGATGCTCTTGTCCTGTGGGCTACAAGCCCCAAGCCGGACGACCGCCCGGAAAGCGCCACTGCAATGCGCCAGGCTCTTGGCGAAGCCCGGTTGGCGATGACGGATGAGCAGCTTGACTTCGGCGGCACATCGGATGCGGCCGATCCCACCGAACCGGCGCTGACCGCAACCGCCGACATTGACGAGCAGATCGGCCTCGAAGCTCCTGAACCGGTTCCCGGCACGGGTGAGATTCCCAAGCTCTCCACTGACGAAACCCCTGCCGCAGTCAGTTCGACGACTGAGATCCCCGGCACTCTGACCGCCGCCGCGGTTTCGGCTGACGGCACTCCCCCGGTTGACCTTCCACCGCTTGAAGACGAGCCACCGACCGCGGAAGAACTCGAAGATGACGATGAGCCGCGCGACTCACGCCGCCGCCGGCCTGTCTTCGTTGGTCTGGTTGCGGCTGTCGCTGCTCTTGGCCTGGCGGGCACGTTCGGCATTGCAAAAGCCTCCGGTGTGATCGGGGGCGAAACCGAGCAGGAAGTCGTCATGGCTGCGGTTCCCCAGATCGAGGCAGGCACAGCCGAGGCTGAGGCGCGGCAGATTCTGGAGCAGGCCGGCTTCGCTGTCAGCACCGAGACCCGCAAGCACGCCGACATCGCCAAGGGAACCGTCATTGAGACGCGCCCCGCCGCGGGTGAACAGCTGCAGGAAGGATCATCGGTCACCCTCGTCACCTCCGACGGACCCGAAATGGTCGCAGTTCCCACACTCGACGGCAAGACAGAGGACGAAGCGACAAAGGCCCTGGAAGACGCCGGCCTGAAGAAGGGCAAGGTCTCGACAGTCGAAGGGCAGGGCAAGAAGGGCCGCGTCGTTTCCCAAAGCACCGAGGCCGAAGCCCAAGTTGAGAAGGGCAGCGCGGTGGACATCACGGTGTCCAGCGGACCCAAGACGATCGCCATCCCGGACTTGCGAGGGCAGGACTACGAAGCCTCGTATAAGCGTCTGCTGGGCATGGGCTTCCGGGTTGCGCGCGATGACGTCTACAGCGAATACACGCCCAAGGGCAAGGTTGTGGCCATGTACCCCGGCCCCGGCAAGAAGAGGACTGCGGACACTCTGGTGATCCTCAAAGTCTCCAAGGGCAAGGAGCCACCGAAGGACGACAAGCCGAAGGACGAAAAGAAGAAAGACGACAAGCCGAAAGACTGACTTTCAGCAAGCGCCTTAAGCAGAAGCAAAGCCGCCGGGAGATTTCTCTCCCGGCGGCTTTGCTCTTCTATGTCAGGTTCGTCAGTCCGTGCCCTCTGTCAGGTATTCGGCCACCTGGAATGCCATTTCGAGTGACTGGTCGTGGTTCAGGCGCGGGTCCACGAGGGTTTCGTAGCGGCGCTGCAGACCTTCTTCATCGATGTTGGCTCCGCCGCCCATGACTTCAGTGACATCATTGCCGGTGAGCTCAACGTGGATGCCGCCGGGCACCGTGCCGACTTCCTGGTGGGCGCGGAAGAATCCGGTGACTTCACCCATGACGTCTTCAAAGCGGCGGGTTTTGTAGCCGTTGGAGGCCGTAATGGTGTTGCCGTGCATCGGGTCGCACATCCAGGTGACCTGCGGGAGGTCGTCCTTGACGGCTGCGAGCAGCTTAGGAAGCGCCTCGCCGATTGTCTTCGCTCCCATGCGGGTGATGAAGGTCAGACGCCCGGGTTCGCCTTCCGGGTCAAGCTTTTCGGCCAGGCGCAGAGCGTCGTCTGCCGTTGCGTTGGGGCCGAGTTTCACGCCGATGGGGTTCTTCACGCGCGACAGGAAGTCGACGTGAGCACCGTCGATGTCGCGGGTGCGTTCGCCGATCCACAGGAAGTGGCCGGAAACGTCGTAGGGGTCACCCGTGCGCGAGTCAATGCGCGTGAGTGCCTGCTCGTATTCCAGAAGCAGAGCTTCGTGGGCCGAGTAGAACTCGACGGTCCGCATAGCGTCGAAGTCGACACCGCAGGCGTCCATGAAGCGCAGTGCGCGGTCGATGTCGCCGGCCATCTTTTCGTAGCGGACGTAGTTTTCGTTCGCCCCGAGGAAGCCGCGGTTCCACTGGTGCACCTGGCGCAGGTCCGCGAAGCCGCCCTTGGTGAAGGCCCGCATGAGGTTCAAGGTCGAGGCTGATGCATGGTAGGCGTCGAGCAGACGGGCCGGGTCGGGTCGTCGAGCCTCTTCTGTGAATTCGTGGGAGTTGACGATGTCCCCGCGGTAGCTGGGCAACGTCACACCGTCCCGGGTTTCAACATCGGATGAGCGCGGCTTGGCGTACTGGCCGGCCATGCGCCCCATCTTGACGACGGGAACGGCAGCGCCGTAGGTGAGCACAGCGGCCATCTGGAGGATCGTCTGAACGCGACGGCGAATGCTGTCGGCAGTGGAATCTTCGAAGGATTCTGCGCAGTCTCCGCCGGCAAGCAGGAACGCTTCGCCGCGCGAGGCAGCCGCAATCTGGGCTTTCAGCTGGTCGGCTTCGCCGGCGAACACCAGCGGCGGAACCCTGCGCAGCTGTTCAAGCGCGCCCCCAAGCTCTGCCGGGTCGGTGTACTGCGGCTGCTGCTTGGGGTCGAGATCGCGCCAGGCGTCGAGACCTTTGAGGGTTTCCTCGGAGGCGCGGGCATCGCCGGCCAGCTCGAACATCGGGTTAACGCTTTTCACAATCATCCACTCTCTGCTGTCAGCAAGGGCGATCTTCTCCGGTCCACTAAGGCCCGGAGCATTCGGAATTCCTCAGTATAGGCGGGTCAGGATTCGCCTTCGAAGTCTTCGGGTGACACGTGGTCAAGGAACTCGCGGAACTGGGCGACTTCTTCTTCGTCAGGCTCCGGACCTTCGATTCCGGCCTGCCCCATCAGCTCCGCGGTGGTATAGACGGGGCATCCTGCGACGAGCGCCATTGCGACCGCATCGGATGGGCGCGCTGACACCGTGTGCCCGCCGCTGGTGCGAAGTTCCGCATAGTAGGTGTGGGAGTCAGCTTCCGTGATGTGCACGGATTCGAGGGTGTCGCCGTACTCCTCGATGAGGTTGACCATGAGGTCGTGCGAGAGCGGACGAGGCGGGGTTACCCCGCGCAGTGCAATGCCGATCGCGTTTGCCTCCGAAGATCCGATCCAGATGGGCAGGAAGCGCGCCTGGGAGGCTTCTTTGAGAAGCAGGATCGGCTGGTTCGCCGGCAGTTCGATGCGAACGCCGACGACTTCGAGCTGAATGTCGGTCACGCAGTCCTCGGGCGCTGCTGGAAAATCATGCGGAACTTGCCAATCTGCACGTCGGCGCCGTTCTGCAGTTCGACCTTGTCGATGAGCTCACGGCCCACGTAGGTGCCGTTGAGCGATCCGGTGTCGCGCAGGGTGAAGCCCGAGGGAGTGCGGACGAATTCAGCGTGCTTGCGCGAAACCGTCACATCGTCCAGGAAGATGTCGGCGTTGGGGCTGCGGCCGACGGTGACAACGTCGGTGTCAAGCAGGATCTGCGCACCAGCGTCGGGTCCGGAGACTACGACGAGGAGGGCGTCGGTTTCCTGCAGGTGGTCGACGTCGGGAACGGGACGGATTTCGCCGGTGCGCGGATCAAGGATTCCGCTGATGGGCGCCGGCTGAGCCGCCTGCGTCTGGTGCGAGGTGGTTTCCGGCTGCTGTTCGCCGGTTCCTTCCGGGTTGCCGGGCTGAGGCTGCTGAGTCATCAAGCACCTTCACTTTCGACGTGTGCGCTGTAGGCGTCGGCGTCAAGGAGCGCTTCGACTTCCGAAGGGTCGGAAGGCGCGACTTCCAGCATCCAGCCGTCACCGTAGGGGTCGCTGTTGATGATCTCGGGCGCGTCTTCCAGAGAGTCGTTGACACGCAGCACTTCACCGGAGACGGGAGCCTTGAGGTCAGAGACGCTCTTGGTCGATTCGACCTCGCCGAAGTCCTCTCCGGCTTCCAGGGTGTCGCCGACTTCGGGCAGGTCCACGAAGACGACGTCGCCGAGCTGGTCCTGAGCAAAGTCGGTGATGCCGATGCGCACGGTGGCAGCATCAGCGGTCGCGTCGACCCATTCGTGGTCCCGCGAGTATTTGAGATTCTGCGGTGCTGCAGCGTCAGACATGTCTTCTCCTTGCTCAGGCTTACTCAAACCTACCTTTCAGCTCCGAAGATAACATCTGCGCAACAGCAGACGCCTTATGTTGCGAAGCTGAAATGATACGGCCAGATCATCGTATCAACTTTGAGTCCTGCGTCTCACATACCGGCCCGTAATAATTGCCCGATCAGCGGTTCCTGCACCTCCACCTCGTCCCCTGTGCGCAACTGACCGTACCGACCGAAACATGAGCACACATCCCGTTTTGCCTTCCCTGAAACAACTCGCTAGTATTTACAAGGCTCAACACCACGGGCTATGGCGCAGCTTGGTAGCGCGCTTGACTGGGGGTCAAGAGGTCGTGGGTTCAAATCCCGCTAGCCCGACTCACTGAAGAAGTCCCGAAGCACATCGCTTCGGGACTTCTTTTTTCTGGCCAGTTTCACTGATCTGGCAAACGGAGGGCTCGCTGTTCCTGCCTTCGAGGCGTCGCTCAGCCTCGTGCGTTGGCATCAGCACCGGCTTTGTCAACCGCCTGCCACACCGCATTCACATAGGCGTCGGCCAGGTTGTAGGAGAAAACGGCCTTCGTCCACTCCTCCGGAACCTCCCGCTTGCATCGCCTCCCGCAGACGCCTCGAGGCGCCTAAGTTGAACACCCGGGACCAAACCGGGACCAGATGCCCATTTTCGGCCTCACTGGCCCCGATCGTCGGGACCACGCTTCGGCTTCCCTCGCCCTTTGCCAGACGACCGCTCGGGTCCCTCTGTCTGGGCGTCGAGGAACCGGTTGGTCAGGTCCCCCGCCTGGGCGATGTGATCAAGATCAGGGTGGAGGTAGCCCTTGGTTGTCTCGATCGATTTGTGGCCGAGGATCTTCTGGAGCACGTTAAGCGGGATGCCGCGGTGTCGGACCGGTCGATCATCGATATCAATACTCTCAGCGAGGACGACTACACCCGCGTCCACCACGCCGCCCGTGAGAAGCTCGGCCTCGCCGGCATCGTGCGCACCCGCGAGGACGTCCGCAACTACCTCGTCGAGAACGCCAATCTCCGCGATGACGTCACCGAAGCCGCCGACTTCCTCGAAATCTCCCACGAACACTCGCTACACACTGGACCACCGATTTGCAGCTCCCAACGAGGAATAGAGGATACGCGAGATCCCGTACGTCGACCTTGATCAGGTTTGCTGGACGACGAACCGCCAACAGTGCAGTTAGCGATGAGCTCTTCGTCGAACGAGGAACACGAGAAGGGACGCCCCGAGCAATACGACACCCAACGCAAAGAGAGCGTAGTCCAACGGCCGCGCGTCTCCCACAGCCGCATTGGCGTCCACCCAGATTCCGTACCTGTAGAGCGAGACCGCCCAGATGATCAGGAGCACGAGTCCCGCCAGTGCGAGAGCCGCAGCCGTCCAGATTCTTACTCGACCTTGCTTGCTGTTCATGGTGCGCACCTTCCCTGTATCACCAGTTGCAGAATAGCTTTCCCTTTTTCGAAGACCTGGGTGCCGGCAGTGTCCGGTGAGTCGAATCTAGAAGCAGAGCATTCGGCCCCACATCCCTCGTTTGAGGTACGTCGCACCAGCTCATAGACGTGTATCGAACTGTGACCCTGATGAGGGCGCGTGACTGCCGAGGACCAGGTACGGTGAGTAGACGGCAGGGCATCCCCGTGCTGGGAAGAGGGCAGACTTTGGGAATAGATGTTGAGGCGGCAGAGGCGACTTCATCCAGCCGGAGCACTAACTGGACCAGAGTGCTGCGCGGACCACGATACGTGGATGCGCCATTCCGTGTGCTATTGCTATTAATCGCTGTCGTCGGTTTGACGCCCGCATCGATTGAAACGCCAGATCCCCTGTACTGAGCGTTTCAAGTCCTCGCAGCGATCCTGCTGGTGGCCCTGTGTTTCACCCCCGTTATCGCCGTGTCGGTTGGGTTAATCCTCTTTGTCGTCTTCGTTCTTACGTACCCAGACCGAGGGGACCTCGACGGCATGGAAGGGGCTAGGAGACGCACGCACCTTGCCGTCGTAAACTCGACAAGAACGGGAAATCGTAGCGCTCAACCACTATGACCACCCGGGACCAAAGCGGAACCAGAACCATGCATCCCATGCATTGCATGACGTGAAATCGGCCTCTTGTGACCGCAGAAATCCCAGGTCAGAAGGCTATGAGAGCCTGCCGTCCACCCGGGGGGTCAAGAGGTCGTGGGTTCAAATCCCGCTAGCCCGACGGAAAAGCCCAGGTCAGACACTGTTTCTGACCTGGGCTTCGTCATATCCGGAGTCGTTCGCGACTACCCCCGGCGCCTCCCGCTCCTCCGGCCGGAATGGCCTCCGGCCAGAGCCGGGCTCCCAGCCAGCAAGAACCCCGCCAGGCACTTTCTTTTGCGAAGCATTAGTGCTCCTTCTGAAGTGTGTTTCGCACCGGAATGTCCGGCGATAGGAGCATAGGTGCCTCGCAAGACCGCTCTCACCCCTCATTCGAGGTATATGGAGCCCGGCCGGCTTCACCTATGCCGAGATATCGATTGCCCTCAGATGCCACAGGACACGGATACCGGGGTGAGCCTGCGAACATGACCGGCACTTCTCGCGATTACCCTATGCCCTTGGTTGAGACCACCCCTGAGGTGCTTCCATGCCTCTTAGGTCGAGTAGAAGCGGTGTTGAAGGGCGCGGACGATGAGTTGAGCCAGATTCTCCGCCTGAAGTTTTTCTCGCAGATGCTTCGCCTGTGTCTTCGCCGTCCAAACGGAGATGCCCTGGGTCTCGGCTATCTCCTCGTATCCGCGCCCCTCGCAGATCAGAGTGAGCACTTCATGCTCGCGTTCGGTAATTTGAGGGCTCACTGCAGGGGCGTCAGGTAGGGCGTCGCCGGCGATGACGATATCTCGCGCGAGGAACTTCAACATGCTGGGGTCGTCTCCACGTGCAGCAGCGCGGACCGTTTCGCGCAGAGTTGATTCGGAGCAAGTCTTATTCACCGCAGCGACCGCACCCGCTTCGAGAGCACGTGCGAGCCCTGGCCCCGGGGAGACGGTGCTGAGGATGATCACAGTCGCGTCTGGGTCGAGCTTACGAATGCGAAGGGTCGCATCCACGCCGCTGATCCCGTCGGGCATATTGACGTCCATGAGGACCACATCTGGACGGTGCTGCCGGTAGCTTTCAACGGCTTCTTCACCGCTATGAACTGGCGGGAGCACACTCATGTCGGGCTCAGTGACAAGCGCGTAGGAGAGCGCTCGTGTGGTCCATTGGTCGTCGTCCACGATGAGCACCGAGAGGCGTCCGTGAGCGCTCGGCGCTTGCACCGGGATGTGGCGGCTTGAAGGGTTCATTTGCAGTACTTCTGAAACTTCTTCTTGTCGATGACGCGCCAGATAACGCACCTGTAGGGATTTCGCGTTGTGCTGACGTCGATTTCATCAGTTGCCGATACCGAGTGGATGGACACGGTGGCAGGGGCGCGTTCGACTGGGGCGGTCAGGGGGGGAGAGTTGAAGAGCAGCAGCGGTCGAGAGGGCGACGATGAATTTCATGCTCTAAGAGCACGCCAATTCCACCTCCTCGGACATCCCTCATACGAGGTATCTACATTGCGACCCCGTTCCCTACGGGAATCGCGACCTTAATCGCGAACATCCCCTCGTCATGAGACGTGCTCAAACGCCCTCCTGCACGTTCCACCCGTGCGCTGAGACTTCGGGGCGTACGCGTAGGTGCTTGCAGAGCTGGATTGGACGCTTCGAACTCGATCCATATCTCCATCTGTTTCTCAACCTGCTCGACAGATATCGCGCATGAGGACGTTGCTGAGGAGTGTTTGACCATGTTCGTAGCGAGCTCCTTGAGAATGAACTGAGCCGTCTCAAGCGTCTCTGCAGGCACGTCACTCGGCAGAGCTTCAACGCGGATCCCAATATCGAACCCGCCTGCCTCTGTAGCTGAACCGATCATCTCCGCAGCCTTGAGCATCTCAACGTCGAATGCCCTCATGGTCCGTCGTCCACCAGGATCGCCGGTGAGTCGGGCCAGCAGCACACGAAGCTGCTGCTGCGTGTGTACATTGACCAGCGCCAACTCCGTGACTCTCGAATCGGAGCGATCCTCCATACGGGCCTCAACACCGAGCATCCGAATGATCGCTGCCTCCGCGGCCAGACCGTGAGAGACAGTGTCATGCGTATCGAGCGCGAATTCCAACCGCATCCTCTCTACGTTTCTCTCGTGTGAGCGTGCCTGTGCTGTTTTCATCAAGATCTCAGACTGGATACGCCGCTCAAATGCTGCTGCTGCAAGTCCGAGGATCACAGCAAGTAGCCACCCGAAAGCCATCGTAAAGAGCGACTCACCATCCCCCTCCCAGATTCCCACTGCCGTATGGGCAACCACGATCCCGAATAGCAGCAGCGTCAGTAAGGAAAACGAACGGATCCGCAGCTGACTCAGGACAAGCGCGATCGCGGCTCCAGCAACGGTCGGAAATGGATTGACGAACTCGGGGAAGGTGATCCCAAAGACAACGAATAGCACTAACCCCATCAAGCCAGCGGTGAGCGGGACGAAACAGACGCTGACAATCAGGATCGCCCCGAGAACCTGGAACGCAACATACTGAGGATTCGACGATTCCATTGCCGCCGGCATGAGTCCTGCAACGCTGATAAGGAGCAATAGCACTCGGAAGGGCAGGTCCACGAACCTCGGACCTCTCATGAAACTGATCCATTTCGGCGTCGCCGCGCGTGAGGGTCTCACGACGAATTGTCTCGTCACCACCGAATATTGTCCTTCTTTCGCCTCCAGGAGAATCATCAGTGTCTTTACGGTAGCGGTGAACGAGGCTCGGACCAGCGTCATGGAGGTCACAGTTCGATACACCTGCGACTCAACCCACGACGCTGTTCCCGACGACGGATGCAACGGCTATTGGGCTCATCGCGTTCGAGGCTGCAGTAGGTGTGTACTGCCCGGTCTCTACCAGGGGCCGGAGGGGAGGACGTTGTGCGTGAGGTTGCGTAATTCGAGCACGGTGCCGCGGGGGTGCTCGATACGACCAATGATCGCCGCCGTGAGCCTGCTTCCGGTGCCGGGGCTCGACGGTGTCCCACAGCCATACCCAACGGCAGTCTGCGCAGGGGGGCAACTGTGGGCCCTGTCTCGAGGCACCGCGGCCTGGCCGCAACAGGGCAGTCTGATGGACTGTTCATTCCCGAGCTTTATGGTCAGGGTCGACCGTTGCCCGATGGCTAGGTGTCCGTGTCCACCAAGTCTGGCCCACTAGGGTCGTGCCGCCAGTCGTCTTCGGGGCGTCTGAGGGTGAGGACACATGTGCGCAGACTGTGTCTGCTGCGTCGCCAGTCGCCGAGATCGCCCAGTCAATTTCCAATACCGAAGTCGCCTCGCCCGGATAAAGGCTGAATCAAGTCTGATGATCACATTCCAGAGACGTGGAGCAACGGCGTGCAAGGGCCGGACGGTAAACGTGACGTCTATCGTCCGGCCCTTGCACGCCGACTCAAGGAGCGGAGCTACCTGAAAACCGCTAGTTCTGACCGTCTGCTTCGTCTCGCGGCTCTGATTCACACACCGATGTGTGTTCCTTACGTCGAGCTCGCCTAACCATCCAAATTACGGTTCCGATGATGACCAAGATGATAGCTATCACCAGGACAACCCCGAATATGTCGTATGCGTCTGGTACTAGAGGATTCATCTAGATCACGATTCCTTTCAGCTCCACCCATTGAAGGTTACTTTGCCGCCGGCGTTGGCCTTAAGAGTCTGATAGCCCTCGCGGGTCGACCAATTCATCCCCTTGATGGCCCCACGTTCAATGCGGACCTTGCATTTGAAGGTTGCCGTCGAGGACGTGAAGGCCTTGCTCTGCTTGCTTACGGTCACGTTCTTGCCAAGCACGATGTTCTTGACGACCTGGCACCCATAATCGGTGATCTTGGTGATTTTACCCTTGTTGGACGAGTATTTCCCCCAGACCTTCGTTTCAGTCAACTTGATGCCAGCGAACTTGAACCATTGCGTGCCCCAAACTGACCGGCCGACTGCAGCAGCAGTTTTCATATTCTTTTCTTCGGTGTGCAAGTAGACGCCAATAGAGCGCCGGATGTGTCGACATCAAACTGTCCTTCACCCTGTCTGCACTTTAGATTGCGACTTTGGTCTGTTGCATACCTCAAACGAGGTAAAACCGCTTCGGAAGGTTGTGCTGGCAGGTGAGACGTGTCACACGTTTGGCTGTGACAGGGCGTCTATCTCGCCGCCGAACGCCTGTGGCGCACCGACGCGCGCATCACGCAGATGCACCACACCCCCACGACGGGGTCGTCGACCTCGCCACCGATGGTCATCACGAGGGGCCCTTCGTCACCGACGGCTAGGCGGCCGAGGTGGCTTGGTCCCATCGAGCCACCTCGGGAGCGTTCCGCACCTGCTCGCATACACGAGCCACAACGAGCGAAGGACCGAGGCTATCCCCACGCCGGACTTCACTCACGGCTCGTGGGAGCGACGGCCAGACAGG
The DNA here is from genome assembly GCF_001806795.1 of Brevibacterium sp. HMSC22B09. Taxonomy (NCBI): domain Bacteria; kingdom Bacillati; phylum Actinomycetota; class Actinomycetes; order Micrococcales; family Brevibacteriaceae; genus Brevibacterium; species Brevibacterium sp. HMSC22B09. Next base: position 35,404 of record NZ_KV785993.1, on the reverse strand, counting down.
GGCTAGATTGACTTTCGGGACATAGAGCGCCTGAAAGGCGTGGCCCCTGGTCGGCGCCACGTCGGGTCAGAAGGTAGGAGTCACCTGCCGACCCACGCGCACTTCGCCTACGCAGCAGCGTCAGTTCCGGCTTTGTTCGCCGCCTGCCACACCGCATTCACATAGGCCTCATCGGGGTTGTAGGAGAAAACCGCCTTCGTCCACTCCTCCGGTGTCGTGATGCTGCGCTCGGAGCACAGGTAGGCCGCGGCTGTCACGGCCGCATCGTCATAGCTGTGCGGGTCTTTCTTGCCGTCGCCGTTGGCGTCGACTGCCATCTTGTCCCAGACGCTGGGCAGGAACTGCATGGGTCCGACCGCCCGATCGTGCTCATTGTCCCCGTCGAGCCGTCCCCCGTCGGTGTCGGTGATGACAGCGGTGCCGCGCACGGACCCGTCGAGCTTCGGCCCGAAGATCTGCGGCCCTACCACCCCTGTGTCATCGACGGCGGACCCGCCGATTGTGCCGTGGGCTGTTTCGACGAACCCGATGCCCGCCAGCGTCGTCCATCCCAAACCGCATTCGGGGTGTTCCCTGCCCGCCCACGCTTCAGCGGTGACATAGGACTGCAGAGCACGCGCCGGTATCCCGGTCTTTTCGGCTGTCGCCGTGAGCCATGGCGATTCAAGCTGTGGAGGCTGAGGGCTCTGCTGTTCATCAGCGGGGAGATCAGGTGATTCGGGGCGCTCCGGCACTGGTGGCGGCGTTGCGTGGGTCGCGGAGTCATCGTTCTGCAGCTGAACCACCAGAAGGCCGCCGAGCACAAGGCTTGCGATTCCCAGCAGGGCGCACACAACCGCTGTCGCGTGCTTCATCGGCGCCTCCGCGTCAGGATGCCGATGGGTACAGCAAGCAGAGCCCCTCCCAAGCCGAATGCACCGCCTGCCACCAACCACAGCAGAGGCGAGCGCTGTGCCTGTCGCTGTTGTGGCTGGACTGCCTGCGGAGCAGCGCCGGCTGCCACCAGGCTGTAGGCGCCTTCGCAGCGTTCGAGCGCCGTGTCGACCGCACTGCCTTTGTCGGAGCGCAGTTCGCCCACGCTCACGCTGAGCTTCGCGTCTTTTCCATCGATCCGCAGGCCGAGCGTGTATTGGCCCGGCTGTGTGAAGCTCAGCGTCGGCATCATGGTGCTCTGCGCGGGAACTGAGAAGCTTTCGCCCTCTTGGGCCAGAAGTTCTTCTGCGCCGACCGGGTCGATTGTCAGCAGCGAAACGCTGCCGGGGCCGTCGACTTCGGCCAGCTCAATCTGCTTTTCCGCATCACCTGCCGCGAACTGCAGCTGCGGGCTGCCGGGCAGACCGGTTCGCCACTCCCCCTGCTGCTTGGCGTCTGCGGCAATTCCCATCGCGGTGGCGCTCTCTGCTTCGGCGATTCCGCTCCGAATGGTGCGGGCATCGCCGTCGCACATCATCGCGTAGGCCGGCAGGGCTTCGGGGAGGGTCGGTTTTTCGTCGGCTGTTCCGGTTTCCCAAGAGGGCGTCGCGCGAAACTGCGGGGTCGGCTGTTGCTCACCGGGATTCTCTCCTTGGCTCTGATCTTCTGGCGAGGTGGAGCTGGGCTGGTCTTCTATCTCGTCCGGGTGGTCCTCGTGTGGGGGCTGGCCCGGCTGGTCGACCGCGGGCAGCGACTCGACCGAATCCGGGCACTCTATGTCTGCTTCTGGTCCAAGTGCGGATCGCTGACCCAGGAGGACTTTTTCCACGCGGGGACTGGTGCGCTCCCCGTCGCGAACACCAATGCAATAAACACCGGCGGGACCGGTGACGGGCACCTCGAGGGCACCTCCGTGTGTCCAGTGGGCTGTCAGCGGCACGGGCCTGCCGAGGATGCGCAGCGCGTCGGCATCCGCGAAGCTCAGTTCACCGTCGGAGATGACGGCTCTTCCGGCAGCAGGGAATTCGACGGTTCCTCCCGTCTTCCCCTCAACGCGGATCTGCGCTTCGCCTTTCGGTTCGGCAGCGGCGGCCGTCCCAGGGGCGAGCACAGCGAGAGCACACGCAGCAGCAACAGCCCAGCGGCACATCGTCATGCGGACCTCAACCGGAAGATGAGTCCGTGGCGCGGAGCCGCCAGCCATGCCACACAGAAGACTGCGGTGAGCACAAGAACGATTGTGCCGCCGACCGGGGTGTCAAGAGTCCAGGACAGCCACAGGCCGATGAACGCTGACACCGCACCGATGGTCGGCGCGAGTACGAACATGACGGACAGACGCTCTGTCAGCATCCGAGCGGCAGCGGCTGGCGTAATGAGCAGACCGAGCACCAGGATGTTGCCCACCGTCTGAATGGAGAAGACGACGGCCAGAGTCACGCACACGTAGAGCAGCATGTCGATCCAGAACACGCGAATGCCCTGCACGGCGGCGAACTCTCGGTCAAGGCTGACGGCGACGAGCTGCTGGTGGAAAACCGCCAACAGCACCGCGATAAAAGCTCCAACAGCCGCGACGATCACGAGGTCGCGCACCGGGACTCCCGTCAGGGAGCCGAACAGGAAGTCGGTGAGTGATCCCGCGTATCCGGGCGCCCGGGAGATGATGACGATGCCCAGGCCGAAGGCCGCCACGAGGAACACACCGATGACGGAGTCTTCCCGCAGTCTGCGCAGCTGCGACACCACGGCGACGGCCAGCGAGGTCACGAGCCCCGCAATGATGCCGCCCAGTGCAAGGTCGGCTCCGATGACGAAGGCGGTCGCAAGGCCTGGGAAGACGGCGTGCGAAACGGCGTCGCCAATGAAGCTCATCCCGCGCAGCACAACGTAGGTGCCGACGATTCCGCACAGTGCTGCGGCCAGGACGGCCATGGCGAGCGCACGGGGCAGGAATGCCAGCTGCGGGTTGAACAGGTCGGTGAAGAAGTCCAGGGGCGTCACACTGCCTCCAGAAGGGAGGATGTCGCGTCGATGCCGAAGACGTCAGCCCACAGTTCACGGCTGCGGATGTCCTCTGTCGCGCCGTGTGCGCGCACGGTTCCGTCGAACAGCACACAGTGGGAGCAGGTGCGCAGGGCCGCCGGCAGGTCGTGGGTGGACATGAAGATGGCGGTGCCGTTGCCTGCGAGGTCGGTGAAGACCTCGGTGAGGAACTCCTGTGTCGGCATGTCGACTCCGGTGAACGGTTCGTCAAGCAGGAGAACATCGGCTCCTCCCACGAGTGCGCGCGCTACGAGAACACGCTGTTTCTGCCCACCCGAGAGCGCACCGACGGGCCGGTCGGCGAAGTCGGCGAGGTGGACGTGAGCCAGGGCTCGCTCGACCGCCCGGTAGTGCTCGACCGGCCGCAGCAGGCGCCTGGGCAGCCCCGTCATGACGGCGGTGGCCACCGTGACGGGAAAGTCCCACGCGAAGGACTGGTGCTGCGGCACGTAGCCGGGGCGGTTCTTCCTGGAGATGGGCTTGCCGTTGACCGTGATGGTTCCAGATGACGGGATGGTGCCGAGGATGGAGCGCAGCAGGGTTGTTTTGCCCGCACCGTTGGGTCCCAGCAGCGCGGTGAACTCCCCGGCCCGGATCTTAAGGTCGGCACCGCGGACGATTGTCCGCCCACCCAGTGAAGCCGTGACCCCGTCAAGTGTCAGCAGCGGTTCACTCACGGCGGTCACCTGCGGCCCTGCGGCGTCGGTTGATGACGGCGATGACGGTGAAGAAAACAGCGGCGAGCACTGCAACAGCACCGATGCCGATGGCGATGAGAACCGCCGGGTCGGCGCCCTCAGCGGCGCTGTCTGCCTGCTGTGCGCTGTCTTGTTCGCCTGATGCCGGCTGCGTGGCTTCTGCCTGTGCTGCTTCCTTGGGGTCGGCGTCATCGCCGACGGCCAGCCGGATGGTCTGCGTGTCTTCGCTCGTGGTGCCGTCGCTGCGCTTGGAGCTCAGGCTGACGGTCACCAGGTAGATGCCGGGCTTCGTGAAGACCCAGTTGGCGTGCGTGTGGGTGTTGAGGTCGACATTGACGTCGGCCGCTTTGTCTGCCGTCCACAGAACATCGGGTTCGCCGAAATCGCCGTTCTGCAGGAACAGGCTCACCTTCCCCGGCCCCTGTGCGCCGCTGAAGCGCAGGGTGACGTTGTCAACCGCGCCGTCGAGGAATGCGGGGTCCTGTGTGTTCCAGCCCAGCCACGGCACTCCGGGCTGTTCGACCTGGGGAATGATCCACACGTCCTCCCCGGTCGAGGCGCCGGTGAAGTCGTACTGGTCTCCTTCTGGGATCTGTGTCTTGGCGGTATCGCCGACTTGGAGGACGAGGTCGTCCAGGTGCCGCCACACGGGGGTGCTTTCGGTGTCATCGCGCGCGGCGAAAACGAGTCCGCCCTCGACGACCTTCGGGCCCAGGTCGATGTGGCCTTCTGAGCGCACGACCTGCTCGCTGCCGAATGCTTCGTCACTGGTGACTTTCTGCTCCAGTCCGTCTTGACCGCCGTCGGCTGGTGCCGCTGCCGCTGATGTTCCGCTGGCGACGATGGCTGCGGTCATGGCGGCGGCGAGGATGCCTGAGAGTCTCTTTGCGATTGTCATGGTGCGAGGCAGCCTTTCAGAGTGCGGGCGTTGGTGCGCATGAGTTCGATGTAGCTGGATACGTGGTTGTCAAAGGTGTCGGAGTAAAGAGTGCAGATTTCGGCGCCTTCCGCGGCAGCCGCATCTGTCAGCGCCGGTGCGCGGCCCATCGGCTCCAGGAATACAGCCGGTATGTCGAGGTTCCGGATGGTGTCGCCTAGTCTGCGCCGGTCTGCAGCAGACGGCTCTGCTCCCGGGTGGGGGCTTGCGAAGCCGGCGATTGAGAGCCCGTAGGCATCCGCGAAGTACCGGTATGCGTCGTGCGCTGTGACAATGTGCCGCCTGTGTTTGGGTATTGCGTCGATGTCACGGCGCACTTCGGCGTCCAGCTGGTCGAGCTGATCGATGTAGTCCGCGGCATTCGCCCTGTAGGTTTCAGCGTTTGCGGGATCGGCACGGCTGAAGACATCGCGGATGACCTTGACGTAGGCGATTGCGTTGTCTGCTGACAGCCACATGTGCGGGTCGATTTCCCCGTGAACGTGTTTGCCGAGCACAGCCTGTGGCAGCAGGTAGGTGGGTGTGCCTGCCGGTCCGAGGAACGACGCTCCGCGCGGGATGTCCCTCCACGCGCTGTTGGTCACGGATACGACGGTTTCTGCAGGGTCCAGGTACTCCAGTCCCCCGCCCTTTTTGTCCACGGCCAGGGCGAATCTGCCGGCATCGGCATCGACCGTGATGTCGGCGTGACCCGCATCAACAACCCTGCGGTCTTTCATTTCCGGGATCGTCGCGGGGTCTTTGCCGACGACGACTGCAAATTCGCCGCTGGCCAGCCGTTCTTCGCGGCTGTCTTCTGCGCGCGCGGCCAAACCGGCGGAGAACCGCAGCCGGTAGACCCCAGGCTTGCTGAAGGCCCAGGACACGTGGGTGTGGGCCGCCGGCGGCAGACTCACCAGATCTTCCGGGCCGAAGCCGTCAGTCGTGTCGAACAGCACGTCCGTCTGGCCCAGCGAGCGCGTGAGGAACGTGTGCGCTGAAGCTCCTTCCGGCATAGAAGCCCCCGTCATCCTCAGACGCACCTCGGAACTGCGGTCGGCACCTCGAGAATCCGCGGTGCCGTGCACTCGCAGCCCCAACCACACGGTGTCCAGGTGGACGTCTTCAACCAGCGGGATGACGTTGGCCCCGTGTTTCACAGCGCTTTCGGCCACCGCCGCATTGATTGCAGTTTTCGGCAGGTTCGCATCGACCGTCGTGATGAGGCGGTGTTCTTCGAGCATCTGGTAGTTCGTCAGGGCGACGTCGGCGTAGACGATGCTGCGTACGTCCCGCAGGGTCGGCTCGTAGCTGTGCGGGTCGGCTCCTTTGGGCACGAGCGGCTGGACTTGGGCGGCATCACCTGCGACGTGGGAGGCCAGGTCGGCGATGACGCCGGTTGTGGCGACCACGCGCAGCTGTTCTGCGCTGCTGGGCAGACCCGTTGCACAGCCGGTCAGGGCGAGGGCCGCGGCACTTGCTGCCGCGACCCTCAGCAGTCGGCGGGCCTTCACTTTGCAGTGCGACGACGCTGGATCCAGACGACTGCCGCACCGACGGTCAGCAGGCCAAGGCCGACAGCGCCGGTCGCGCCGAGGCCGTTCACGCCGGTTCGGGGCAGCGCGCATGGATCACCCGCTGGCTGCGGTACTGGCGAGGCGGAATCGTCAGCGGTCTGCTCCCCCGTCTGAGGCGTGGCGCCATCTGTCGGCTGCTCCCCAGCCGGCTGCGGGCCCTCAGCAGGCTGCTGGTCGGCTTTGATGCTGCCGCCGGCCTGTGCGCCGCCTCCGACGTTGAAGTGCAGGGTGCCGTCGGCTGTCGTGGTGCCGCCGGACTTCAGCGCCACGGTGAACCGGATGGTGGCGGTGTAGGTGCCGGGCTTTGTGAATGCCCAGAAACCGTGCTGGTGTGTTCCCACCGGCACCTGGTAGGAGTCGCCGGCCTTGCTGAACACACGGGTGGCGCTGCCGCCGCCAAGTCCGCTGCCGCCGAGGAAGACGTGCATCTGGCCGGGACCGCTGACATTGGTCAGAGTCATCGTGACTTTCGATGCGCGGTTCATGATCTCTGGGTCCTGGGTGTTCCAGCCCAGCCACGGAACACGGTCTTCCTGCTGCTGCGAAATCATGTAGACCTGCGATCCCGCGGAACCGAGGAACTCGTAGCCGGCCGGAACGGGCTTCTTTGCGGCCTGGCCGATAATGAATTCAACGTCGTCAGGGTTGCGCCACACCGGCGGTGCGGTGCGGTCATCCTTGACCTGTGCGGAGGCCTGACCGCCAATCAGTCGCGCGCCGAAGTCAAAGTGCCCGGCTTCTGCGCGCACGCGCTGGCCATTTGGAGCTGTGCTGCCCTGCGCCCCAGCACCGTTTGTGCCTCCCGCAGAGGATCCGCCGGACGCACCGGCACTTCCGGCGGCGTCGCCACCGACGCCACCACCGGCTGAGCTGTCCGGCACGCACGGCTCGGGCACCGATCCGGCCGGCTGCGCTGCAGGCTGTGCGCCTGGGGCCGCTGGGGCGGCGGCTGCACCGCCAGCGGACGGAGCACCGTTTGACTCCGCGTCTTTCTTTCCGGCCTGCTTGTTCTGCTCTTTGCCCTCGATGTCAATTGTCACCGGCTCCGAGACAGTCTGCGCACCGGTTTTTGCCACAGCCAGTGCGCGGACCTGCATGTCGCGGTAGTCGTCTGTCAGCTTCGGCAGGACGAGTGTGTTTCCAGCAGCACCCTGGTAGCTGCGCCAGCTGTCACCGCGCTGCTTGGTCTGCCACTGGATTTGAACGTCGGTCTTCGCCTTGACTTTCGCGGTCAGCTTCGGCTGGTCCCCAAGCTTGTAGGAGTCTTTGTCCTTCGTGACCTTCACGGTGTCCGGTGCGAGTTCAGGGGTGCCGGAGTCCGTGGGCGGGTTCGGCTGGTTGGGCGCCTGGCCCTCTCCGGGGCCCGAGGTGCCGCCCCCGGGACCGCTGGGCGGCTGCGTACCGTCGGGGTTGTCCGGGTTTGGCTGGCCATCCGAATCGTCGGCGGGCTTCTTCAGTTCGTCAATGCCGGATTGGCCGACTGCGAAGACGTATTCCTTTTCGTCAGCGGTTTTCTTTCCGTCAACGGTGGCCTCGGCGGAGAAGACCAGACGGTAGACACCGGGTTTGGTGAAGGTCCAGTTGGCGTGAACGTGTGCTCCCAGCGACTGGTCGAAGCTGGCGTGCTTGGGATCTGATGAGGACAGGATGCGCTTGGTCCCGAACAGACCGGCCTGGAAGATCTCGACCTGCGCACCTTCCGGCAGGGAGGACTTCTTCTGGTTCAGGCGCATCGTGACGTGGTCTCCGTCGACCATGCCCTCACGGATTTCTTCGGTGTTCCAGCCAGCCCAGATCCCGTCGTGGTTCTGAGTTTCGGGAATCATCCAGGCGTCCTTGCCGGCCGCACCGGTGAATTCGAAGCCTTTGGCGGGCACCTGGGTTTTGAGGGCGTCGGTCACGTGGAACGCGACGTCTTCCGGCGCGAGGCGCTGCCCGTTCCCGGAAGCGAGGTCGGCCTTCGTGAACAGGCGCATGTTCTTTTGACTGTCAAGGCACATGGAAACCGCGTCCGTGTGCTCTTTTTCAAGCGCCAGCCGTTCATGGTCGGCTTTGTTCTGCGCGGCCGGAGGGCACACTGCCTTTGCGGCAGCTCCTTCGGCAGCGTTGACTGGGACGGTCGGCATAAAAGCTGAAGCGCTGATTGCAGCGGCCGCGAGCGCGGCGGTCATGGGGTGCGGACGAACCACGGTGTTTCCTCACTGTCAATGAGACTGTCAACGGGCTTTAGCTCCGCACAGGCTAGGCCGCAGCGCGCATGCCTGTCATAGAAAGCCATCGACATATGTGCACATTGCTATACGCTGCTCTTTTCAAGACTGAAACCGCGTGATTGACTGTGTGCACATCCCTGACAGTTATTTCATAGTGCCCCCGAGGAGTCCCCATGCCGAAGCTGAGCCAGCGCGCTGCCAATGTTCCCGATTCCGGTATTCGCGCGGTCTTCGAACTCGCCGCAAAAATGGACAATGTCATCGACCTGTCTGTCGGCGAACCCAGCCTGCCTGTATCGGAGCACGTGAAGAAGGCCGGCGCTGACGCCTGGCTGCGCGACGACCTGAGCTACACCGCCAACCAGGGCATTGACGAACTGCGTGAAACTCTTGCCCAGAAGCTGCGCACCTACAACGGCTACACGGTCGATCCCGATCAGATCAACGTCGCTGCCGGCGGTTCGCAGGCGCTCAACGTGGCCATGAGCATGGCGCTCGACCCGGGTGACGAAATCCTCGTGCCAGACCCCGGATACGCCACGTTCTTCATGACTCCCATGCTCATGAGCGCCACACCGGTTGCCTACCACCTGAACCCCGAAGACGGATTCCTGCCGCGCCTTGACGTGCTCGAGGGTCTCGTGACCGAGAAGACGAAGGCGATTCTCATCAACAGCCCGTCCAACCCTCTGGGCACTGTCATCCCGCCTGCCCTTATTGAGCAGATCATGGACTTCGCCAAGCGCCACGACCTGTGGGTCATCAGCGATGAGGTCTACGAGCACATTCTGTTCGAAGACGCGCAGGTTCCCTTCACCTCGCCGGCGGTGTTCGACACCGAGGGCCGGGTGATGTCGGTGTACTCGCTGTCGAAGAGCTACGCGCTCACGGGTGCCCGCCTGGGCTACCTGGTGCTGCCCAAGGGCCTCGACGTGCGCTTTGCCGCGGTCCAGGAAGCCAATGCAAGCTGTGTCAACACTCCGTCGCAGTACGCTGCGATTGCCGCGGTTGCAGGCCCGCAGGACGACCTCGAAGCTGCGCGTGACCACTACACCGAGAACCGGCGTGCCGCTCTCGAAGTGCTTGATGAGCTCGGCATTGAATACGTCAACCCCGCCGGCGGTTTCTACCTTTTCGTCAACGTCAGCCACGACTCCGCCGGCGATGTCGGCGCATGGGCGCAGAACTTCCTGCGGGAGCACCGCGTGGCGGTCGCTCCGGGCACCGCGTTCGGCAGCTTCGGCGAAGGCTGGGTGCGCGTCTGCTTTGCCGGCGACCGTGACGCTCTCGTGGAGGGCCTGCGCCGCTTCCCGGCGAAGAACGCCTGATACGCAAGCCGGCTCTCCCCTGACCCCAGCCAGAAGAAGCACGAGGTGCCGCTCACCTGAGCGGCACCTCGTACTTTTTGGTGGGGACTTCCGGAGCGCTCAGCCGCGGAAGTACGTCAGCTGGTGAGTTGAGACCAGCAGGTGCCCTTCGGAGCTGAACAGGCGGGCGCTCTGATCTGCGGTTCCTCCGCCGAAACGCTGTGCGCGGCCCTGGCAGAGCACGTATTCGCCCGCGGATGCGTATTCTTCCGGCGCGCCCAGGAAGTACGTGGTCAGTGAGATCGTGGCTGCCGGGTGCGGTTTGCCGGTGCGCAGAAAAATGCGCGGGAAGAAGGAATCCGCGGCACTGGCCAAAGAGGGTGCGTCCCAGTGGCGGCTGGGTGTGTGGCGCAGCCAGTAGACGGACTCGGAGTCGTCGTGTTCGCGGCCCATCTCATAGGCGCCGCGGGCAAAGCGGAACTCGTAGTTGTCCAGCCAGCGCAGATCATTCACGGGCGGAGCCGACTCGCACTCTTCTGGGCCCGGCACCTGCGGCAAACGCGCTTCTTGATGCGCAAAGGTGTCACGCTCGGACGTGAAGACGACGCTGCCGGTGACCGGTGTGCGCTCCCCCTGCGTAATACGCACGTTCCAGTGCTGGTTCGAGTTGTTCGTCTGCACCAGCTCCAGGTGAATGTCGAACTCGCCGTACTCCACCGGCGATGTGTAGTTGAGGGTTTGGGCGGCAGGGTTTCCCTGGGCTGCGGGGTGCTGCTGAACTGCGGCCAGCAGCTGTGCTGCCGTGATCCCGCCAAAGGGGCCGACCATGTTGTTGTACGCGGGGTGGGTTGCTGCGCGCAGCGTGGCGCCGGAATCGTCAGAATTGGTGGTGGTGAAGCGGACGGCTTCGTCCAAGGGGTGTGTCATGAGCGCTCGCTGAGATCGGCCAACAGTACGTATGTGCCCTCGCCGAAGCCCACATCGGTGAAGCCCAGCCGGCCGAAGAGCTCCTGAGCTTCGTTCGCTTCGGCTATTGCGGCGCTGACGGCGGTCGCGCCGGACATGCGGGCAAGTGAGAGCACTCCGCTCAGAAGCTTCGTTCCCAGCCCTTCGCCCTGGTGTTCTTCGGCAACCGCGACATAGACCTGCGGAATGCCCTCACCGACAAAGCCCGCTGCGGCCGGGCCGTCGTCTTTCAGCCACGCCGCTCCGACAGGCTGACCCGAAACGCGGGCAATGAGCCCCTGATCGCAGTCAGCGGGCGCGCCGGGAACCATGTCCGCAAAGGGACGCAGCTCGTCCTGGCTGCCGGGTTCAAGAGGTGTGATGTCCATGGCACTCACTGTAGCTTCTCCGCGCGGATGATCCACGTGTCCGCCCGCATGCGCACGCCCAGGCCGATGGCGCGGAAGGCCACGAAGCCGATCGCAAAGCACGCCCACAGCACCACGATGCTCGGCCACAGGGCTTCGGCCGTGAACGCGAGGATTGCAAAGCCCGCACAGGCACCCACCTGGGCGAGCGCCAGGTAGCGGGCGTCCTCTGCCCCCATGAGGATGCCGTCGATTGTGAAGACATAGCCTGCCAACGGCAGGCTGATGGCCAACACGATCACCAGCTGCAGCGTGATGTCGATGACCTGCGGGTCAGACGTGAAGAAGCGGCCCACCCACGGTGATACCGCGGCGAGGAGTGCTCCGACAATGCAGCCGAAGCCCACTCCCCACAGAACCAGACGGCGGTTGACGGCGTGCACCATCGCCCGATCCCGCCGGCCGATCTGCAGGCCTACGAGAGCCTGACCCGCTATGGCCAGAGAATCAAGCACGAGTGCCAGGGAATTGAAGAGCGTCTGCGCGATCTGCAGGGCAGCGAGTTCAGCCGTACCGCGCACGGCAGCGAGGCTTACCAGGATGATGAGCGCAGTCCGCAGAGCCGCATTGCGCAGCAGCAGCCATCCGGAGGTGCGGGCTGCAAACAGCACGCCCGCCCAGTCGGGCCGCAGACTGGCCCCGTACCGGGTTGCTGCGCGAAAAGCGATAACCACATACACGGTGCACATGAGCCCGTGGGCAGTCACCGTCCCCAGAGCAGAACCGGCAACCCCCATGTCGAGCCCGTAGATGAAAAGGGCGTTCAGCGCGATGTTGACCCCGAAACCGCCGACGGCGACTATCAGCGGGGTGCGCGTATCCTGCAGACCCCGCAGAAGGCCCGTCGCCGCAATGACGACGAGCATGAACGGAAGCCCCCACCACGAAATCGTGAGATACGAGACCGCGCCCGGCACCACCTCGGGAGCCGGACCGATAAGCTTTACGACGCTCTCCAGAAAAGGCAGACCCGCAGCGAGCAGCACTGCGGAGGTGACAAGAGCCAACCACATGCCGTCGAAACCGGCCGAAACGGCGCCTCGGGTGTCACCGCGGCCGAGCCTGCGTGCAACCCGCGGGGTCGTGGCGTAGGCCAGGAAGATCATGAGCCCCAGAACGGTCTGGACGACAGCACCGGCAACGGCCAAGCTGCCCAGAGCATCAGCACCCAGGTGGCCCACCATCGCGGTGTCAGCCAGAAGAAAAACAGGTTCCGCGGCCAGCGCACCGAGCGCGGGCAGGGCCAGCCGGATGATTTCGCGGTTAAGAGAGACAGGCGGTTGTGACATCGCCGAAAGTCTAGCGCCCCGCATGACAGCGCCGGTCTCCCGAAAGGCTCAAGGCCCTGAGAAGACCGGCGTGTGCGGTGGTGGGTGCAGTGACGCGTCAGCCGGCAGTGCTAGAAGCTTCAGCGGCTTCGGCAGCCGTGCGACGGACCTCACGGCGCAGAATCTTGCCGCTGGCGTTCTTCGGAACCTCGTCGATGAACGTCACGCTGTGCGGAGCCTTGTAAGCAGCGAGGCGTTCCCGGCAGAAGGCGATGAGTTCGTCCTCGCTTGCCTGCTGACCTTCTTTGAGGCTGACAAAAGCAGCGACGGTTTCGCCCCGGTACTCATCGGGAGCGCCGACGACGGCTGCTTCCATCACGGCGGGATGCCGATACAGGACGTCTTCGACCTCGCGCGGCCACACCTTGTAGCCAGAACTGTTGATCATGTCCTTCACGCGGTCGATGATGAACAGCCAGCCGTCCTCGTTCATGTAGCCCACGTCCCCGGTGCGCAGTTCGCCGCCGGGAATATTGGCCGCGGTGGCTTCGGGATTGTTGAGGTAGGACCGTGCGATGATGGGACCGCTCACACAGATTTCTCCGACCTCGCCGGGGCCGACTTCTTTGCCGTCAAGGTCGATGATCCGATACATCGTGGCCGCCAGCGGCAGGCCAGCAGACAGAGTACCGGTCTTTTCGTCAACGGGTGCGCGCATTCCCTGCGGCACAGCGGCGGATTGGCCGGAGGTTTCCGTCAGGCCGTAGCCCTGACCGACGTAGTGTCCCGTGCGCTCTTCGAACTTTTCAACGAGCGCTTCCGGTACGGGTGCTCCGCCGGAGTTGATCGCGGTGAAGCTGTCGAACTCAGTGCCGGTGAACTCAGGGTGGGCCAAGAGTGCGAGAAATGCGGTTGTCGGACCGGCCATGGCGTGTGGCTTCTCTTCACGCAGCATGCGCAGCACCGAGGACGGCTCGAACCGGTAGTTCATGACGAGCGTGCTCGCGCACGCAACAGCTGCCAGCATCTGGGTGACGAAGCCCGTAATGTGGAAGACCGGAGCCAGGGTGAAGTAGGAGTGCTCCGGGCCGTAGCCGTTCTGGATTTTTGCCATCTGGGCGTTGTGGGCGATGGCCACGTGCAGGATCTCGGCACCTTTTGAACGGCCGGACGTTCCCGAGGTGTAGCCGATCATTGCCGGGTCTTTTGGGCCGACCGGGGGTTCAGTGGGAACACTGTCGGTGTTTCCGCTCTCGAGGACCGTTCGGATGGCGGTGAGGAAGTCAGTCTGGCCGGTGTCCGTGTTCTGCATCAGCGGCGCGATGGCAGGCGGCAGCTGGCCGGTGATGAAGTCGTCTTCGCTGACGGTGAAGATCTGCGGGATGTGCTGCGCCCACTGTGCGACCCTGTCGTTCCAGGCGTGAGCGGACACGACAATCGCTTTAGGCTGCGAGTCGTTGAAGATGTGTTCGAGTTCACCCCGATACATGGGGTTGAGCGGGACCACCTGACCGCCGAGCTTCCATGCGGCAAACACCGCAATCGGGAACGCCGGCACGTTCTGCATGTACAGGCCCAGCCTGTCGCCGGCCCCGAAGCCGCCGTCGGCAAGAACCTGTGCAAAAGCCCGTGCGTAGGCGTCGAATTCACGGTAGGTGATGGTCGTGCCCCAATAGCGGATCGCGGGACCATCAGAAGTGGTGCGCACCGCCTCGTCAAGCAGATGAAGCATCGTGGTGTCGGGAATCGGGCGGCCATAGCCTTCGTGCTGCGCACCGGTCTTCAACCATGGGCGTTCGTCAAACCAGCTCATTGTCGTCCTTTCACGTCTTTGTGAACGGGTGGATCAGTGGGTTGGGGCGCCGGCGCAGGGCCTTCGCTTCTCACACAATAGGACATGCTCCGTGGGCGGCAACAGATGAAAGCGCGTCGAAACTGCGAGACGGCTGCTGCCGGCTGCAGAGAAAAGCACGCCCGGTGAGTTTCCCCGATCAGTCGAATCAGCTCCGCTGAATCAATTCTTGAGGTACACGAAATTCACCAGCCGTTTACCCGCCCAAAATATCATCCAATGAAGAGCCGAAAACACAGGCGAGCAAAGGGCATTGCGTGAAGAAATTCTGGAAGAAATTCTATAAAGGCCTCCCACCGCAGATCAGGATGATTCTCGGCGGTCTTGGCGCCCTGCTGTCTTTTGGCGCCGTTGCGGTTTTCTTCTACCTTGCCATGATGCTGATCGTCGTGATGCTTGAGATTCCCTGGGTTGCGTCCGGGGTGATTCTCGCAGTCTTCCTGATCCTCCTCTTCTATTCCAACGGGTGGACGAAGTTCGGCACCCTGCTGTTCATGGGCGCGGTTCTTATCAGCGCCCTGCTCGACGTGCCGGGAAATCCAATCTACAACGCCCCGTTTGAAAAGCTGTTCCTGGAAGAAGGCCAGTATCTTACTGGAGAAGCCATCGTTGAAAAACCATCACAGGGCGAAACAGTCGTCAGCGGCAACAATGTGGTCGTCGACGCCGGCGGCGAAGAAATCTACGACATCAACGACTTCCTGACATTCTTCTACCGTTTGGTCCTCTTCTCGGTCATCTACGGAACTCTGTTGACGCTGCGCAGTTTTCTGCCGAAAGTGAGCACCCGCAAAAACAAATGACAGCGCCTGTGCCCCGGACCCTTTTCCAAGGTCTGGGGCACAGGCGCTGATTGCGGAATGGACCGCGTGAGCCGGATGAGCCGATGGGGCTCACCCTGCTTGCGCGTTAGGCGACTTCGAACAGACCGGCAGCGCCCATACCGCCGCCGACGCACATCGTGACGACGACGTACTTGGCTCCCCTGCGCTTGCCTTCCAGCAGAGCGTGGCCAGTGAGGCGGGCGCCGGACATGCCGTACGGGTGGCCCACCGAGATCGCTCCGCCGTTGACGTTGAACTTCTCCGGGTCAATACCCAAGCGGTCACGGCAGTACAGAGCCTGCACCGCGAAGGCCTCATTGAGTTCCCACAGGCCAATGTCGTCAATCGTCAGACCGTGCTGTTTGAGCAGTTTGGGCACGGCGTAGACCGGCCCGATGCCCATTTCGTCCGGGTCCAGACCGGCAACCGCAATGCCGCGGTAGATGCCCAGGGGCTCAAGCCCACGGCGGGATGCTTCTTCTGCGGACATGAGGACGGAGGCCGAAGCGCCGTCGGACAGCTGTGAAGCATTGCCGGCGGTGATCGTCGGGTTGTCGGAGTAGTCCCCCGGCGGCAGAACGGGGTTCAGTCCCGCCAGTCCTTCCAGTGTGGTGGAGGGGCGGTTGCCCTCATCGTGTTCCAGAACGGTTTCGACTTCGGAGATCTCCTTGGTCTCTTTGTCCTGGACGAGCTTGACCGACGGCAGCGGGACGATTTCATCATCGAAGCGTCCTGCCTCCTGTGCTGCGGCGGTGCGCATCTGCGACTGGTAGGAGTATTCGTCCTGCACTTCGCGGGACACACCGTAGCGTGCGGCGACGACCTCTGCGGTTTTCAGCATCGGCATGTAGAGGTCCGGCTGGTGCTCGGCAAACCATGGGTCGCGGGAGCGGTACTGGTCGGCGAAGTGTTCGTTCTGGACCAGCGAAATCGATTCGACTCCCCCGCCGACGGCGATGTCGAAGCCGTCGACGATGATCTGCTTGGCCGCCGTGGCAATCGCCATGAGGCCGGAAGCGCACTGCCGGTCGATCGTCATACCGGCGACCGAGGTGGGAAGGCCCGCCCGGATGGCGGCCTGGCGGCCCAAGTTGGTGCTCTGGGCACCGTGCTGGACGGCCGCACCGAGAATGACGTCGTCGACTTCAGGGCCTTCCAAGCCTGCTCGCTGGACCGCGTGCTTAATGGCGTGGCCGGCAAGCTCCTGCGGCATGGTGTTGTTGAAAGCGCCCCGGTAGGCCTTGCCGATCGGTGTGCGCGCTGTCGAAACGATGACTGCGTCTGTCATGTGTCCTCCTGTGTGGGATGTGGGTTGGCGACTCGGCTGTGATGCGTCAGCCGCGGGGTCTTGAGTCAGCCGCGAGATCTTGAGTCAGCCGCGGGGGCCGCCGGCGACGTAGAGAACCTGACCGGACACGAATCCGCTGGCTTCCGAAGCGAAGAACGCCGCAGCGTTTGCAATGTCTTCGGGCACGCCGCCGCGTCCCACCGGGATGGCGCTGACAGCCCGTTCGACGAAGGACTCAAAGTCCATGCCGACGCGTTCGGCGGTGGCCTTCGTCATGTCGGTCTGGATGAATCCGGGAGCAATGGCGTTGGCGGTCACCCCGAACTTGCCCAGTTCAATCGCGTAGGTCTTCGTCAGTCCCTGCACGCCGGCCTTTGCGGCCGCATAGTTCGACTGACCGCGGTTGCCGAGTGCCGATGTGGAGCTCAGCGAGATGATGCGGCCGAACTTCTCAGCCACCATGTACTCCTGGCAGGCCTTCGTCATGAGGAAGTTGCCCTCCAGGTGCACGGCAAGCACCTTCTGGAAGTCGTGCAGCGGCATCTTGAACAGAAGATTGTCCAGAATGATGCCGGCGTTGTTGACCAAGACCGTGGGCGGGCCGAGTTCGTCAGCGGTCTTCTTCACCGCCGCCTGCACCTGTTCTTCATCCGACACGTCAGCGCCGATGCCGATGGCTTCGCCACCTGCCGCCTTGATCGCCTCAACTGTGTCGCGCGTGTCTTCTTCCTTCAGGTCGAATACAGCGACCTTGTGACCGTCAGCTGCGAGGCGTTTTGCTGTTGCCGCGCCGATGCCGCGGGCGGCTCCGGTGACGATTGCTGTGCGTGCCATAGATCATTCCTCCTGGTGGTTCTGCGTCTTTGCTGAAAACCTGGTGCGCTTTCTTTTCTACCGCCCGGTCAGAACTTTCCGCAAGAGCTGTCCACAAGGCAGAAAGGGCCGGCGGGACGCTCATAGTCCCACCGGCCCCTTCTGCCGCGGTTGAAGCTCAGCGCTTCTTGCGCTTTTCGCGGATGCGCATGGAGATCTCAATCGGAGTGCCTTCGAAGTCGAAGACCTCCCGCAGGCGCCGCTCGATGAACCGGCGGTAGCCAGGATCGAGGAAACCGGTGGTGAACAGAACAAACTTCGGCGGCCTGCTGCCGGCCTGGGTTCCGAACAGGATGCGCGGCTGTTTGCCGCCCCGAAGCGGGTGCGGGTTGGCCGCGACAAGCTCAGCCAGGAATGCGTTGAGCTTGCCGGTGGGAATGCGGTTCTCCCAGCTCTCAAGCGCCGTTTCCATGGCCGGGACCAGCCGTTCGACGTGTCGACCCGATTCGGCGGAGATGTTGACGCGCGGAGCCCAGCTGATGTGGCCGAACTCGCGTTCGATCTCACGTTCCAGGTTCCACCGGCGTTCATCATCCAGCAGGTCCCACTTGTTGAACGCCACGACGAGGCCGCGACCGGCGTCGATGACGTTGCGGATGATCTTCATGTCCTGATCGGAGATGACCTCGCTGGCCTCCAACAGGACCACTGCAACCTCGGAGCGCTCAAGCGCGGTCTGAGTGCGCAGCGAGGCATAGAACTCTGAGCCGATGGCGTTCTTTGAGCGCTTGCGAATGCCTGCGGTGTCGATGAAGCGCCACTGCCGCCCGCCAAGCTCCACCAGTTCGTCGACCGGGTCGCGGGTGGTGCCGGCTTCGTTGTCGACGACCACCCGCTTGTGGCCGACGATCTTGTTCAGCAGCGAAGACTTGCCGACATTTGGTCGGCCGACAAGAGCCACGCGGCGCGGTCCACCGCGTTCCATGGCCTGGTCGATCTGCGACTGTTCGGGCAGGATCTTCAGAACCTCATCGAGGAAGTCTGCCACACCGTTTCCGTGCATGGCGGAAATTGGGTGCGGCTCCCCCATGCCCAGTGACCACAGTTCTGCCGCGCTCAGCAGATCTTTGTCGCTGTCAACCTTGTTCGCCGCGAGCAGCACCGGCTTCTTGGTGCGGCGCAGCATGCGCACAATGTGTTCGTCAGTTGCCGTCACACCCGTGCGCACGTCGACGACGAGGACGACGGCGTCTGCGAGTTCAACGGCGACTTCAGCCTGTTCGGCAATGCGCGAAGCAATACCCTTCGAGTCGATGTCCCAACCGCCGGTGTCGACAAGCGTGATTTTGCGGCCGGCCCACTGCGCGGGATAGCTCACGCGGTCGCGCGTGACTCCCGGGACGTCTTCTACAACAGCTTCGCGGCGTCCGAGAATGCGGTTGACGAACGACGATTTGCCCACGTTCGGGCGGCCGACAATGGCCAGCACGGGCGCTGGGCCGTCGTCTTCGTCGTCATCGTCAAAGCCTGCGCCATAGGCGTTGAGCAGGTCCGCGTCTTCGTCTTCGAGGTCGTATTCCTGCAGCCCGGCCAGCAACGATTCGGCGCGCTTCTGCGCGTCGTCATCGCTGATTTCGCTGATCCGGCGCGCGAAATCATCGTCTTGGGTTCCGGTGTACTCCTCAGCCACGCGCCGCCTCCACCAGGTCGAGGACTGCCTGCACGGAAGCTTCGAAGTCGATGTCCGAGGTGTCGAGTGTGTGCACGCCGTCTGCCGCGGTGAGGAAGCTCGTGGTCTTCGAGTCCTTTTTGTCGCGGCCGATGACGTTTTCGGCGGTCGCCTTCATCGTCGCTTCGTCAACGCTGCCGTGCAGCTGCTGGGTGCGGCGGGCAATGCGAACTTCATCGCGTGCGGTCATGAGGATGCGCACTTCGGCATCCGGGGCGACGACGGTCGTGATGTCGCGGCCTTCGACGACGATGCCGGGTTCGGCCGCGTTGATGATCTCGCGCTGCTTTTCGATCAGTTCGGCCCTGGCGTCGGGCACAGCGGAGACGATCGTGGCGTTGGAGGTCACTTCGTCGGTGCGGATTTCCTCGGTGACGTCGATGCCGTCGACTTCGATGTAGAAGTTCTTCGGGTCCGTTGAGATTTCGAGGTCGCAGCCGCGGATCTGCTCGACGACATCGCCGGGTTCTTCAACGCCGCGGTTGAGGCACAGCCACACCACTGCGCGGTACATGGCACCGGTGTCGAGGTAGCCGAAGCCCAGACGCGAAGCGGATTCGCGCGAAACGCTCGATTTGCCGACTCCGCTGGGCCCGTCAATCGCAACTGTGGTCATGCTGTTCCTTCTTGTTCGAGTGCGGCTTCGGGCAGGCGCCAACCGCGCTCCCGCAGGCCGCTGATGAGGTCGATTTCACTTGCCGGGAGGACTGAAACGTCAACGGAGCCCAGTTTAACGCCCGTGGCGTGGTCCATTCGCATGTCTTCGATGTTGACGCCGAGTTCGCCGATGTCAGCAAACAGACGCGCCAGGGCACCCGGGGTGTCGTCGACGACGACTGTGACGACGGAGTATCGAGTGGGTGCGGAACCGTGTTTGCCGGGGATCCTGTCGCGCCCCTCGTTGCCCGCCGCGAGTGCTCCGGCGAGCGCAGCATAGGCGCCGGGCCCCAGGTCAAGCGCGCTGATGACGGTGTCGAGGTCGTCGCGCAGGCCTTTGAGGACGGTGCGGATTTCGGCCGCGTTGCCAGACAGAATCTGGGTCCACAGGCCGGGGTCAGAGTCTGCGATCCGCGTGGTGTCGCGCAGGCCCTGACCGGCCAGGGCGATCCCGTCTGCCGGCATGTCGCGCAGCTGGGCTGCCATGAGCGAGGCGACAACCTGCGGGGCGTGGGACACTCGCGCGACCGAGGAGTCGTGGAAGTCGGGGTCGAGGTGGATAACGGCTGCTCCGACCGCTTCGGCTATGTTGACGATGTGATCCAGGCGCTCTTTCGGGGTGTCCTCGTCAGAGCAGACCACCCAGGGGCTCGCGGTGAAGAGGTCACCGCGGGCTGCAATAGCCCCGGACTTTTCGCGTCCGGCCATGGGGTGAGAGCCGATGTAGCGGTCGAGTTCGCGTTCACGGGTCTGTTCGCGCACCTGGGCGAGAATGGCTCCCTTGACGGAGGCCACGTCGGTGACTGTTGCCCGCGGCCACGTGCGCAGTGCTGTGACGATGATGCCGGCGCACACGTCCGGCGGTGCGGCAACGATGACGACGTCCGGGTCGGTGGGGTTTTCGCGGGTGCCCGCCCCCATGTCGGCGGCCAGGTTGACCGCGGTCGGCGACAGGTCTTCCAGCGTCACCCGGTGCCCCGCGTTAGTCAGGGCCAACCCGAGCGATGTGCCCAGCAGGCCAGTGCCGATGATGTGGACGTTCACATCTTCACCGTTTCGAACAGCGCGCCGATTTCGTCCGGCCGCAGCGAGCGGACTTTGCCCTGTCGCTGCTCTGCCAGTTCAATGGGTCCGAACTTCGTGCGGACCAGGCGGATGACGGGGTTGCCGACAGCGTCCATCATGCGACGGACAATGCGGTTGCGGCCTTCGTGCAGCACGATTTCGACGAGCGAGACACCCTGAACCGTTTCGATCAGCTTGAAGCTGTCGGCGTGGGCCAGGCCGTCATCGAGTTCGATTCCGTCGCGCAGGCGAGCGCTGACGTCCTTGGCGATTGTGCCGCGCACCTGAGCCAGATAGGTCTTCGGAATTTCGTAGGAGGGGTGCGACAGGCGGTTGGAGAGTTCACCGTCGTTGGTCAGCAGGAGCAGGCCCTCAGTTTCGTAGTCCAGCCGTCCCACGTGGAAGAGCCGCTCGGGGCGGTCGCCCACGTAGTCATCGAGGTTCTTCCGGCCCTCCGGGTCGCCCATGGAGGACACGACCTTCCGGGGTTTGTTGAAGGCGAGGTACACCTTGTCGGTGTGGGTGGTGATCGGCATTGCATCAACTTCGACGCGCTGCTTGTCCGGATCGATGCGGGTGCCGAGTTCGCGCACCTGCGTGCCGTCAACCGACACGCGACCGTCGACGATCAGCTGTTCGCACGAGCGGCGCGATCCGAGACCGGCATCTGCGAGCACCTTCTGCAGACGCACACCGTTGCTTGCGTGCACATCACGCGACGGCTGGTGGCGTTCGGCGCGCTTGCGACGCGAGGGCCTTTTCGATGGGTGGCCAGGGAGGCGAGAGTCTTTCGTGCTCATGTCCCCCATTGTCGCAGAGGCCGGGCCGGCTATGCCCGGCGAGGGCCCACCCGCGGGCCTCAGTCGTCGGCGGGGACGTCTTCGGGCAGATAGGGGGCGATGTCCGGAAGCTGGTCGAGACTGTCGATGCCCATCGATTCGAGGAACACCTGTGATGTCACGTACTGGCGTGCTCCCCCAGCGTCGTCGCTGTCGACCTCGACGATGAGTCCGCGCATCAAGAGGGTGCGCACAACCCCGTCGACGTTGACGCCGCGGATGGCGGAGATTCGCGCCCGGGTGACCGGCTGGGCGTAGGCGACGACGGCAAGGGTTTCCAGCGCCGCCTGCGACATCTTCGATGATTGGCCTCGCACGAGGAAGCCCTTGACGTTGTCGAACTGCTCTTCGCGCGAACTGATGCGCCACCCGCCGTTGGATGCCCGAAGCTGAAACCCTCGGCGAACCGAACCACCGTGTCCGTCATAGTCGGCGGCCAGATCGGCCAGTGCCTTTTCGACGGAGTCCTTGTCAATGCCGAGCCCCTGGGCGAGGTCGTCGGCAGTGAGCGGTTCAGCGGAGATCACGAGCACCGCCTCGAGAGCTTCGTACCAGTCTTCGCGCACGTCAGTCCTCCCTGTCCGGTTCCGCGTCCTGTTCCGATTCGCCCAGGTCGGCGCTGCGCAGCTCCTCGCCGGAGGCAGCGGCAACGACGCTCAGCGGCCCCAGCGGGGTGTCCTGCTGCAGATCGCACAGGTGGGCTTTGAAGAGTTCCAGCAGCGCGAGGAAACGCGCCACCACGACGAGTGTGGTTTCGGCACTGGCCGCCAGTTCTGCGAAGTCAATTCGCCCGCGGCTGGCCAGCTCCCCCAGAATGACGGAGCGCTGCTCGGCAACGCTGACGTGCTCGAGGTGCAGGTGGTCGACTGCCACGGTCGGCGGTGTGTGGTCTCGGCTGATGGCCGTGGCGTAGAGGGCCGCGATGACTTCCGGGGTTGCTGTGAACTCAAGAGGCGGAAGGATGTCGCGGAACTTCTCTTCGAGTTCGGGGGTGCGCGGGATCCGCATGCCCGCTGCGGTCATCTGCTCGCGGAACAGCAGGGACACCTGTTTGTAGGCGCGGTACTGCAGCAGGCGGGCGAACAGGAGGTCGCGGGCTTCAAGAAGTTCGAGGTCGAGCTCATCTTCCACTTGGCCCTGCGGCAGCAGGCGGGCTGTTTTGAGGTCGAGCAGAGTTGCTGCCACCACGAGGAAGCTTGAGAGCTGTTCGAGCCCCTCCGTGGTTGACGCGTGGTCGGTGTCGCGTAGCTGGGCAGTGAAGGCGAGGAACTCGTCAGTCACCTCGGCTAAGGCGATGTCGGTGATGTCCAGGCGTCGTTTGGCAATGAGGTCGAGCAGGACGTCGAAGGGTCCCGTGAAGACGTCGAGCTCAACCGTGAACCCGGCCTCGGCGGCGTCCGCCTCGTCTGTGGCTTGTGCAGGACCGGGGGTTTCGACCGTGTCGATCAGGGTGCGCCCCCGCGGGCAATGAGTTCGCGGGCGAGTGTCCGGTAGGCCTCGGCACCGCGGTGAGACGATGCGAACGATGTGATGGGCTCTGCTGCGACGGACGCGTCGGGGAACTTCACGGTGCGGTTGATGACGGTTTCGAAGACCTTGTCCCCGAAGGCTTCGACAACGCGCTGCACAACTTCTCGCGAGTGCAGTGTGCGGGTGTCGAACATGGTGGCGAGGATGCCGTCGATTTCGAGTGCAGGGTTGATCCGCTCCTGCACTTTTTCGATGGATTCGACCAGGAGTGCGACACCGCGCAGGGCAAAGAATTCGGTTTCGAGCGGAATGATGACCCCGTGGGCTGCTGACAGCGCGTTGACGGTGAGCAGACCCAGTGAGGGCTGGCAGTCCACCAGGATGACGTCGTATTCCGGGGCGAGTTTCTGCAGGGCGCGATCGAGAGCGCGTTCGCGGCCGACTTCGCCGACCAGCTGCACTTCCGCGGCAGAAAGGTCGATGTTTGCCGGCAGCACGTCGATGCCCTCAACGTCGGTGCTCTGGACGACGTCATGGGGGTCCAGGCGGGAGTTCATGAGCAGGCTGTAGACGCTCTGGTCAACGCTGTGCGGGTTGATGCCGAGCCCCACCGAGAGTGCTCCCTGCGGGTCGAAGTCCACCAGCAGCACGCGCCTGCCGTATTCGGCCAGCGCAGCACCCAGGTTGATCGAGGTGGTGGTTTTGCCGACCCCGCCCTTCTGGTTGACGATCGCGATGATCCGCGCGGGACCGTGCTGTTCAACCGGCGGTGGGACTGGAAAATCAGTCAGCGGACGTCCAGTGGGCCCCATTTCGGGGACATCGATGTCGATTTCCTGCTGGTTGTCCACACCACTCACCTTTCTCTTTGCTGCTGTTCTTCTAGCCTACCGCGCCCGGGGGTGGGCTGATGCAAATACTTCACGCAGGGACTGCACCGTGACCTTGGTGTAGATCTGCGTGGTCGACACCGAGGCGTGCCCCAGCAGCTCTTGTACCGCACGAATGTCCGCACCGCCTTCCAGCAGGTGCGTTGCGCACGAATGCCGCAGGCTGTGGGCCGTCACACCGGTCAGTCCCGCGGTCTCTGCGGCAGTGCGCACCGCCGCCCACGCGGACTGGCGGGTGAGCCTCCCGCCCCTTTGGTTGATGAACACGGCCGCGGTGCTGCCGCGGCTGAAGGCGGTCCGCCCGCGGGTCAGCCAGGCACCGAGCGCGTCAACTGCGTGACTGCCCAGCGGCACGATCCTCTCTTTGCTGCCCTTTCCGTACAGGCGCACAGCCCCGCCGTCGAGGTCGAGGTCGTCAATGTCGACGCCGACCGCTTCGCTGATGCGCGCCCCGGTTGCGTACAGCATTTCCAGAAGAGCTTTCGCGCGCAGACTCACCGGATCATCGCCCGCGGTTGCGGCAATCATCGATTCGACTTCGAAGACTGTCAGTGCCTTCGGCAGTCGGCTGATGTCCTTCGGCAGCTGGACGTCAACGGTCGGGTCAACCCTGCCGGCTGCTTCAGCCGCATAGAAAGCGTGGAACCTGCGCAGAGCGGACAGGGCGCGTGCCCGTGACGATGCCGCCGCTCCCCTTTCGGCGAGAACTTCCGAATACCGGCGCACCACCTCGGGATCGACCTGCGCGAAGTCACTTAGCCCCTCGTCTTGGAGAAACCGCAGATAGTCGGCCAGGTCCCGGGCGTAGCCGTCGATGGTGTTCTGTGCCAGGCCGCGCTCCAGGCGCAGCATCGTCAGGTACTCCTCGGTGGGCTGCCGCAGGGCGCGCGGTGCATCGTCCGGGAGCAGCTGTGCTCCTCGTCTGGCCATATCAGCCGTGCAGGTGGCGGTATGCGGGCCACGCGCAGTCGGCCGGCCGCAGACCGGACCATCCGCCGGTACGCGATGCGTGGGCGTGCAGGATGGCCAGCTGCGCGGTGGCGTTGCCGATCCTGCCCTCACGGACCGCCTCGAATGCCTCACCCAGCGGGGTCCAGCGCAGCACGAGGCCGGCCTCTTCGCCTTCGCGCACAAAGTCCGAGGCGTCCTCGGCTAGGTCACGGGCCAGGTAGATGCGCAGAACTTCGCTCAGACCGCCGGGCGAGCTGAGCTGGTCGGCAAGAACCGCCCAGGAGCCAGCCTGGAGGTCGGCTTCTTCACTCAGTTCGCGCTGAGCGGCCAGCAGCGGATCTTCGCCCTGCACATCGAGCAGACCGGCTGGGATCTCCCAGTCGCGCTGACGGACGGGATGCCGGTACTGCTGGATGAGGAGGATCCGGTCGTCGTCATCGACTGCGGCAATGCCGACCGCTCCCGTGTGGTCGACGAAGTCCCGAGTCAGACCGGCTGCTTCCGGCAGGTCGACCGTTTCGCGGCACACGTCCCACACGGCACCGCGAAACACGACTTCCCGCCCGTGGGTCGGATAGTCGACCAGCTGATCAGCCAGCTGTGGTCGTTCAGGCATTGAGGGTCTCGGCGTACGCGTAGAGTTCCAGCAGCGTTTCGACCAGGTGGTCCCGGTTGCCGCTGCGGACGCGTTTGCGAAGCGCGAAGCCGTCGCTGATCCGGTCGGCGGGGCTGCCCGCGTAGCTTGCGATCGCCTGGCCGATTTCGTCTGCCGTGTTGGCGACCGTGGCGTGCGGGCCGTAGGCCCTGGCCAGGCGCTCATTGCCGACCACGATGGTGGCTTTGCCGACGTTCATGACGTCGTCGGAATCAAGGCCGGTCATGCGGGCAGACGCAATGACGATGTCTGCGGCATTGACGACGTTGACGGCGTCTGAGGGTGCTGCAACCGTGACGTAGTCCAGGGCGTGGGAGAGCTTTTCGAGGTGCGAACGGACTCCGCCGCGGCCGGTGAAGACAACCCTCCAGCGGCGGTCGGACTGGGTCTTGTCAAGCGCGACGATCGCTTCGACCACCTCGGTCAGTTCCACGGTGTCTTTGGCTTCGATCGGCACGGCGATGACCATGCGGCCGTCATCGGCGGACAGGCGACGGCGCATCTTCTTAGCGGACACGTTCGGACGTGGGAAGCCCTGATCGTCGGTGCGCACAAGCTGGGCCCGTTCAGCAACGGCGACGTCGTCTTCGTAGTCGGCAACAACCCGCTCCGTGGTGCCGAGAACCGCGGTTGCTGTGCGGGCGACAATCGAGTGCTGCGCGCCGAAGAGGGAATCGTCTTCGTCACGGCCGACGGTTGCGATGATCGGCGGGTGCATCCTGGTGGGCAGACCGGTCAGACCGAGACCAGCAAGCACGGCCGCGTGCCGACCGTGGGCGTGGACGACATCGATGTGCCGGTAGATCTTGTGCAGGCGAAATGCCGAGGTGCCCGCTGACAGGTCAAACGCTGACGGTCGGGCGGGAATGTCGATGTGCCGCAGCTGTGGGTGCTGGGCGCTCAGGGCCTGGAATACTTCTGCCCGCGAGGCAACCGCAACCCGGTACCCGCGTTCGAGTTGGCCGGCGATGATGGTCGCGGCGGTGTCGGCAATAGGCGAAGACGCCTCGGTCAGAACATGCAGAATGCGCTTCTGCGGGGCCAGCGTGTCGCTCACGTGTAACTCCTTCTTCCCTTCCAAGCCTACTTCTTCATACCGGGGTACAGTTCTTCGGCGCGCTGGCCGAAGCCGTAGGCGGCGGGTTTGCCGCCGTCGATGAGGTCTGCTGTCGCCAGCACCGTGATGACGGCGCCCGCGCTGGTTTCAATGCCGTCGACGGTTGTTCCCGTGCGGTCTGACCTCAGCTGGTGGATCAGCCCGCTGTTGCCCAGCGGTCCAGCAACTACGAGCGGCAGTGTGCCCTGCATTTCTCGGATCGCTTCGATGTAATCGCCGGTGTCTTCGGCGGGCTCAGCTGTTTCCCCTTCGCGTGCCTGTTCCACAGCGGTTGTTTCCCCGGCGACAAAGATCAACGCGTCAACTTTGCCGGGCTTGCCGCCCACGAGCCGGCCGTGGTCGCGCAGGATCTTCAGGACGTCTTCAGCTTCCTGTTCTGACAAGGAGTCGGCTTTGCTGCCGACACCCCACACTTCGGTCAGCGCTCCGGCAACTGCCTGCGTGGGATCCTGTGGGCCCGCGTCCACATATTCGCGTAGCTTCTCAACCAGATCGCCCTGCGGGTCTTCCACCGAGAACGTCGTCTTTGTCAGCGTCCCGCCGTCGACAACACTTGCGCCCGCGGCTGTCAGCTGCTGCTCGAGCCCGCGCACATCTGCGCCGGCGGCCTCTTCTGCGCTAATGATCGAAACAGTGCGGCCGCGCAGTTTGCCGTTGATGAGGTCCGGTGCGTTCGCTTCGACGAACTCGTTGAGGCTGCTGGTTTCCTCACGGCTCTTATCGAGATCACCGCGCAGGTTGTCACGGTCCTCGCGCAGTGCCTGCACTTGGTCCTGAAGGGACTGGCCGATGGGTGCTTTGAGGGGGCCTGCGCCCAGCACAATCCCAACGGCCAGCGCCAGGAACACCGAAAACAGGGAAACCAGATGGTAGCGGAAGTCGATCACGGGTTCTCAGCCTTGGATAACGGACGGTAGATGGGTGTGAAGCAGTGCGTCAGAGCGTGGGCTCCCGCCTCCGAAGAGTCCGAAGAAGCCGTCGAGCTGCGCGGCGATGAGCTCCAGCAGAAGACGCCCGGACTCGGTGGCCGCCAGAGCTGCGGCGAGCGCCAGCAGGCCGGCCAGGGCGAGCACCACCAGCTGCCAGGATCCTGCGCGCTGCCGATAGAGCAGCGACACTCCCTTGGCGTCGACGACGCGTGACCCGAGGATCATGCGGACCACATATGCCGACGGCTGGCTTTCAGCACCGGCGTGGGCGTATTCGATAACGGCCGGTGAGCCCACAGACACGATGAGCGGCGCTCCGAGGGCATCCGCCAGCAGAAGTCCCGCGTCTTCGTTTGTTCCGGCGGTTTTCAGGACGTCGTAGTGCAGTCCCTCTTTTTCCAAACGCTGGATGCCCTCGGCCGGGCGGTCTGGACCGTAGTGGGCGATGAGCACAGCGCCGGACAGAAGCGGCGAATCGCCCACGGCGTCAAGGTTGCCGATCACAATGTCGGGGCGGTGCCCGGCCTCGAGCAGCGCGTCGGCGCCTGCGTCAACGCCGATGAGCAGCGGACGGTATTCCCGAATGTAGGACTTGAGCATTGCCAAGTCCTCTTTGTAGTTGTACCCGGCGGATACGACCAGCGCTTGGCGTTTGAACATCGATTTGGGGATGTCCGGCAGGTCGAGTGCGCTGAAGAGGAGGTCGGGATGAGCGTGGACGAACGTCGCCATGTCGTCGACGAGGTCGGCGATGATCCCGCCGTGCCCTTTTTCAACAGATTCTGCAGTGTCCACGGGTCTATTCTTTCACGCCGCTGAAGGAGGATTTTTCCTGCGCGGCGATCGCCAGGAGTTCGTCTGCGTGTTCGCGTGCCGAATCGGATTCGGCCAGGCCGGACAGCATGCGTGCCAGTTCGTGTTCCCGTTCGTCCCGGCTGAGCACGGTCACTCCGGAGACGACGCCTTCTCCGGCGTCGTCCTTGGCAACCGTGACGTGGTTGTCCGCCCACGCGGCGACCTGCGCCAGGTGAGTGACGACGATGACCTGCGAGTGCCCAGCCAGCTGTGCCAGGCGTCGACCGATTTCAATGGCGGCCCGGCCGCCGACTCCGGCGTCGACCTCGTCGAAGACAAACGTCGGGAACGCCACACTGCGGGCCATGACCACTTCGATGGCAAGCATGACGCGCGACAGTTCACCGCCGGAGGCGAGTTTGCCGATTTCGCCGGGCACGGTCGATGAGTGAGCGGCGAACAGCAGCGACACGCTGTCGCAGCCGTGGGCGGCCGGTTCGGCTTCTTCGATTTCGAAGGTGATCGACGCCTTCGGCATGGACAGCGCGGCGAGTTCAGCACCGACAGCCTGTGAAAAGCCGTCCGCGGACTTCTTCCGCTGTTCGGTCAGCTGCGCGCCCTTCTCGAGCATGTCCGCTTCGGCGGCTTCGACCTGCGCATCCATTGTGGCGAGGCTTTCACCGGCTTCGCGCAGCCGCAGGAGTTCCTCACCGGCCTGTGTTTCAAACGCCAGAACCGCCGAGGTGTCCTCACCGTAGGCGGACAGGGAGCCGAGGTCTGCACGCCGCTGTTCGATGTCTTCGAGTGACCTTTCGCCGAGCTCGTCAAAGCCGGACAGGTATTCACTCAGTCGTGCCGCCCGGTCTGACAGCTGCAGACCCAGGTCGGTCAGAGCCGAGGCGTGCTCCGTGAGGGTTTCATCCGCTGCGGCCGCCTGGTTCAGCTGTGCGGCGGCCGCATTGACCTGGTCAACAGCATTGGCGGCGTCGTCCCAGTCGGCACCGGTGAGTGCCGCCTGGGCCGCCGCGACTGCGGTTTTGAGTTCGTGAGCCGATGCCAGCCGGTTGGCAAGGGCGGTCAGTTCGGCGTCTTCGCCCTCCAGCGGGCGGACTTCCTCAATCTTTTCGAGCGCGGTTTCCAGGAACTCAATCCGCTGTGCTCTTTCGGTCGAGGTGGCGGTCAGTTCGGCGTGCTCTTCTTTTAGGGAGGTCCACTTGGCGTAGGCCGCGGAATAGGCATCGCGCGCCTTGGCAAGTTCGTCACCGCCGTAGCTGTCGAGCAGTTCGCGCTGCCGGGTGCGGCTGCGCAGGGTCATCTGCTCGGACTGGCCGTGCATGGATACGAGTTCCTGGCCGATGTCTGACAGCAGGCCGGCCGGAACGGTGCGTCCGCCAGCGGTTGCCCGAGCACGACCGGACGCGGGAATTGTCCGAGTGACGATGAGTTCGCCTTCAGCTTCCCCGCCGGCATCTTCGACTCGCTCAGCAACTGCGGGCTGGTTGTCGATATCGAAGATTCCCTCAACAACCGCTTTGTCTTCTCCGGCGCGCACAACGTGGCTGCCGCTGCGAGCGCCCAGCAGGAGGTCAAGGGCGGTGACGAACATCGTCTTGCCAGCCCCGGTTTCTCCCGTGACGACTGTCAGACCGGGAGAGAGCTCCACCTCGGCGGCCTTTATCACCCCGAGGTTCTCAATGCGCAGAACCTCAATCATCGCGGGCCCCCGGTCCGCGCCAGCCGGCGACCGGCAGCTGGAACTTGGCGACCAGACGGTCGGTGAACACGCCCTTGTTCAGGCGTGCCAGCGGCACCGGGACGGCCGAGCGGCGAGCTTCCACGCGTGCACCTTCCGGCAGGTCGAAGCGGAAGCGCCCGTCGCAGAAAAGGACAGCCCTTGTGCCGGGTGTAACGGGCTGGAATTCCACGCCCAGGGTTGAGGACGGCGACACGACCAGCGGAGTGGAGAACAGCGCGTGGGCTGAAATCGGCACCATGAGGAGCGCTTCGACGTCCGGCCAGATGATCGGCCCGCCGGCCGAGAACGCGTAGGCGGTCGAACCGGTCGGGGTGCCCATGATGACGCCATCGCAGCCGAATGACGAAACGGGACGGCTGTCGACTCCGACAACCACTTCGATCATCGAGGCGCCACGGTCTTTTTCCACGGTTGCCTCATTGAGCGCCCAGTCTTCGTGGATCACCTCGTCGCCGAGGGTGACGGTGATGTCGAGGCTCATGCGCTGTTCGACGACGTAGTCGCGGGCGATTGCGGCTTCGACGGTGTCGTGGAGATCTTTGCGTTCGGCTTCTGCGAGAAAGCCCACGTGGCCCAGGTTGATGCCCATGATCGGCACGCCGGTGCCGTGGAAGTGAGATGCTGCGCGCAGGATCGTGCCGTCCCCGCCTAGGACCATGACGAGTTCGGGGCCGGTTTCAGAGTCGAGTTCAGCGAAGTCGCTGAGGACCTCAATGCCGGTCAGATCCAAGTCGCCATAGGACGACAGGCTGGCGTATTCGCGCTGTGCGATCACCGGCGTGATTCCGCGGTCGATCAGGCTTGCGCACACAGTCTGCGCAGCCGCGCGGGCACTCTTGCGGTGCGGATGCACCACGACGACGATTCTTCGATTCACCGAGCCTCCTTGCCACCCAAACTATCAGCCCGGTTGTCCTCCCGCTCTGTTCGAGCGGGGATGGTCAGCGGGTGCTCAGCTCCCGTGCGGATGTGCTCGGCAATGCTGTCAAGGTCGAGGCCCTCCCCCGCCGAGGTGGAGCTCAGGTGCCGCTGTGTCTGCCCCTTGTGCGCCCACAGGAAGTATTCGATATTGCCCGTCGGTCCCGGCAGCGGCGATTGGACGATCCCGCGCAGGTGAGCGCCCAGGCTTTCGACGTGTTCTGCAACGGAGCGCACAGCTTCGGCACGGTCCTGCGGATCGGTGACCACGCCGTGTTTGTCCAGGGCGCTGCGGCCGGCTTCGAACTGCGGTTTGACCATGAGCAGAAGATCACCGTCGGTGTTCTCCAGCAGCGGACGGGCAATGAGGGTCAGCGAAATGAACGACACGTCGGCGACAGTCATCTGCATCTTGTGACCGTCGAGCCAGTCCTCCGTGAGCTCCCGAAGATTATGCTCTTCGAGGCTCGTCACCGCCGGGTTTTCGCGGAGACTCGAGTCGAGCTGGTCCGTGCCGACGTCGACCGCCCAGACATGCTCGGCGCCTCGTGACAAAAGGACCTGAGTGAAGCCGCCCGTGGACGCTCCAGCGTCCAGGCACTTCAGTCCGGTGGCATCAAGTGCGAAGGCGTCGAGCGCGCCGATGAGCTTGTGAGCCGAACGAGCAACCCAGGGATCTGCGTTGTCCACGGTGATGTCGGCAGTGTCGCTGACTGGAACAGAGGGTTTGGTGGCGGTCTTGCCGTCGACCGCGACCCGGCCGGCGCGGATTTCGCGTTGGGCTCGGTTGCGGGAACGGACCAGGCCGCGCTCCACGAGGGCTGCATCCAGACGAAGGGTCATGATGCGCGCGCGTCGAGAATCGATTCGATGCGGTCAATCAGCGCTTCTGCGGATTCAACCGCTTCTGGTGTTTCCGCGCTGAGAATCACGTCAAGCGCCGCCCGCAGGTTCTGCTCCTCACGGTCCGGAGTGGGAGGCGGCTGCGGTTTCGCGCCGGGTGTCGTGGAGCCAATCATGCGAAGCGCTCCGGAAGGGTTCCAGCGTCCAGCGGGCGATCGAGGTGCGCAGACAGAGCGAGAGCCCCGGCTGTGGCGTGTGCGTTTGGTCCCGAGTGAACGATGCGGTCGTCTTCTACGTGCACGCGGGCTTCGCCGCACACGGCGGTCTCACCGTCGCAGCGGACGGCCGGGATGTCTTCGACGGCGGCGCGGACTGTGGCAATCGACGCGGTAATGACGTCGGGCTGCTGGCTTGGCGGCAGTGCCAGGGCCGAGTGGACGGAGTCGACGCCGGTGAGCACGAGGGCTGTCCGCATACCGGCTGCTTTGCCCGCAGCGATGTCGGTTGCGATCTGATCGCCGACCATAACGGTGTCGCTCATGTCCTGGGCTTGTGCTGCAAGAGTGAGCATGGTGGCTTCGGGTTTGCCGAACACCTCGGGATCGATGCCCGTACATTCCTGCACGATGCGCACAAAAGAGCCGTTGCC
Organism: Brevibacterium sp. HMSC22B09; assembly: GCF_001806795.1. Taxonomy (NCBI): domain Bacteria; kingdom Bacillati; phylum Actinomycetota; class Actinomycetes; order Micrococcales; family Brevibacteriaceae; genus Brevibacterium; species Brevibacterium sp. HMSC22B09. Next base: position 3,054 of record NZ_KV785993.1, on the reverse strand, counting down.
CGGGAAGAACCCGGTTTCTTTCGGCAGGCGGAGGTCCGGGTTGGTTGCACAGAATTTCGCGCCGGCGCGCACTGCGGCGATTGCGCAGCACAGGTCGATGTTCCCAACATCAGCGGCAAGCCCCTGAAGAACAGCGTCAACCCGCTGCCTCTGGCTATCGAGTTCGTCGACGAGGCCAGCAGTCGGCAAGACGGGTTCGAGGCCTGCCTGCTCCACACAGGCGGCGAGGAACTCACTGCCGACGATGAGCACACGAGAACCCGCTGGCAGCACCTCGGACAGGGACTGTGCTCCCGCAATGGCGGACGTCATGACCTGACTGTCGGCAATGTCGACGCCGAAGCTGCGAATGTGCTCAGCCATTGCAGCGTTGGAGCGCGAAGCGTTGTTCGTGACGAAGGCGATGGGACTGTGAGCGGCGAGTTCGCTCAGCGCCGCACCGGCCCCGGGAATCTCCGCTTGGCCTGTATAGACAACACCGTCGAGGTCGAAAAGCCAGCCTGTCACAGGTCAAACATGGGAGGAGTGTCTCCCGGCTCCGGCTCATCGTCCACGCTCGGCTGGTGCTTGGCTTCGGCGTCCTCAGATTCCGGCTTTTCATCGGCATTCCGCTGTTCCTGGGCCGCGTCGATGTCAGCCATGATTTCGGCCATTTCCTCGTTGATTTCGTCTTCGAGGGTGTTGCCTTCGGCCACAGGAACAGGTCCATCGTCAGCGGGTGTTGCTTCAGACTTGTCGTCACCCGCTGCCGGTTCGGCTTCCTCGTCTTTCTCTGCCCCAGCATCGTGCGAGGCTGAGTCAGCCGGAACGTCTTCAGCAGGTTCAGTGCCCGCGGGTTCATCGTCAGAAGCCGCTTCCGCGGCCTGTTCTTCTTCGGTGCGGTCTTCTCCGGTCTGCTTGTCGTCAGCGGCTTCGTCTTCGAGTTCTTCTTCGATGACGATGATGTCGACTTCTTCAGAGGCATCGGTCAGGCCGGTGCGTTCGGCGGTGACCTGAGCGAGTTTGTCGTACTTGTCCGCGGTTTCGCTGTCTCCACTGACGCGCAGCAGATCTGCGTACGCCTGCAGCAGGCGGATTGCGCTTGCGGGCTTGTGGCCAGTGAATCCGACGTCTTCAATCGTCTTGCGGGCCGTTTCAAGGTCACCCAGGTCGGAGTGGGCTCCCGCGGCGACGATTGCCAGTTCGAGCCAGATGTCTTTGCTCAGATCATTGCGATTGGCATCCGCGAACATATCGATGGCTTTTTGGGGCCTGCCGCGGCCGCGTTCGGCATCGGCGATGACCGCGAGGTTGTCTTTTGAGCCGGTGATCCGCATGTGCGTGCGAAGTTCGCGGGAAGCTTCGTCGTACAGGCCCTTGTGGTAGGCGACGAGGCCGAGTGCTTCACGGGCTGCACCGATTCGGCCTGCGCTGCGTGCGGCGGCTTTTGCGTGTTCGTAGGCCTGGTCGAGGTCAACGTCGAGAAGGAAGCCTGCAGCAACGATGTGCTTGGCGGTCCGTTCCGAGTTTTCCGCACTCAGGCCGCGCAGTTCGCTTTTGACGTGGCCGGGGAGTTCTTTTCCTGTGATGCCCTCAGGGATGGGAGGGGCATTGAAGCGTGGACGGTCGTCACGCTTTTTGGGGCGACGGTCCGAGCGCTTATTGTCTTTGAAGCGCGGTTTTCCGTCCCACTTCTTCCGACGGTCACCATCGCGACGCTCACCATCCCAGGAACGACCGTCACGGCGGCGGTCACCGTCCCACTTCTTCCGACGGTCACCATCACGGCGCTCACCATCCCAGGAACGACCGTCGCGACGGTTGTTCTTGCGCTCAGTTCCGGAATCACGGCGCTGGAAGCGGCTGCCGCGGTCTGGACGGCGTTCGCTGCGCTGTCCGTCGTGTGATGATGAATTCGCCACTGTTCTCCCCTATTGAAATCTGCAGGCTACAGTCTATCGTGGACGCGCTTACCAGCTAGTTTGGACGTTCAGAAACCGTGTGAGTTCAGATACTCCGAGAATTCGCGCACAATTTCGGCTGCGCTCTGTTCCCTACATTCGGCCCATCCGGTTCCAGCCCACAGGTTCTGCCAAGCGGCGTCATCGCCAGCTGCCTTCTTCAAAGAACCGACCAGGGTGTTCACCTGTGGGTATCCGATCACGGCTTCAGAATCAAAGCGGTCAATGAACTCGTTGCGCAAACCCCTGGCTGGACGTCCAGAGAATGCACGCGTCCGCGTGGTTTCGGTGTAGGTGCCTTCTATGAGAGCACGGCGGTGGCAGGGTTTTGTCCCAGCCTCGTCGCTGGTGAGGAACCGAGTTCCGATCTGAACTGCGTCGACACCTCGATCCAGAAGGATTGCTGCGTCTGCGGGCGTCCCGATGCCTCCGGCCGCAACAAGTGGAAGGGTGACTCTGCTGCGAGCTTCGTCAATAAACGCTGCCAAAGGGAGCGTGCTCGGTTCGGCCGATTGGTCAAACTGTGCGCTGTGGCCGCCGGCCTCCGGACCCTGAAGAATCAGGAAGTCCGCTCCGTTTGCCTCAGCTTTGAGTGCTTCAAACGGGGTGGTGACGGTGATGCCGACGCGAATACCGGCGGACTGAAGAGAAGAAACGACACTCGTGTCAGGAAGCCCAAACGTAAAAGTGCAGTAGCCAGGTTGGCGCTGCAGAACAATATCGACCTTCGCGTTAAAAGAATCGTCCGTGAACGAGGGAACAGCTGGCAGGTCTACACCAAGCTCGGCAAATGCTGGCTGCAGAGCATTTCTGTAGAAATCGAGATCTTCGTCCTTGGGGTGGTGCGACTCCGGAACGAAGAGGTTCACGCCAAACTGCCGGTCGCCGACATCGACAATCTGCTGGTCAAGGGACTGTGGGCTCAGATACCCGCCGGCTAAGAAGCCGAGTGCACCGGCATCGTGGACTGCTTTCACCAAAGACGGTGTTGTGGGTCCACCGGCCATAGGAGCTTGAATGATCCGAGTCGAAATAGCTGTGGCCATGAGGTAACACTACATAGCGTGCTGAATGATTTCAGCAGAAATGGGTGAAGGCCCTGCAGGTGCCCCGG
>NZ_KV785992.1:58254-68029 GCF_001806795.1 Brevibacterium sp. HMSC22B09 | reverse complement strand
ATCTGTTCTCGCCCCCGCTGCCTATGTCTGCCTGCAGTGGTGCCTGCCGGCAGCTGCTTATGAGTTCAGCGCCTTAGCCAAAGCCGCGGGGCGTTTGGTTGAGACCACCCAGTAGGGCGTCGGGTCCGCGGGGTCGTTGATGTGCACCCGGACGGCCTGCTTCACCCACGGGCGGATCATGAGAAATGCGCGTGCATCCAGCTGCGGTCCGCGAGCCTGGAACGCCGCAGCGGGGCCCAAAGGCTCAACTTCGGTGATGAAGCTGCGCTCGATGTGTGCCCGCCCCGCATAGAAGTGTGTGTCGGTTACGAGGATCTTCGCGCCCATAGTCATCAGCCAGGTCGCCGCGAGGGCGAAGACGACCACGGGCACCACGATCGCGCCGAGCGGCCAGACGGGGTAGACCATGGCAGCGGTCATTGATGACAGGAACAGTGCCACAATCCACCAGGTGATCGTGGGTGAGAGCTTCTCGACGTAGGCGACGCCCTGCGTCGCGGAGGCGGGGGAGTTCATGTGCCCCATTGTCCCACGTGGCTGGCGCGGTGTTCGGCCGCCCGGTTCACGAAGTGGCATCGGCACGCACTAAGCACTAAAGTCCTGCCCGTGGCTGCCAATATCGTTCCCGTCCAACTCAAAGTTCTCGACCCGGGGCTTCCCGTGCCCGCCTATGAGCACTCCGGTGATGCCGGCTGCGATCTGATCGCCGCCGAAGATGTCGTGCTGCAGCCGGGGGAGCGTCGCCGAGTTCCGACCGGAATTGCTCTGTCGATTCCCGAAGGGTACGCGGGCTTCATTCACCCCCGATCGGGACTGTCATCAAAAGCCGGTGTGACCGTCATCAACGCGCCGGGCACCATCGATGCGGGCTACCGGGGCGAAATCCAGGTTCCGCTGGTCAACCTCGATCCGGATGCGACCGCGACGATTTCGCGCGGTGACCGCATTGCGCAGCTCGTCATTCAGGAGGTCTCCCGGGCGGAATTCGAGATTGTCGATACGCTGTCAACATCAGACCGGGGCAGTGCCGGTTTCGGATCAACCGGCGGATTCACCCACAACGAGGAGCAGTAGATGTCATTCTTCAGCCGTTTTCGCAAGGCCAAGCCGTCAGAGGAACCGAACGAAGAACCGAACAGCACCGAAGAAGTCGCCGCTGACGAAGCTGCGGCTGACGAAGCTGCAGAAGTCGACGCCGACGATGACTTCGCGGCGAAGGAAGGCCCGCGCGACCGTGCCGAGAACGGTCCGTGGGACGCATCCGAAGAGGCCTCTGAGGCTGACCGCCTTGACCTTGGTGCTCTGAAGATTCCCGTGTACGACCAGATGCAGGTACAGCTTGAGCAGACCGAGGACACGCGCGAAATCGTCGCCGTCACACTCGTGCACAAGGGCGGAAACCTGCAGCTGCAGGCCTTCGCCGCTTCTAAAGCAGAAGGCATCTGGGGCGATGTGCGCACCCAGACTGCGGCAAACATTGAACAGGCCGGCGGTTCGGCAGCTGAGCGCTACACCGAATTCGGCACCGAGCTGCACGCCGAAGTTCCCGTCAAGCTCGACGGTGAAGACACCCCGTCCCTGCGCCCCGTGCACTTCATCGGCATTGACGGGCCCCGCTGGTTCCTCCGGGCAGCACTGACGAACGCGGCCGCAGAAGACAGCCCCGCGAGTGAAGAGCTGCGCAAGGTGCTGCGAGGCGTCATCGTCGACCGCGGCGAAGAAGCCCGACCTCCGCGCGAACTGCTGATGCTCACCCCGCCGAACACGGAACCGAAGCGGGAAGAATCAGACGACGACGATCCGCTCAACCCGGGTCCCACAATTGCCGAAGTCCGCTGACAGCGGAACGCGCGCTGCACGTGTAGCCGAACTGCCGCGTCAGGCGCGGACCTGCGTGCCGATCAGCGAGGTCGAAGACCGCGACACCGCGTCGGTGGCCGGAACCATCAGGTCGATCACGCGGTCAGCACACGGTGCAAACCCGACATTCGACTGTGTCGTCGCCGACGACACGGGCGAGGTGCGGGTTCGCTTCTTGGGTGTGCGGGAAATCTCGGGCCTCCTGCCCGGTCGTCCGGTCGCAGTGCACGGCAAATTCTGCCTGCTGGGCGGTGAAATGGTCACCCTCTGTCCGGCCTACACACTGCTGCGCGGCAGACCCTCAACAGCGCTTCGGTGATCAGCGGGTCATTGCCGTCAGCTGCGAATGCAGCTCCGGCAGGGTCAGGAAGTACAGTTCATCGCCGGCGATGAGTGAATCATCGGCATCGGGAGCGAAGGCACGGCCCTGCCGGACCAGGGCAACGAGAACAGTGTCGGCCGGCCACGAAACGTCGCCCACACGCTGACCCGTGATGGCAGCGGTTTCGTGCAGCGTCACCTCGACAAGGGATGTGCCGCCGCGCTGCAGGTTCATCAGCTGCACCAGACCGCCGACCTCGACTGCTTCTTCGACCAGCGCGGTGAGCAGACGAGGTGTTGACACGGCAACATCAACACCCCAGCTGTCGTCGAACAGCCATTCGTTGCGGGGATTGTTGACTCGGCTGACAGTGCGGGGAACACCGAACTCGGTTTTCGCCAGCAGGCTCAGCACCAGGTTCGTCTTGTCATCACCCGTCGCCGCAACGACGACATCGGCGTAGTCAAGATTGGCTTCGGCCAGACCATCGGGTTCGCAGGCATCAGACAGGAGCCACTGCGCGCCTGGCACCAGGTCACGGCGGATTGCGTCCTTGTCTTTGTCAATGAGCAGGACGGTATGCCCGTTCTCCAAAAGCTCACGGGCCACGGAATTGCCGACGGAGCCGGCTCCGGCGATGACGACCTTCATGGTGACTCCTCTCAGTCCTGCTGCCTGTACTGCTGTGCCGGGGGCGCATCGAGAATCCGCTCGATGTCCTCGAGGTCGTCCATCCGCGACATGATGTGCACAAGATCGCCCTCCTGCAGGAGGGTGTCCTTCTGCGGCAGGATGCCCTCACCCGACCGGGTGATGAAGCCCACGCGGCCCGGCACCGCATCTTCGATTTCGAGAACGGAGTGCGAAACCCACGCCGGGTTGACATGCACTTCTGACAGGCCGATCTGTCCGGACGGGTCGCGGTATTCGTTGACGGAACCCTGCGGAATGAGCCGGCGCATCATCTGCTCGGCCGTCCACCGGACCGTCGCCACGGTCGGCACGCCCAGCCGTTCGAAGATCTGGGCGCGCTTGGGGTCGTAGATGCGAGCTGCGATGTTCTTCACGCCGAAGGTTTCACGGGCGACGCGTGCGGCCAGAATGTTCGAATTGTCGCCGGAAGAGACCGCGGCGAAGGCGTAGGCACCATCGACTCTGGCGCGTTTGAGGACATCCCGATCGAAGCCGACACCCGTGATGGTCGAACCGGAGAAGTCCGGGCCCAGCTTGAGGAACGCATCCGGATCCTGGTCGATGACCGCCACCGTGTGTCCGCGACTGTCGAGTGTCCTGGCCAGGAGAGCGCCGACGCGCCCGCAGCCCATAATCACAAAGTGCACGGCATCCGCCTTCTTCACAGTTGACTACCATGGGGGCCGTGGCAAGCAGTTTTACCTATGCGCTCAAGCGCGCAGTCGTTGGACGGCCGTTTCGCAGTGACCACTTTAGACGCGAAGCGCTCCCAAAGCGCCTCGCAATGCCGGTTTTTGCCTCAGACATGCTGTCCTCGGTCACCTACGCGCCGGATGAGATTCTGCTTGCCCTGTCGACCTCCGGGATCGTGGCGATCACCATTTCGCCGTGGATCGGCCTTGCCGTAGGCGTCGTCACTCTCATCATGGTGCTGTGCTTCCGGCTCACGCTGCGGGCATATCCGGCCGGCGGTGACTATTCGGTTGTCGCGCAGAATCTCGGTGTCCGCCCGGCCAGGCTCGTCGCCGCCGCTCTTCTGGTGGACTTCGTCTTGACCCTGTCCGTGTCAATGGCGGTGTTCGCCGGCTTTGTTGCCCAGCTTGTTCCGTCGCTGCGCGGCTACACGGTTCTTGTTGCGCTTGGAGGCGTGGCCGTTGTGTCGCTGTTCGGTCTGCGCGGCTGGAAGGGCACTCGCACGCTCATGGCGGTGCCCACGTACACGTTCATTGCACTCGTGTTCATCATGCTGGCCGTCGGCTTCGGCCGGATGCTCGCCGGTGATCTTCCGCAGGCTGAAAGCGCTGCGTTCACTCTGGAGCCCTTGGCCGGCGTTGATACTGCGATGCAGGGCTTGGCTGCCGTGTTCATCGTCCTGCGAGCCTTCTCTTCGGGGTCCGTGGCGGTCGCCGGAATCGAGACGGTCGCTGCCGCAGCCCCGAAGTTCCGTCAGCCGCGCGGCCGCAATGCCGGAAACACGCTGCTCATCACGGGTGCCCTGTCGGCGACGATGCTCGTGGGGCTCATGTGGCTGGCCTCTGAGCTGGGCATCAAATATGCGGCCGACCCCGCAGCTCAGCTTTCCAAGAACGGCCACAGCGTCGGGCCCGACTACGTGCAGCACCCAGTGGTGGGGCAGATGGCCGAGGCGGTGTTCTCGTTTTCGCCGGTGCTCACCGCCGTTGTCATCGTCGTGTCAGCGCTCATCCTCCTGGTTGCGGCGAACACCGCCATCGAGGGCTTCCCGGTCCTGGCATCGCGCCTGGCCCGCGACGAGCTGCTGCCCAAGCAGATGGCCACCCGCGGAGACCGCATGACGTTCTCCAACGGCATCCTCGTGTTGGCGGGCGCGTCGATGCTCATCATCTTCATCACGGACGCACAGCCCACCAAGCTCATTGAGCTGTATCTGGTGGGTGTGTTCCTGTCGTTCTCTTTGGGCCAGCTGGCCATGGTCCGCCACTGGAGTCGCATTCTGCGCCGTACCGTTTCCGGGCCCAAGCGCACCAAGATGCTCATTGCCCGTCTGGTCGGCTTCGTCGGAGTGGTTCTTGGACTGACGGTTCTCGTGGTGGTCATCATCACGAAGTTCGTCGGCGGGGTGTGGATGGCGCTGCTGGCGATGTTCCTGCTGTACGCGCTCATGGGCGGCATCTTCCGTCACTATTCGGCAGTCAATCGCGACCTGAGCGTCGATCCGGAAGATACGGATGTGCGCCGCCTGCCGGCCGGAACACGCGCGGTCGTCGTCGTCACCAGCATCAACAAACCCGCTTTGCGCGCTGTTGCCTATGCACGGGCCAGCCGTCCCACTCAGCTGGAGGCGATTACTGTTGCGGTCGATGCCGAAGCGGTTGAGGAAATCCAAAAGCAGTGGGACGCGATGGAGCTGACGGTTCCGCTGACCATCATCGGTTCGCCGTTCAGGGAACTCATCCGTCCGATCATGCGGCACGTGACGACCCTGCGTCGCCGTCATCCGCAGGACCTCATCATCGTCTACATTCCCCAGTTCATCGTGGGCCGCTGGTGGGAGTCGCTGCTGCACAACCAGACGGTTCTGCGGCTGAAGTCGTTCTTGGCTTTCCTGCCCGGTGTGGTTGTTGCGACCGTGCCGTGGCGCCTGGAGTCCTTCAACCGCAGTCAGGTGGTTCTGGAAAGCGCGGAGGGCAATATCGAACTGTCTGACCTCAGGATGAAGAAATGACTGCTCAGCGTCCCGCGGTCGGTGACCGCCGTGTTCTTGTTCCCGATGCCCCGGCTGCCGGGGGAGCGGCCGCTGCCCGCACCGAGGACGGGGTTGTCTTCGTTGACGGTGCCCTTCCGGGAGAAACGGTCGAGGTGGAGCTGACCCAGGTGAAGAAGCGCTTTGCTCGCGCTCGGGTCACCTCGGTTGTCACGCCATCAGAGCACCGTGTTCCCGACCGGCTGACTGCCTGCGGTGCCGCAGGCGTCGGCGGGGTGGAGTTCGCTTCGGTTGATCTTGCGTATTCGCGCAGGCTCAAAGCCGAAGCCGCCCGGCAGCAGCTGGAGCGGATCGGCGGCATCGAATGGGACCTGCGGGTCAGCTCACTGCCGCGTGAAGCTGATGGAGGCTCCGGTATGGACTGGAGAACCCGAGTGCAGCTTGCCGTGGGCCCGGACGGCCAGCCCGGCCTGAGGGCCGGGGGATCTCACCGGGTTGTTCCGGTGTCCCTTATTCCGCTGGCGGTCGATGAGCTCAATGACCTGGGTCTGCACCGGCAGACCCTGCCCGGGCTGTCGAGGCTCGAGCTCGTCGCCTCGGCTGGCGGCGGGGCGATCATCGCCGTGGGGCAGCCGAAAGAGGCCGTGCTGGGCAAGCTGAGGGAAATCGCAGCCGCGCAGCCGGGTGCCTGGTCTGTTCTGCTGCGCACAGAGGGCAAGCGCAATCGCGGTCGCCCAGCACCCCCGCAGGTTCTCGCGGGCACTGGACGGGTGCGCGAAGAAGTCCGCGGCCAGCGCTTCGGTCTGGACGCCGACGGCTTCTGGCAGGTGCACGTGGATGCCGCGGATGTTCTGTCAGCGAAAGTTCTCGAGTTCGCGAGCCGTCCGCAGTCCGCACTTGATCTGTACTGTGGGGCCGGGCTGTTCTCGGTGTTCCTCGCCAAGGCGGGGGCCAAAGTCACCGGGATCGAAGGATCGCAGGCGGCGATTCAGTCCGCCAGAGCCAACGCGGAAGGCCTGCCGGCCAAGTTCGAAGTCGGACGCATTGAAAAGCTCGGAATGCTTCCGCCAGCCGACACCGTCGTGCTCGACCCGCCCCGAGCGGGAGCCGGAGAAGACGTCGTCAACACGATCGGCGCCTCGGCGGCGGGAAGGGTCGTCTACGTCAGCTGCGACGCCGGGACTTTCGCGCGTGACGCTCGCGGCCTGCTCGACTGCGGTTTTGAACTTGCGCACCTGGAAGGCTGGGATGCCTTCCCGCTGACGAAGCACACCGAATTCACCGCTGTCTTCACTCGCTGAGACCGGGCGCGGCAGCCGTGCCCCGGTGGTGGAGAACACTGTGGTGATGCGATAAGATTTATCTTGACGTCAAGATACTTTGCACAACGTTTTTGTTGCCTAATTCGAGCTCGGATGAAGCCGAGCCGGGCGCAGGGTATCGAGAGCGAACGAACAGGAGAGTCACTTGAGCAACGTCGACAGTTTCAAGTCCAAGGGCACTCTTGAGGTCGGAGACAAGTCCTACGAGATCTACCGCCTCAGCGCGGTCGATGGTTCGGACAAGCTTCCGTTCAGCCTCAAGGTCCTGCTGGAGAACCTGCTCCGCACCGAAGACGGTGCCAACATCACCGAGGACCACATCAAGGCACTCGCCTCGTGGGACCCCAAGGCCGAACCGAGCGTTGAAATCCAGTTCACGCCGGCTCGTGTCGTCATGCAGGACTTCACCGGTGTTCCCTGCATCGTCGACCTCGCCACCATGCGCGAAGCCGTTAAGGAACTCGGCGGTAACCCGGACGACATCAACCCGCTGGCTCCCGCTGAACTCGTCATCGACCACTCGGTCCAGATTGACTCCTTCGGCAACGCAGACGCCATCGAGCGCAACATGGACATCGAATACCAGCGCAACGGTGAGCGCTACCAGTTCCTGCGCTGGGGCCAGACCGCATTCGACGACTTCAAGGTCGTTCCCCCGGGCATGGGCATCGTCCACCAGGTCAACATCGAATACCTGGCACGTGTCGTCATGGCCCGCGAAGTCGGCGGCGTGACCCGCGCTTACCCCGACACCCTCGTCGGCACTGACTCCCACACCACCATGGTCAACGGCCTCGGTGTGCTCGGCTGGGGCGTGGGCGGCATCGAAGCCGAAGCAGCAATGCTCGGCCAGCCCGTCTCCATGCTCATTCCGCGCGTCGTCGGCTTTAAGCTCAAGGGCGAAATCCCCTCCGGCGTGACCGCTACCGACGTCGTTCTGACGATCACCGACATGCTCCGCCAGCACGGTGTTGTCGGCAAGTTCGTTGAGTTCTACGGCGAAGGCGTTGGAGCCGTTCCGCTGGCCAACCGCGCCACGATCGGCAACATGAGCCCCGAATTCGGTTCGACCGCCGCCATGTTCCCCATCGACGACGTCACCATCGACTACCTCAAGCTCACCGGCCGTTCGGACGAGCAGATTGAGCTGGTCGAAAAGTACGCCAAGGAACAGGGCCTGTGGCACGACCCGTCGAACGAAGTCGAGTACTCCGAGTACCTCGAACTCGACCTGTCGACGGTCGTTCCTTCGATCTCCGGTCCGAAGCGTCCGCAGGACCGCATCGAACTGTCTGACGCCAAGGCTCAGTTCGCCAAGGACATCCACAACTACGCTCAGCCGGGCGAAGAGGACAAGTCCGTCGACGTCTCCATGGGCGACGGCCGCGAATTCGAACTGAAGAACGGTGCGGTTGCCATTGCGTCGATCACCTCGTGCACCAACACCTCGAACCCGTCGGTCATGATGGCCGCAGGTCTGCTGGCCCGCAACGCCCGCAAGAAGGGTCTGAACTCCAAGCCGTGGGTCAAGACCTCGATTGCTCCCGGTTCGAAGGTCGTCACCGACTACTACACCAAGGCCGGCCTCATCGAAGACCTCGAGGCGCTGAACTTCTTCATCGTCGGCTACGGCTGCACCACCTGCATCGGCAACTCCGGTCCGCTCGAATCGGAGATCTCGGAAGCCATTCAGGACAACGACCTTTCGGTCACCGCAGTCCTGTCCGGTAACCGCAACTTCGAAGGCCGCATCAGCCCGGACGTCAAGATGAACTACCTGGCTTCGCCGCCGCTGGTCATCGCATACGCCCTGGCCGGAAGCATGGACTTCGACTTCGAAAACCAGCCGCTGGGTCAGGATCAGGACGGAAACGACGTCTTCCTCAAGGACATCTGGCCTTCGCCGGAAGAAGTCGAAAGCGTCATCGACTCCTCGATTTCGACCGAAGCCTACAAGTCCGAATACGGCACCATCTTCGACGGTGACGAGCGCTGGCAGAAGCTCGACACCCCGTCCGGTTCCGTCTTCGAATGGGACGACGAATCGACCTACGTCCGCAAGCCCCCGTACTTCGAGGGCATGGAACTCGAACCGGCACCGGTCAAGGACATCGAAGGTGCCCGCGTGCTCGCCAAGCTCGGCGACTCGGTCACCACTGACCACATTTCGCCGGCTGGTTCCTTCAAGGCCGACACCCCGGCCGGTAAGTACCTCACCGAGCACGGTGTTGAGCGCAAGGACTTCAACTCCTACGGTTCGCGCCGCGGTAACCACGAAGTGATGATTCGCGGTACGTTCGCCAACATCCGCCTGCAGAACCTGCTGCTCGACGGTGTTCAGGGTGGCTTCACCCGCGACTTCACGCAGGAAGGCGGCCCGCAGACCACCATCTACGACGCCGCTATGAACTACCAGGCTGCCGGCACCCCGCTGGTCGTCCTCGGCGGTAAGGAATACGGCTCCGGTTCTTCGCGTGACTGGGCTGCAAAGGGCACCAAGCTGCTCGGCGTTGCCGCTGTCATCGCTGAGAGCTTCGAGCGCATCCACCGTTCGAACCTGATCGGCATGGGTGTTCTGCCCATGCAGTTCCCGGCCGGTGAAAGCGCTGACACGCTGGGCCTGGACGGCACCGAGACCTTCTCGATCGCAGGTGTCGAACAGCTCAACGAAGGTGTCACGCCGAAGACGCTCAAGGTCACCGCGACCAAGGACAACGGTGAAACCGTTGAGTTCGACGCTGTTCTGCGCATCGACACCCCCGGTGAAGCCGACTACTACCGCAACGGCGGCATCCTCCAGTACGTCCTCCGCTCGCTCGTGAAGTGACGCACTGAAGATTCGCTGAAGCCGTAAGGCAGCGCTGAAGCGGGCCGGATCATATGATCCGGCCCGCT
>NZ_KV785992.1:0-58234 GCF_001806795.1 Brevibacterium sp. HMSC22B09 | reverse complement strand
GCCGGATCATATGATCCGGCCCGCTTTGCTGTGTCCGCTTGTCTGCGCCCCGAGGCTCGAAATCGTTAGACTCACATCGTTCGACGCCCCGATCGGCGGGGTAGCAGCAGCCCCGGCCAGAGAAGGAGCGAAGTTTGGCATCTGAGTCCGCAGCAGCGAAGACCAGTGCGCGCGTGCACAGCATCGGCGGCATGGCGTTGACCGAGCTTTGGGAGAGATTCTCCTTCTACGGACTTCAGAGCATCCTGTCCTTCTATTTGCTCTACGAGCTCGATCAGGGCGGACTCGCACTCAGCCCCGCGGCCTCGGCGGGCATCGTCGGCGCCTACGGGGGAGCGGTCTACATCGCCCAGCGCATCGGAGCGTGGCTCGGCGAGCGCGTCCTGAGCCCGAAGCGGCTTGTGCTCATCGGCGGCATCGTCATCGCGTTCGGCCACATCGGCCTGGCCGTCGTGGCCGGACTGCCGGGGCTTGCCGTCGGCCTCGTCCTCATCATCCTCGGCACCGGCGCACTCAAGACGAACATCACATCCATCGTCGGCTTCATCCTCGAAGACGAGACCCTGGCCAGACGAGACGCGGGATTCTCCTATTTTTACATGGCCATCAACACCGGTTCCGTCATCGGACCGCTCGCGACGGGCTTCGTACAGGAGGAATGGGGCTTCCACCCGGGGTTCGCGCTTGCGGCAGTCGGCATGATCGCCGCCGTGATCCAGTACGTCTTCTCCTCCCGCCGCCTGCCCAAGAGGGCCGACCAGGTCACGCGGCCGCTCTCGCCGCGGGGTGCGCGCACCGCCGTCGTCCTCACCGCGGCTGCCATCGCAGTCGTCGGCATCGCCGCATGGAGCGGACTGCTGCGCGCGGAGATGCTCTCGACTGTCGCTACGGTCGTCGCCGTCGTCGCTGCTGCGGCGTATTTCGCCGTCATGCTCACGTCGAAGAAGGTCACTGCGACCGAGAAGCGCCGCGTCGCGTCCTTCATTCCCCTGTTCTTCGTCTCCGGCCTGTACTTCGGCTTCCTGTTCCAGAAGTTCACCGCCGTGTCGATCCTCATCCAGGAGAGAGTGGACCGCAGCCTCGGCGACTGGTCCTTCCCCGTCGGATGGGTCTCGATGTTCAGCCCGCTGGCCGCGGTCAACTTTCTGACTCTGGCGCTCGGCTCGTCGCTGTCCGGTCTGCTCGGGCAGCTCTACGCCGCGATTCCGAACAGCGCCTACTTCGTCATCATCGGCGCCTCGGCGGTCCTCGTCGGCGTGTGCCTGCTGCTCGTGCGCAGGCCCCTACAGAGGAGCCTCTACGCCGGCCTGAGCTGACCGGCTCTGCACACGAGCCGCCGCTCAGGTGAGTTCGAAAACTCACCTGAGCGGCGCCTCGTCATATGGGGAAGCTCAGCCCCGCAGGGGCTGCGGCGCTGCCGTCAGTGGCTGAGGTCTGAGCCTGCGGTTTCCTTCATGGTGGAAATCGTGATGCACGAGACGATCAGCAGGAACACCGAGTATCCGGCGAAGATCCAGGGGTTGCCAACGGCGGCGAGAACCATGCCGGCGGTACCGCCGAACGCTGCAATGGCCACGGCGTAGGGGATGCCGAAGCCCGCGGTGCGCTGGGCGGTGGGGAACATTTCGGCGTAGGTGGCCGGGGCGTGCGAAAGGAATCCCGCCAGCAGGATCAGCTGCGTGCACACTGCTGCGACCAGCAGCGGGAACGATCCGGTGGCGATGATGCCGATGGCGGGGAAGTACAGAAGTGCACTTCCGCCCAGGCCGATGAGCATAGTGGGTTTGCGGCCCCACTTGTCAGACACCCAGCCCCATACCGGAAGTGCGAAGCAGAAGACGATATTGCCGATCAGGCCGGCAACGAAGCCCTGCTGTTCCGTGAAGCCGAACGACTTGTGCGAAATAGATGCGATGGTGACTGACCAGATGTAGTACGAAACCGTCAGACCGGCGGTCATGCCGATGACACGCAGGCCGATGGGCCAGTTCTTGAACACTTCGATGAAGACGTTCTTTGACAGCTCTGGTTTGGGCTGTTCCTGTGCTTTCCTGCGCTGCTCTTCGAAGATTTCGGATTCTTCCATGTGGCGACGGATCCACAGCGCCACAAGTCCGAGCACGGCGCCCAGGGCGAACGGGATTCGCCACCCCCATGCGCTCATGGCCTCCGGTGACAGTGTTGCCTGCAGGGTCAGGCCGAGAGCCAGGCCGATAAGCTGGCCGCAGGTGCCGGACACGTAGATGCTGGAGGAGTACAGGCCCCTGTGCTCACGAGGTGCCTGTTCGGCAAGGTAGGTCTGTGCGGCTGGGAGCTCACCGCCGTGGGCGAGACCCTGAATGAGCCGGGCCACAAGGAGCAGTGCTGAGGATAGCCAACCCACCGATTCATAGGTCGGGCAGATCGCGATGAGCAGTGAGCCGCCGGATGCGGCGACGACTGACAGGGTGAGTGCGTGTTTGCGGCCGATTCGGTCGCCGATCCAGCCGAAGACAACACCGCCGAATGGCCGGGCGACGAAGCCGACGGCGAAGACCGCCATAGTCTCCAGGAACGCTGACTGCGGGTTGTCGCTGTTGAACAGCTGGCTGGACAGGTATACGGCGAAGCTGGCGTAGACGTTCCAGTCGTACCATTCGAGCGCGTTTCCAACACTCGTGCCGATGATGGTTTTGGCGTTTGTATGCGGACGTGCTGTTGCTGATGTTGGTGGTGTGCTCACGGGCACCTACTTCGAATCGTGTTTTTTGATGTGAGCCAGACTACGCCCATTGAAAGGTGCTGACGGGCAGTTTCTGTCATTTTTCTGTAGGCGGTTAGACTGGACTGCTGACACCTACACGCACTGGAGGACCACGCGGTGACTTTTCTTGAGGGGCTGAGAGGCCCTGATGACCTGCGGGAACTCAGCGACGCAGAATGTGACGTTCTGGCCAAAGAGATCCGCGACGAACTGATTTCGAAAGTCTCAGCCGTCGGCGGACATCTGGGTCCCAACCTCGGCGTTGTCGAACTGACCATGGCGATTCACCGCGTGTTCAAGTCCCCGCGTGACACCGTGCTGTTCGATGTGGGCCACCAGTCCTACGTCCACAAACTTCTCACCGGCAGACTCGCCGGCTTCGACACGCTGCGCCAGTGGGGCGGCATGTCCGGCTACCCCTCGCGGGAAGAAAGCCCGCACGACGTCATCGAGAACTCGCACGCTTCGGCCGCGCTGTCATGGGCTGACGGCATCGCCAAGGCGAATCAGCTGCGCGGCAAGAACGACCGCCATGTCGTCACCGTCGTCGGCGATGGTGCGCTGACGGGCGGTCTGGCGTGGGAAGCGCTCAATACAATCGCAGCGGACGAATCGACCCCACCGCGCAAAATGGTCATCGTCGTCAACGACAACGGCCGCTCCTACGCGCCGACCGTCGGCGGCTTCGCAACGCACCTCGATTCCCTGCGCACTTCGTCGAGCTACGAAAAGATCCTGTCCTGGGGCAAGGAACGCCTGCAGGAGGGCGGGATCCCCGGCCGCTACGCCTATTCGGCCATGCACGGTATGAAAAAGGGTCTGAAGGACATGGTGACGACGCCGTCACCGCAGGCCGGCATGTTCGACGAACTGGGGATCAAGTACATCGGCCCGGTGGACGGGCATGACCTCGAAGCCCTCCAGCGGGCGCTGACTCTGGCCAAACAGTACGATGCCGGTCCCGTCATCGTGCACGCGCTCACCCAGAAGGGTCACGGCTACGCTCCGGCGTATAACGACGACGCGGACCAGTTCCACGCCGTCGGCGTCATTGACCCTTCAACGGGCAAGGCCAAGCCGACAGTCGGCACCTCGTGGACCGAGGTGTTCGGCAAGGAAATCGTTGAGATCGCGCGCAAGCGCGACGACATCGTGGCAATCACCGCCGCCATGCTGCAGCCGGTTGGACTGAAAGAATTCGCAGACGAATTCCCCGACCGCGTTTTCGACGTCGGCATTGCCGAACAGCATGCAGTGGCCTCGGCCGCCGGTCTGTCCTTCGGGGGGCTGCACCCCGTGGTCTGCCTGTACGCAACCTTCCTCAACCGCGCCTTCGACCAGGTGCTCATGGACGTTGCACTCCACAAACAGGGTGTGACTTTCGTCCTTGACCGCGCCGGCGTGACAGGCCCGGACGGAGCAAGCCACCACGGCGTGTGGGACATGGCGATGCTGCGGATCGTCCCAGGACTGCAGCTGGCAGCCCCGCGTGACGCCACACGACTGGTTGAAGAACTGCGCGAAGCCGTCGAAGTGGAAGACGCCCCGACGGTCGTGCGTTTCTCCCGCGGCAAAGTCGGCCGTGAATTCGAAGCGCTGCGCCGCACAGAAGACGGCGTTGACGTGTTGGCCGACGTGCCTGAGGACTGCAGTGAAGACGTTCTCATCGTGTCGGTTGGGGCTCTTGCCGACCGAGCCCTGGCTGTGCGTGACGAACTCGCCTCCCGCGGCATCGGCGCCATGGTCGTCGACCCCCGGTGGGTGCTGCCGGTCCCGCAGTCCGTCATCGAACGCGGCGCTGAGTTCAGCCTCGTCGCTGTGATCGAAGACGGCATCAAGATCGGCGGCATCGGATCGCAGATCCGACAGGAGCTGCGCGAAGACCGTTCGCGCACGGGCGTTGTCGAACTCGGCGTGCCGGATGAATTTCTGCCGCAGGGAACGCGCGAAGAAGTCCTGTCCTATGCCGGCATGGATGTTTCGGACATGGTCGACGACATTCTGCGCATGCTTCCCGGTGCTGAGCGTCACCTGCGCGAAGCTCGCTGACTCAGCCGGCTGACCAGCAGAGGCAGGAGACTGCAGCCTGCAGCCGGCCGGCACTCAGGCGCGCACGCCGCGATGCTGATCGATCACCCGGCACAGCAGCGGTGCAGCCTCGGCAATCTGCCATTCGCGCGCACCGCGCTCCCGCAGGAAGTCTTCGACAGCATCGACATCGGCCGGGTGGTCGCCGTCAAGGGCAGCCCGCGATGCCAGTTCCCGCACCAAAGCCGGAGTGATGAGAAGGTCGTGCGGCACATCGAGCTCTTCTGCCCGCGCGTTCACGGCACTCTTCATGTGCGTCAGGATGTCCTTTGCCGCGTCCCGCTGTTGCCTGGTCAGCCGCGGTGTTGACTTCTGCGGATCGCGCACCGTGGGCATCATGTCCTCTGGCAGGCGGTTACAGGCCTGCACGGCGCTGAAGAGCTCACGGGCATCCGCGGGTGTCGGGCGGCCTCGACCGGGAAGTCGCAGCAGCTCTTTGGAAGATCTCAGCTGTGTTCCCGCTGCCTGCACCATAGCTCGGTCCGCGATGATGCGACCGGGAGCGACATCGCGCTCTTCGGCGATATCGTCGCGCACCGCCCACATGGCGCGCACACGCCCCAGACCGCGGCGATTCTTGATTGCACCCAGACCGTGCACGCGCCGCCAGGGCTCCGGGTACACCTTCGGGGTGAACAGTGCAGCGTGTGCGAACTCCTGCTGAGCGATTTCCCACTTGTCGGCTTCACGCAGCTTCTGTTCGAGAATGTCGCGCAGTTCAATGAGCAGTTCGACGTCAAGAGCGGCGTAGGCCAGCCAGTCGTGGGGGAGTGGACGCTGCGACCAGTCGACGTAGGAGTGCTCCTTTGCCAGGCGAACTCCCAGGTGGGCGCCGATGAGTGAAGCCAGTCCGAATTTCGGTTCACCCAGCAGGCGTGCCGCGATTTCGGTGTCGAAGACGCGGGTGGGAACCATGCCGGCTTCAGCCAGACAGGGCAGGTCTTGGCTCGAAGCGTGCAGAATCCATTCGGCATCCTGCATTGCGCGGCCAACCGGTTCGAGACTGTCAAAGGCTTCCGGGTCCAGCAGGAGGATCCCCGTTCCTGCGCGCTTGAGCTGTATGAGGAAGGCGCGGCTGCCGTAGCGGATGCCCGAGGCGCGTTCGGCATCGACGGCTACGGGGCCAGTTCCGGCCTCCAAAGCAGCAACCGCGTCGGCGAGCGCTTTCGGGGTGCTGATGACCTCCGGCACGCCGCCGGCGGGTTCGTCGAGGAGTGGAAGGTTGGGGTCGACGTCAGATGAGCTCATCGCCTGCGTCCCGGGAAGGGACTGACTCCTTCGGGCATGGGTGGAAGGCCCGCCACGGTCATGATGAGCTCGACCCACGCTTCAACGTGTTCGGAAATGTCTGCGGGATCCTCAAGCACTGGGGTCCACGATGCACGCAGCTCAAGGTCGACGGTCGTCGGTCGCTGCGCGAGGGTTCCGAAGCTTTCGGATATGACTTTCGTGGTTGTGCCGCCGACGGCGGTCACATTGCAGTCGCGCCCGTCCAGGGCGTCTGTCAGCCACGTCCACGCAACGTGGCCGAGCATCGGCTCGGCGGCCAGTTCGTCTTCGAGTTCGGCACGGATATAGGACACGACCCTGAACGGCCCCTGCCATTCTTCCGGTGCTGCCGGGTCGTAGAGGACGACGATTCTGCCGGTTGCGAGGTCGTCAACGGCGTCGTCTTCGAGGAACGTGCCCTCGGCTGTGACCTGGGCGGAGAAAGCGACGGCCCACGGTGCCAGCCGGCCGGGTGCGGCGATTTCTTCGATCCTCACCTGCGGGGTCGACTGCACGGCCCGGAGAGCCTCGGCGAGTGTCGCGAAGGCCTTGGGCGTGCGATTGATGGGAACAGGCTGGACCACGCCCTCAACGGTAGACAGCGCGGCGAGGCAGGCGAAGCTCCCACGCCGGGCGGATGGAATACTCGGGGGTCGAAGTGCCTTGAACCGTCGGAAGGAGTACACAGTGTCTGTTGAACCGGAAGACTTCAAAAGCGCTTTCGCCGATCACCCGGCCGGAGTGTGCATCATCACCGCAGACAGCGGTGACGGTCCGTTCGGGCTGACGGCATCGTCGGTGGCCAGCGTGTCGCTCGACCCGCCTTCACTCCTGTTCTCCGTCACGAAGGCCAGGGGAGCGGCCGGTCATGTTCTCGACGCTCCGCGCTTTGCCGTCAACATGCTCCACGCGGGGCATTCGGAGCTTGCCGTTCAGTTCGCCATGCCCGGCGGGGAGCGCTTTTCGGCCCGCCAGAACTGGACGTATATGGATGATGGGGTCCCGGTGCTCGATGACGCGCACTCCGTGTTTGTGTGTTCCCACTACGGCAGGCTGCCGGTTGGGGAATCGACGGTGGTCGTGGGAGAAGTGGAAGACATCGTGCGCAGGCCACAGGGCATTCCCATGGTCTATCACCAACGCCGCTTCCACGACCTCGGCAAACTCCTGTGACGAGGTGCCGGTCACACCTTCGCGGTATGACCGTGACCGGTGTCCCGGATGGGCTCAGCATCTGAGACGATAGGGGCATGGCTACAACTTTCGAGCGGGCGGCAACCGGCCGTCCTGTATCGCGCACACCCGTCTGGTTTATGCGGCAGGCAGGCAGGTCTCTGCCGGAGTACCTCAAACTGCGTGAGGGCACCTCGATGCTGGAGTCGTGCCGCCGCCCAGACATGGTCGCCGAAATCACGATGCAGCCGGTCCGCCGTCACGGCGTTGACGCTGCGATCTTCTTTTCCGACATTGTCGTTCCGCTGCAGGCGGCTGGTGTTGGCGTGGAGATCAAACCCGGTGTTGGACCGGTCATGGATCAGCCCATCCGTCGGGCTGAGGACATTGACGCCCTGCCGGAGCTGACTCCGGATGACATTCCCGACATTGTCGAATCGGTGCGCGGAATTGTTGAGCAGCTTCCCGAAGACACTCCGCTCATCGGCTTTGCCGGCGCACCGTTTACGCTGGCCAGCTACCTCATTGAGGGCGGTCCGTCGAAGAATCACGAAAAGACGAAAGCCATGATGGTCGGCGCTCCTGAACTGTTCGACCGTCTGCTGAGCAAGCTCGACGTCATGTCGGAGCTGTTCATCCGCACGCAGGTTGAAGCGGGCGCGAGTGCCTTCCAGGTGTTCGACTCCTGGGCGGGCTACCTGTGTGAGGAAGACTACCGTCGTTATATTCTGCCGCACACGCAGCGTCTTTTCTCCGGCCTTTCTGATCTGGATGTTCCCAGCATTCACTTCGGTGTGCAGACCGGTGAGCTGCTGACCGCTATGTCGGAGGCCGGTTCGACCGCCGTCGGCGTTGACTTCCGCGTTGACCTGGCCGAGGGCATTAAGCGAATCCAGCCTCACCAGGCCGTGCAGGGCAACCTGGATCCCGCGATGCTGTTCGCCCCCTGGGAGGCTCTGCAGGAGCGGATCGAGTCGATTGTCCGCAAGGGCCTTGAAGCTCCCGGCTTTGTGTTCAACCTGGGTCACGGCGTGCTGCCGAACACCGATCCCGAGGTGCCGGGCCGGGTTGTTCGGGAAGTCCACCGGATCTCGGAACAGGTTCTGGCTGAAAAGGCATGACCGGACGCCGCGCTGTCGTCATTGGGGCCGGGATCTCCGGCCTGACCGCCGCCTATGAGTATCTGCAGTACTCGCCGGGCAGTTCTGTCACGGTGTACGAGGCGTCTTACCGCTTGGGCGGTCTGCTGAAGTCCTCGACACTGGGCGGGGCTGTTGAGTCGGCAGACGTCGGTGCCGAGGCGAGCCTCTATGTGCGGCCGGAAACCCGGGGCCTTGCCGAGGCCCTCGGCCTGGAAGCCGTCTATCCCTCCCGCGAGCACTCTTCGCAGCTGTTTGTGGGCGGTCGGATGCAGGCTATGCCCAAAGGCACCCTCATGGGCGTGCCGGGGGATCCCCGCGCGCTTGATGGAATCCTGAGCGCCGATGAGATCGCCAGGGCTGAAGCCGAACAGCTGACCCCCGCCGGTGCTGACGATGTGTCGGTCGGCGATTTCATTGCCTCCCGCCTGGGTGATGCGGTTGTCGACAAAGTGCTCGACCCACTCATCGGCGGCGTGTATTCGGGTCGCTGCCGCGACCTGTCGATGCAGGCGACCGTCCCGGCGCTGCTGCAGGCACACCGCGAGGGCACCTCGGTGCTTGAGACCGTCAGGGACGCGCTTGCCGCCCGCACCGCCACCTCGGGAGCGAATGTTCCCGGAACCCAGAAGAAGTCCGCACCGCCTGTGTTCATGACTCTGCGCGGCGGGATCAGCGCTCTGATCACGGCACTTGCCGAAGATGTGCGCAGTCGTGGCGGGCAGATCAATACGGGTGCACAGGCTGTGTCCGCGAACAGAGCAGACGACGGCTGGCAGGTGCTGTTCGCCGATGGCGAGCAGGTGCGCGCCGACGATCTCATCATTGCCGTGCCCGCTTACGCGGCAGCTGAGATTCTGCGCGCAGAGGCACCTCGGGCCGCGCAGCTGCTGGCGGAGGTTCCCTACGCCAGTTCGGCTGTCATCACGGCGGTCATCGACCTGGTTGAGCCCCTAAACGGCAGCGGGTTCCTCATCCCGCCTACGGAAGACCGCTTCATCAAGGCCTCCACCTACGCGTCAAACAAATGGCCGTGGCTGGACGACGTCCTGCCTGAAGGCCGTGCGGTTGTGCGCATGAGTGTGGGCCGCTTCGGCGATGCCCCCGATGTATGGGAGCAGTTGGACGATGACGAACTTGCCAGCCGCGCGTGGGCGGACTGGCTCGACATCACCGGCAGGAACGACACCGCTGAGCACCTCGAAGTCCAGCGGTGGCAGGACAGTCTGCCTCAATTCACCCCGGGACACTTTGACCGCGTGGCGGACATCGACCGCGCGACATCTGAGATCCCCGGCCTGGCGCTGGTCGGAAACGTGTACGAAGGTGTAGGACTGCCGGCGTGCATATCCCGAGCGCAGAACGAAATCCATCGCATGAGCGAGAAAGGCTGATAATGCGCGAATATCAAGAACCCTCACAGGAACAGATCGACCAGGCCAACGACGAAATCCGCTACCTCGGCTATTCCGTCTTCGCCGCCAGCGGTGACCTCCCCGAGGGTGACCGCCAGCAGCTTGCCGGTGAGGTCCTTGAGCAGCTGGACGAACTCAAAGCGGAAGGCCTGACCGTCCGCGGAACCTACGACGTTTCGGCACTGCGCGCTGACGCCGACATCATGTTCTGGTGGATCGCACCGAAGGTCGAAACCCTCCAGAAGGCCTACTCGATTGTTCGCCGCTCAACACTCGGCGCGATCCTCGAACCCGTGTGGTCGGTTGTCGGTCTGCACCGCCCCGCAGAGTTCAACCGCCGTCACATCCCAGCGTTCATGACGGACGAAACACCGCTGGACTACCTGTGCGTGTACCCGTTCGTGCGCAGCTACGACTGGTACATCCTCAAAGCCGAAGACCGTTCGAAGATGCTGCGCGACCACGGTATGGCAGCTGCGGGCTACAAGGACATCAAAGCGCACACGGTGTCGTCGTTCGCTCTGGGCGACTACGAATTCCTGCTGGGCTTCGAAGCCGACCAGCTGCACCGTCTGGTCGACATGATGCGCGACCTGCGCGCCACCGAGGCTCGCCTGCACGTGCGCGAAGAAATTCCGTTCTACACGGGACCGCGCCGCGAACTGGCTGACATCATCGCCGACTGGCGCTGATCCCCGTTGACCCCAAGCAGCGCCAAGCGCTGACCGAATGACTGTGGCCGCCGGATACTCCGGCGGCCACAGTCATTCCCACAGCCCAACCCGGCCCCAGCACCGGAGGCCAGCCAGAACCAGGTGAGCTCCGCCTCGTCAGTCCTCCACGAGTTCCAGACAGATGGAGTTGATGCAGTACCGCGCATCGGTCGGGGTCGGAAAGCCCTCACCGTAGAAGACGTGGCCCAGGTGGCTGTCGCAGGCGGCACACCGCACCTCGGTGCGGACCATTCCCATTGATTCGTCGCGGATGTAGCGCACGCGGTCTTCAGCCAGCGGTGCATAGAACGCCGGCCAGCCGCACTGGGCATTAAACTTCGTATCCGAGGTGAACAGCTCCGCCCCGCACGCCCGGCACAGATAGCGGCCTTCGCGGAACACCCCGTCGTACTCACCGGTGAACGGCCGTTCCGTTCCACCCTGGCGAAGCACAGCGAACTCCTCCGGGGAGAGAATCTCCTGCCAATCCTGTTCTGTTCTGTTTGCTGCGTCAGCCATGTCAGCTCCTGTTCTTTGTGCGCCGGTGATGACTCAACTGTAGAAAACTGTGTTCGGCGCGAAGAATTCCGGCCACGTTGGCACACCGGCGTCAGCCGACCCTAAACTGTTCTGCAGGAGGTAACCAGGTGGCACAGCCTATCCAGTCCAAGACAGCACGAGCCCTGGCAGCGGGGCTCGGCATCGGCATCGGGATCGGTGCTCTTGTCTCGATTGCCTCTTCCGGGCTTGCCGTCTACTTCGCACGGAAAGTCGTCACACCCGGAAAAGCCAAAAACGATGTGCGGATCCTACACGTCGAGGGTTTCGACGACGACATGATCATCCACCTGGAAGCAACGCCGGACACTCTGGTTCCCGGAACATACGGCCTGTACTTCGGCAACGGCACCGACGAAGGCTTCGCCCGCATCGGCGATCTCATTGAATACGACCCCGTTTCCGCAACCGTCAGCCGGAAAGTCGACACAGTGCTGCGCGGGGACATCCGTCACGCTTCCGTGGGTCGGTGGACGGGAACCGTCCACATGGGGCCAGAAGACCTCTACCTTCCGTGCGAAAACATCGTCATCAGCTCTGATGTTGGGGCGCTGCCGTCGTGGTTCCTGCCGACCACCGCGGCACAGCCGTCAGACACGTGGGCCATCCTGGTCCACGGCCGAGGCGGAACTCGCCGGGAAACGCTGCGTGCGGCTGCCGTTCTTGACCGGGTGGGGATTCCGTCAATCGCCATGTCCTATCGCAACGACCCGGAAGCTGAACGCCACCAGACATACGGCCTGGGGGATACCGAATGGCTTGACGTTGACCGTGCAATTGACTTCGCCCTGGCCAACGGGGCGCGCAGGATCGTGCTGTTCGGATGGTCGATGGGTGCCGCAATTGCGTTCCAGACCGCATCCCGGGGCCGTCACGCAGACAGCATCGTCGCCATGGTGCTCGACGGACCCGTGGTCGACTGGTATGACGTTCTGGACCACCAGGCCCGGCTCAACCTGCTGCCCACCCCGATTGCCAGGCTGACGCTGCAGATGATCACCCAGCCGTGGGCGCGCAGACTCACCGGTCTGGAAACGCCTTTGGACCTTGACCGCATGGACTGGGTCAAGCGCGCGGCCGACCTGAGAGTCCCCACACTGCTCATACACTCCGAAGATGACGAATTCGTGCCGGTGGGGCCGTCGCGTGCGCTCGCCGGCTTCCGTCGGGACCTCGTGACAATGCCGCGCTACACAAAAGCGCGGCACACTAAGGAATGGAATGTGGATCGGCTCGCGTGGGAAGACGACGTGGCGCGTTTCCTACGCAGTCTGGAAACCCAGGCGCAGCATGAGGGTGCTGTCGCCTTCGACGGCTGACAACAGGCGCAGGTCGGCGGGGCCGTCCAGTTCGACCTGACCGAGGATGCCCGGCCCATCGCCGCCCACCAGCAGCGGGCTGGTGGTCACGCACATTTCATCAATGGCGCCCGCGGCTGCCCATGCGCCCAGCAGAGACGGGCCGCCTTCACACAGGGCGCGCTTGAATCCGCGCTGGGCCAGTGCCGTCAGCACTGTGTGCGGGTCAGCGGTGTCAACGCGGATGACTTCGTCAAGACTGCTGCGCAGCCGCTGCAGAACCTCGGCATCCTCAGTTGTTGTGAACACGATGATGCGGCCGCTGCCGGCAGAGACCAGGTGTTCGATGTCGAGGTTCCCTGAGCCGGTGATGATCGCCAGCACCGGGGCTGGTTCCTGTCCGCGGGCCTGCCGGGCTTCAGCAAAGCGCTGACGCGCGGGCAGACGCGTGTAGCCCTCTTCGCGGACAGTGGACGCACCGACGATGACAACATCGGCCAGGGAGCGCAGGACGGCAAAGACGCGTTTGTCGGAGGGGCTGGAGATGGTTCCTGACAGTCCGTCCGCGCCTGCGATCTTGCCGTCGAGGCTTTGCACCATGTTCGACTGTACGCGTGGGCGATCCGATGGAATCGCGGTCGAATCGTAGAGTTCGGTCAGGACTTCTTCCTGCGGGTCGGGTGCGAGGTCGACAGGCGAGGGGAAGATCTGCTGCAAGTGCTGTGAGGCGGCCACGAACAGACTCTTAACGTGCGAGGAAGTCAGCGCTGCCCATGGCGATCATGGGGTTCTTGTCGGGGTCGAGTGCCTTGAGGATGGTCCCCATGTTTTCGCGGTCGACGGTCACGCAGCCGTGGGTGCTGTTTCCGTGGTCGACGTGCAGCCAGATGCCGCCGCCGGGGGCTTTGCCCTGCGGGCGGGTGCGGTCGGTGGGCGGAACCCCCGTTTTGCGGTTGTAGTCGATTGCGAGCACGTAGTCGTAGACCTGCGTGTAGTCGTCTCCGTAGACGGCTTCCGCGCTGCCGCGCAGACTCTTGTCCTGTGTGTAGGGCATCTTCGTGCCCGGGTCGGGCAGGTAGCCGCCGGCATCAGTGAGCGTGAAGACTCCCGCCGGGGTCGACAGGTCGCCTTCTTTGCGCTTTTCCTTCCACCCGGCTTCGCCGTTGTGTCCGGTAAACGACAGCTTCTGCTGCCAGCCGCCATCAGTGCGTTCATACAGGGTTGTCGTGACGGCGGTGTCTTTGTTCTTCGGACTTGAAGACACGATCACCTGTTGGGTGTCCTGGGGAATCTGGGCGGCCGTTTTGGGGCCCAGCTGGGGGATTGAGGTGTGGACTTCGCTGCTGTCACCGCCGCGGATGTGCAGAACGGGTGCGGAAAAATCGCCGGGTGTGCGCAGGGTGGGCGCGGTGAGCTGATCACCTTCGGCGATCGCCGGGGTCGACTGGTTGGCGGCTGCTACAGCCAGTGCAAGCGCACCGGCAAGAACACCGGCCGCTGGAATTATCCACCACGGCTTCGCGGATGGCGAGTTCGATCGCGCGTTGTCCATGCAGCCCAGTATCTCATTCCGAACGTGCAAGACGGTGGACCGGGCGTGTCTGCAGTAGGTGCGCGGTTCTGCCGAAAGCCTGCCGTACGGCAGTGTCGGCTAGACTGCACCGCATGAGCAAACCGTCCGACGCCGGTTCCAACGGCACACCGTCCAACGGCAGCCCAGGCTTTTCATCCGAAAACAGCTCTGGGGCCGGGAGCCTGCACCGAGAGATCTTCGACAGCGAGGTCGATGGCGATTCGACTCGCCAAATGAGCCTGGACGAAATCAGCGAAATCGGTCGGCAGCGCTCTTCCGAAGCAGAGCGATTCACACCGCCTCCACCGCCGGCAGCACCGCCTCGGTCCGGTTCGTCCGCGCCGTCAGCCCCACCGGTTTCGCCAGAGCGGCCTGCCATCCGCGCGCAGTCGGACGTTGACGCTTTTCCGCCTCCTCCCGTGCCTCCGACAGCTCCGACTGTAGGTGCCCAACAGGTGCACCACGGGGCACCGCAGGCAGCTGGGCAGATGAGTCCGCAGGCGGGTTACGCGGGTTATGCGCCGGCCGGCCACGCACCGGCGGGTTATGCGGCTGCCGGTTACGCAACAGCCGCGCCGCCCCAGGGGCCTTACCAGGACGCGCAGCAGCAAGAAGAGCCCAAGAAGAAAAAGTCGAATCTTCCGTGGGCCGCTATCGCCTTCACCACCGTGCTGGCGCTGTTCCTCGTCGGCGGTGGCCTGTACATCTTCTTTGACATGCGGTCCTCTGATGACCAAGTCGAAACAACTGCACCGCCGGAGGTGGGCGGCGCGTCGTCTGAAGCGCAACCCGAAGAGAGCGAACCAGCCGAAAGCACCCCGACCTTCGATGCTTCGGATGCGAAGGCGTTCATCACCCCGTCGGGCAATATCTCGTGCGTCATCTACAAGGACCGTGCGCGCTGCACCGTCTACAGCTTCGACTATTCGCCCGGTGAAAAACCGGAGAACTGCTCTGACGATGTTGAGTGGGGAAGCGTTGCGGAAGTGACCAAGAAGGCTTCCGGCTTTTCGTGCAAGAACGTGGGCGAAGGTCCAAGCCCGGAAGAGCTGGGCTACGGCAAAACCATCAAGGCCCACGGTTTTGAGTGCTCATCGCAGAAAGACGGTGTGCGCTGCAAGGGACCGGGCGGCAGCTTCCACGTGCGCAAGGCAGAGTTCAAGTTCGACTGACACGGGTCTGTCTCAAACACTAAGACAGTAATTCGAGACCCGACGGGGCGAGAGTAGGGTCACAGTATGCGTCTGCTTCTCCTTAGCTGCCGCGGCGAGTCCTGAACAAGGCCGACCCTCGTCGCGGAGTCAGTGCTGTTCGGTCGCCTGAAGACCACCCAAGGAGATCACATGACGAATCTGCAGAAGCCAAGCCCCATGCCGTTCACGAAGTACAAGTCGTTCTTCGACCGCATTGACCTTGACATGTCCGACCGCACGTGGCCGGACCAGCGTCTGACCCGCGCCCCGCGCTGGCTCTCGACCGATCTGCGTGACGGAAACCAGGCTCTCATCGACCCCATGACGGTCGAACGCAAAATCAAGATGTTCGAACTGCTGGTGAAGATCGGCTTCAAGGAAATCGAAGTCGGATTCCCCTCAGCCAGCCAGCCGGACTTCGACTTTGTCCGCCACATCATCGAAAAGGACATGATCCCGGATGATGTGCGCATCTCGGTTCTGACCCAGGCGCGCGAAGACCTCATTGAGCGCACCGCCGAATCGCTCATCGGCGCGGACAAGGCCACCATCCACATGTACAACGCGACGGCCCCGGTGTTCCGCTCGGTCGTCTTCGGCTTTGACGGCGACGGCCGCGCACAGACGAAGGACATTGCGCTGCGCGGAACCCAGGCCGTTATGAAGGCAGCCGAATCCGTCCTGCCGAACACCGATTTCGGTTACCAGTACTCGCCGGAGATCTTCGTCGACACGGAACCCGATTTCGCTCTTGACGTCGTCGCGGGAGTGCTCGACATGTGGCAGCCGGAAGAGGGCCGCGACACTGTCGTCAACCTGCCGGCCACTGTTGAGCGCGGCACCCCGAACACCTACGCCGACCAGATCGAATGGTTCTGCCGCCACATTCCGCACCGCGATCAGGTTGCGGTGTCGCTGCACCCGCACAACGACCGCGGCACGGGCGTCGCAGCGGCAGAGCTGGGACTCATGGCCGGTGCCGACCGCATTGAAGGGTGCCTGTTCGGCAACGGGGAGCGCACCGGCAACCTCGACCTCGTGACGGTTGCCATGAACCTGTACACGCAGGGTGTTGACCCGGAACTGGACTTCTCCGACATCAACGAAGTCATCCAGACGGTTGAGCACTGCAACCAGATCGGCGTGCACGAACGCCACCCCTACGGCGGTGACCTCGTGTTCACCTCGTTCTCCGGTTCCCACCAGGACGCCATCAACAAGGCCTTTGCCGAACGTGAGCGTCGGGCGCGTGAAACGAGCACCCCGATCGACCTCATGGAATGGGACATGCCGTACCTGCCGGTCGACCCGAAAGACCTCGGCCGCAGCTACGAGGCGATCATCCGCGTCAATTCGCAGTCGGGCAAGGGTGGGGTCACGTACCTGCTCAAGACCGAATACGGGCTGGATCTTCCGCGCCGCATGCAGGTGGAGTTCTCCAAGGTCATCAAGAACGTCACCGCGGGTGGTGGGGAACTGTCCGCCGAGGCCATCTGGTCTGCCTTCAGCGACGAGTACCTGCCGACCGACAACGCGTGGGGCCGCTTCCGCATCACGGGCCTGCGCACTGAATCGCTGGGCGATGACGAGGCCGGCCGCCACGCCGAAAAGGTCGAGGTGGCACTCAGCATCGACGGTCAGGACCGGGAATTCGAGGGGCAGGGGACCGGACCACTCAACGCCCTGGTCAACATCCTCAATGACAACTTCGACCTCGACATGCGCGTACAGGACTACTCCGAACACGCGGTCGGCGCGGGTGCGGACGTCGAGGCCGCCGCCTACGTCGAAGTCATGATCGGCGACCGTGTCATGTGGGGTGCGGGCATGCACCCGAACATCGCGAAGGCTTCGCTCAAGGCCGTCATTTCGGCTGTCAACCGCTACCTGCGGGACAACAGCGACGACTGACCCCAAAGAACGAGACAAGCTCACGAGGCGGTGCCGACGCACCGCCTCGTGGCGTGTGGGGGACAATGGACAGGTGAGGAAATATCGTGACGCGGGTGTTGTCCTGGGCACCCATAAGCTCGGCGAAGCCGACCGGATCGTCACGATCCTCACGCGCGGCAACGGGGTAGTCCGCGCCGTTGCGAAGGGGGTTCGCAGAACTTCGAGCCGCTTCGGTTCGCGTTTGGAACCGCTCATGATGATCGACCTGCAGGCCAACCGCGGCAGAAACCTCGATGTTGTCACTCAGGTGGAGCTCATTGAGCCCTTCGCCCAAGGGCTCATCTCCGACTACGACTACTACACTGCGGGTTCCGTGATGGCAGAAACCGCTCTGCGGTTGACGGAAGACGATCCGCACACGGAAGACCAGTTTCTTCTGCTGGTTGCCGCTCTGCGCTCTATGTGTCGGCGCGAACATCCTGCGCGTTCGTCGCTTGACGCCTATTTGATTCGGGCGATGTCGCTGGCCGGTTGGGCGCCGAGTCTCATCGACTGTGCCCGCTGCGGGGCTCCCGGTCCGCAGCGCGCGTTCTCCCTTGAAGCAGGAGGTGCCGTATGCCGGGCATGCAGGCGGGGAGGGGAGCACCTCCCCGGGCCCGATGCGTTGGCATACCTGCACAGGATCAGCACGGCAGACTGGCCTGAGCCGGGCACGGTTGCCGACTATGACGTGCAGGCGGCATCAAAAGTGGTGACCGCTTTTGTGCAGTGGCACTTGGAGAGGCGTGTGAAATCGCTGGCGCTGTTGGAGCGCTGAACGGCTGTCCTGCCATAATGGCGGCGTGAAGCATCAGCCGATTCCCCCGCACCCGCAGGGCGCCCAGCCGCCGGCGATCCCGTCGAAGTTCATTCCAAAGCACATCGCCGTTGTCATGGACGGCAACGGCCGGTGGGCGAATGAGCGCGGTCTGCCGCGCACAGAAGGCCACAAAGCCGGCGAGGCCTCGCTGATGGAGGTCATCTACGGCAGCCTGGAAATGGGCGTCGAGGTGCTGTCTGCTTATGCATTTTCGACGGAGAACTGGAAGCGCTCCCCTGAAGAGGTGCGCTTCCTCATGGGCTTCAACCGCGATGTCATTCGACGCAGGGTTGATGAACTCGATGCCCTGGGTGTGCGCATGGTGTGGTCGGGCAGGGAAGGCCGTCTGTGGCGCTCGGTCATCAAGGAACTTGAGGTTGCGCGTGAGCGCACGAAGAACAACACCCGCATGACCCTGCAGTTCTGCGTCAACTACGGTGGGCGGGCTGAAATCCTCGATGCGGTCAACGAGATCACGCGGGAGGTCGCTCAGGGCAAGCTCAAGCCCGGCAAAGTGACCGCGAAGTCAATGGCTGCACGGCTCTACGCACCGGACCTTCCCGATGTCGATCTGTTCCTGCGCTCTTCCGGTGAGCAGCGCACCTCGAACTTCCTGCTGTGGCAGTCGGCCTATGCCGAACTGGTCTTCCAGGACGTCCTGTGGCCGGATGTCGACCGGACCACGCTGTGGAGGGCGATCGAAGAGTATGCCAGCCGCGACCGGCGTTTCGGCGGAGCCGTCGACAAGGTTGCCGGCAAGCGCTGAGAAGACAGAAGAAGCGGGCCCGAAACTGGTCTCGGGCCCGCTTTGCTGTTAAGCGTGAACGCTGACCGGTTCAGCCGGGACTCCGCTCTCAGCGGCGGCGGTCACCGCCGCGCTTGTCATTGCGGAAACCACGGCCGCCGCGCTTGAACGGACGGTCGGAGCCGGCTTTGCGGTCTTTGCGCTTAAACGGGCGGCCGGGGCGGCCGGTATCAACGCGGATGTCGATGCGCTTGCCCTGAATCTTGGTGTTCTTCAGGCGGTCGAGAACCGCCGGGTCGAGGTCTTCCGGCAGGTCGATCAGCGAGTGGTTTGATCGGATGTTGATGTGGCCGATCTGCTTGTTCGTGATGCCGCCCTCGTTGGCGATGGCGCCGACGATCGCACCGGGGTTGACGCGCTCGTTGCGGCCGACTGCGATGCGGTAGGTGGTCATGCCCTCTGCGGTGCGGGCGCGTTCATTGCGGTCGGGGCGCGCCTTCGGTTCGGGCAGCGGTTCCGGTTTCAGGGTTGAGGTGCCCAACACGAGTGCCGCCAGTGCCGCAGCGATGTCGGCAGCTGGGACATCGTGTTCGAGTTCGTAGGCGTCGATGACGGGACGCAGCTCCGACAGGTCGGTTGAGGCGAGTGCCTCGGAGATCTGCTCCTTGAACTTCTGGGTGCGGGAATCTGCGAGTTCGTCGACCGTCGGCATGGTCAGCGGCTCAACCTTCTGGCGGGTGGCCTTTTCAATTGAACGCAGCATGCGCTGTTCGCGCGGGGTCACGAAGAGGATCGCCTCACCGGTGCGTCCGGCGCGGCCCGTCCGGCCGATGCGGTGGACGTAGGACTCCGTGTCCAGCGGAATGTCGTAGTTGACCACGAGCGAAATCCGCTCGACGTCAAGACCGCGGGCAGCAACGTCGGTGGCGACCAGAATGTCGATCGAACCGGAGCGCAGCGCCTCGACTGTGCGTTCGCGGGCCTGCTGGGGAATGTCGCCGTTGATGGCGGCGGCACGCATGCCGCGGGCCCGCAGCTTTTCCGACAGTTCTTCTGTTGCCTGCTTGGTGCGGACGAACATGATGATGCCGTCGGCTTCCTCGACTTCGAGAATGCGGGTCAGCGCGTCGAGCTTGTTGGAGTGCATGACCGTCAGGAAGCGCTGGCGGATGTTCGCACCGGTTGCGGTGGCCTGCTTGATGCGGACCTCTGCCGGGTCTTCCAGGTACTGCCCGGTGATCCGGTGGATGGACGACGGCATGGTCGCGGAGAACAGCGCCACCTGGCGGGCGGAGCCGGATGCGGCGAAGATCTCTTCGATGTCCTCCTGGAAGCCCATCTTGAGCATTTCGTCTGCTTCATCGAGCACCATGTGACGCAGGTTCTGCAGTTTGAGCGAACCGCGCTTGAGATGGTCGATGACGCGGCCGGGCGTTCCGACGACAACCTGAGCGCCGCGCTTAAGGCCGGCCAGCTGCGGGGAGTAGGACTGTCCGCCGTAGATCGGCAGAACCGAGAAGTCGGGCAGATTCGCCGCGAAGCTCGTGAGTGCTTCGGCCACCTGGATCGCCAGTTCCCGGGTGGGAGTGAGGATGAGCGCGAACGGGCCGTCGTCGGCACGTCCGGCATCAGCCAGGTGAGTCAGCATCGGCAGGGCGAACGCGGCGGTCTTGCCGGTTCCCGTCTGGGCCAGGCCGATGACGTCACGGCCTTCCAGCAGCAGCGGGATGGTCTGCGCCTGAATGGGCGAGGGGGATTCGAAGCCGAGATCCGAGATCGCGGCGAGAACGGAGGGGTGGAGGTCGAATTCGGAGAACTGCGGGCTGTCTTGCTGCGCGGTGCCTGCCGAGGTGTTTTCTGCGTGGTTTTCTGCGCTGTCCATGGGACTCGTTTCTGTGCGTGTGCACGCTTGATCGCTGAGAACTGAATTGGCGATCTGCCCGTTCTAGGCCGGTGTGCACTCATAAACGCACGGAAAGCCCAGAGAGATTAAGCGCCGAGTGCGCAGAAGATGCTGCGCTGCCTGTCGGCGCACACGGTTTGGGTGCAGGTTCAAGTCTAAGCCACACCCGTGCCCGCCGCGTCGCCAATGACCGTGAGTTCGGTAACCTTATGGAGGCTGCGCAATCGCAGCGACCCCGTACCGGCAGCGAACCGGCTGCACAACGCATCAAGGAGCATCTGTGGCATCGACTCTGGATTCCGTCATCACCCTGGCCAAGCGGCGAGGCTTCGTCTTCCAGGCCGGAGAGATCTACGGGGGGTCACGTTCAGCTTGGGACTACGGTCCGCTCGGCGTTGAGCTGAAGGAGAACATCAAGCAGCAGTGGTGGCAGGCCTTCGTGCGCGGTCGGGCTGACATGGTCGGCCTCGACTCGTCGATCATTCTGCCGCGTCAGGTGTGGGAAGCATCCGGCCACGTCGAAACCTTTGTCGACCCGCTCGTGGAGTCCCTGCACACCAACAAGCGCTACCGCGCCGACCACCTCATCGAGGCCTATGTCGCCAAACACGGCAGGGAACCCGAAAACGGTCTGGCTGACATTCGCGACCCGGAAACGGGTCAGGAGGGCAAGTGGACGGAACCGCAGATGTTCTCCGGTCTGGTCAAGACCTACCTGGGTGCTGTTGATGACGGCCAGGGCCTGCACTACCTGCGCCCCGAAACCGCGCAGGGCATCTTTGTGAACTTCGCCAATGTTGTGACTTCCGCGCGCAAGAAGCCGCCGTTCGGCATCGGCCAGATCGGCAAGGCGTTCCGCAACGAGATCACGCCGGGCAACTTCATTTTCCGCACCCGCGAATTCGAGCAGATGGAGATTGAGTTCTTCGTCCACCCCGATGACGCGCAGAAGTTCTTCGAGTCTTGGGTTGAGGACTGCTGGAACTGGTTTGTGGAGCTTGGCATCAACCCGGACAACATGCGCAAGTTCGATGTTCCGGAAGACGAACGCGCACACTACTCCGACGGCACGATCGACCTTGAGTACCGTTTCGGCTTCACCGGCGGTGAATGGGGCGAGCTCATGGGTGTGGCCAACCGAACCGACTACGACCTGGGCCGTCACACGGAGCACTCCAACCAGAAGATGCAGTACTTCGACCAGGCCACGGGTGAGCGCTACACGCCGTACGTGATCGAACCGTCCTTCGGCCTGACGCGCGCGCTCATGGCGTTCCTCGTCGATGCCTACGTCGAAGACGAAGCTCCCAACGCCAAGGGCGGGGTAGACAAACGCACCGTGCTCAAGCTCGACCCCAGGCTCGCGCCGGTCAAGGCTGCTGTTCTGCCGCTGTCGCGCAACGAAAAGCTGTCCCCGCAGGCACGCGAACTGGCTGACAAGCTGCGTCGTCGCTGGAACGTCGAATTCGACGACGCCGGCGCTATCGGTCGCCGCTACCGCCGCAATGACGAGATCGGCACGCCGTTCTGCATCACCTATGACTTCGATTCGCTCGATGACAACGCGGTCACCATCCGCAACCGCGATGACATGAGCCAGGAGCGCGTGGCGCTCGACCAGGTGGAGTCCTACCTGGCCGCTCGCCTGGGCTGCTGACAGTCCTGAACTGACGAGGCGCCGGCCCGGTGATGTGAGTACGTCACCGGGCCGGCGCCTCGTGGTTTTAAGGAGGGTCAGTAGGCTGCGTCGAAAAACGCCCGTTCCACGGCGACACACTCACAGAAGAGGTTCGTCAGACGGTCCTGTTCAGTCTTGTCCGCCGGCCAGACCTCCTCCAGTTCGTCCAGCAGGAACTGCGCCCAGGCGCGAAAGTCCTCGCCTCGGTGCAGGTCAATCCAGTCCAGGTGGAGCCATGAGTCCGGTTCGCCCAGATCAGTGCGCTCGCCCCAGTCCAGGTAGAGCCATTCGGCGACGAGCAGAACGGTGAGCATCTGCGCGTAGTTCTGCGACTGCGCGGCGTCGTGCATGAGGCGGTTGAAGTCCCGCGTCGGCTGCTTCCATGCGTCCTGGCGGCGCTGCAGATTCTCTCCGCCTACCGCCTCGAGTGCGCGTGTGAAGTACGTGTCTTCATCAGCTGCGAGCATTCCGAGCTGGGTGGCGTAGCGGATTTTGGATTCGGGCTTCGGCGCTGTGGCAACACAGCCGCCGAGCAGCGCGACGAAATCGGTGAAGAACGTGTAGTCCTGTTCGACGTAGGTGCGCAGGACAGGCTCGTCGACGGTCCCGGCAAACAGTTCGCGGACGAAACGGTGATCAACTGCGGCAGCCCAGTCGGCTTCGGCGGCAGTGCGCAGTGCATCTCCCACGCCGTGCGGTGAAACGGTCAGTGTTGTGGTGTAGCTCATATGTGAATCCTAGCGCTTGTGTCCGTGACGAACACGCGGCCGACCAACGGGTCAAGGGCAGCGGTCCACGCGGCAGATCAGGCCGCGACGAACGTGAGTGCGACAGCAAGGACCGCGGTGAGAATGAGCGTGTTGACGCTCACCGCGACACTCAGGGTTCGGGTCACGGGACGCTGATCGGTGGCGGCATTGGCTCCGGCCATCTGCATGCCCAGCAGAATGCGCGGGGGAGAAGCGATGATTGCCAAAGAACCGGCCACATTGGCCGCAGCGATCGTCACAAGCACATTCGCACCGCTGCCAGAGGCCATCGCCGCGATTGTCTGGGCGAACATCGCGTTCGAACCGGTGGTGCTGCCCACCAGATAGGCCCCAACAGTGTTGAGCGCCGGAGCTGGCCACACCCCGAGAACAGAAGCCGCCTGGCCCAGTGCGGTGCTCATTCCGGTGACAGTCATGATCCAGCCGAGAACCATAAAACCGGCCGTTGAGACTCCCACCGGAACCCAGCGGCGGGCAGCTGCGGGCACCTCGGGAAGCAGAGCGCGGCCCCGCCAGATGAAGAAAACGGTCGCACACGCCGCAGCCAGCCACACGGGCGGCCAAATGAGAACAGCGGTCAGCGTGTTCTCCCACACTCCGTGGGCGGCGTAGGAGACAAGCAAGCCGCCGGTGAGAACCGCGTAGGGCACACCCGCAATTGCCGTGGCCCGCGTTGCCGGAAGCCTGCCGGTGCGAATCCGGAAGAACACAAACAGCGCGAGCAACACCGCAAGACCGCCGAGAACACCGGCAACGGCGGTGCCGATGAGCAGATTGACCGTCAGCACCGAAACCCACAGGAGCGCGGCTGAAGCTAACACGGCGAGCGCGCTGCCAAACCCGGGACGGTGGTCGGAAGACTGGCCGGGCTCACCGCCGGCAAACCGCATTGTCAGCCACACAAGTACCGCAACAAGCAGGAGAGTCGGTCCGTTGAAAAGAGCGGAGAACACACCGACGTCCTGAAAAGTCTGTCCCGAAAGCTGCGCGGCGATTGACGTGCCGGGGCCCAGTGCGCCCCACGCCACCGCATTGAGACCCAGCATGCCCAAGACCACCGCTTTTGCCGGGGCAAAGCCCAAAGCACGCAGAATCGGCACGCCTACTGTCACGCCGACCCCGTAGCCGGTGACTGACTCGGCAAAGGGCACGACACCGAACACAACGGCTGCCGCCCCCAGTGTTGGGGTAGGCACAGACTCAGAAAGGAAGCGGGAAAGCTCCGCCATGGCCCCCGAACGCTCCAGCAGTGCGGCCAACAACATGCCGAACAGCAGAATGAGCAGCACCTGAAGAGTCAGCAGGCCATACTCGCCGGCCTCGCCCAGGTGGTGCCACGACAGCCCGCCCGTGGCCACCCCGATGACGACAGCGACAGCAGCAGAAGCCAGGGCAGCGGTGACAGCGCCTCGTCCCAGCAGAAGAATGCCGACCGCGGTGAGAACGGGAAGGGCCATGAGGAAGAGGGACATAGCGTCACACTAGTCCTCCCGAAGTCTGCTGAACAGAGAAAGCGCACGACTCAGTCATGTTTCGCCCCCTCCGGCACACACCGGAGGTGCCGTGGATTTGCCCCGCCTGGGATAATGTGCCCGTGACTGTGACTGAGAAGACGAAGCTGCGAATCGGCGACATCGAACTGGACTCCCCGGTGGTGCTCGCCCCGATGGCCGGCATCACCAACACCGCGTTCCGCAGGCTGTGCCGCGAATACGGTGCCGGGCTGTACGTGACCGAAATGGTCACCAGCCGCGCCCTCATCGAACGCAACGACAAGAGCATGCGGATCATCCAGCACGAAGATTGGGAAACCCCGCGCTCAGTCCAGCTGTACGGGGTCGATCCCGAAACCATGGGTGCGGCCGTAAGGATGCTCGTCGAAGAAGACAGGGCGGACCACATCGACCTCAACTTCGGCTGCCCCGTCCCGAAGGTCACCCGCAAGGGCGGCGGATCCGCCCTGCCGTGGAAGCTCGACCTGTTCAGCGACATCGTCCACACCACCGTGCGCGAAGCCGACAAGGGCGACATCCCGCTGACCATCAAACTGCGCAAAGGCGTTGACGCCGACCACCTGACATACCTCGACGCGGCGCGCATCGGCATTGACGCGGGCGTGGCAGCCATGACGCTGCACGGACGCACCACCGCCGATCTCTACTCAGGAAAAGCCGACTGGGACGCCATCGCTAGGCTCAAAGACTTCGTCGGCGACCGCGTGCCGGTGCTCGGCAACGGAGACATCTTCGCCGCTGAAGACGCCCAGGCCATGATGGCCACAACCGGCTGCGACGGCGTCGTCATCGGACGCGGCTGCCAGGGACGGCCGTGGCTGTTCGGCGACCTGCAGAACGCCCTGAACGGCTCCGATGAACGTCACCGCCCCACCCTGGGGGAAGTCGCCGACATCGTGTACCGCCACGGCGAATACCTGCGCGACTACTATGACGACGAATTCTTCGGCGTACGCGATCTGCGCAAACACATGGCCTGGTACTTCAAGGGGTACCCGGTTGGCGGAACCCTGCGCACCCGCCTGGCCATGGTGTCCAGCCTCGAAGAGCTGCGCAGCTTCCTTAACGAACTCGACCATTCCGCGCCCTACCCGGGGGCTGCTGCAGAAGGTGTGCGCGGACGCACCGGACGCGCTCGCCGCCCCCACCTGCCCGACGGCTGGCTGGACGACCGGATCTTCGACCACGAAGCCCACGCGGACATTTC
This sequence comes from Brevibacterium sp. HMSC22B09, assembly GCF_001806795.1. Lineage (NCBI taxonomy): Bacteria > Bacillati > Actinomycetota > Actinomycetes > Micrococcales > Brevibacteriaceae > Brevibacterium > Brevibacterium sp. HMSC22B09. The sequence goes on along the minus strand of NZ_KV785992.1, from coordinate 32,503 downwards.
CGAAGCTGAACTCGACATTTCCGGAGGCTGATGTGTCACTGACCGGCGGTGTTGCCGAATACGACGACCACTCGCGCGAACGGTGGGTTGTCGAACCCCGAAAGAACCCGCGCCGTTCGGCCTTTCAGCGCGACCGCGGACGGCTCCTGCATTCGTCGGCACTGCGCCGGCTGTCCGCAAAAACCCAGGTCGTCTCACCTGGAACTGATGACTTTGTGCGCAACCGACTGACCCACTCCCTCGAGGTGGGGCAGGTGGGCCGCGAACTGGCCCGGTACCTCGGGTGCGACCCCGACATCGTCGAAACAGCGTCACTGGCCCACGACCTCGGCCACCCGCCGTTTGGGCACAACGGCGAAACGATCCTCGATGACTTCGCAAAGGACATAGGCGGCTTCGAGGGCAACGCGCAGACACTGCGGATCCTCACTCGCCTAGAGCCGAAGGTCTTCACCGACCAGGGCGGACCGGCGGGACTCAACCTGACGCGCGCAACCCTTGACGCCTGCATCAAATACCCGTGGTCGCGGGAGAACGCGCCCACACCGGACAAAGCGGGTGCCCCCGTGCGGAAGTTCGGAGCCTACGAAGATGACAGCACGGTCTTCGAATTCATCCGCGACGGCAGAACGGGAACACAGCGCTGCATTGAGGCCCAACTGATGGATCTCGCCGATGACATCGCGTACTCCGTCCACGACGTCGAAGACGCAGTGAACTCCGGCCACCTGGTGTTCGAAGCCTACGAAAACGATCACGCCATGGCCGGCCTGATCGACATCACGCGGTCCTGGTATCTGCCGGGGGCGCGCGACGAAGACATCATCGATGCGCTCGACCGCCTGCGCTCCACCGCCTACTGGCCTAGGGAGCGCTTTGACGGGTCCCGCCGTGCGCAGGCTGCCATGAAGCACCTGACAAGCCAGCTCATCGGCCGGTTCGTCGGTGCGGCAGAAGCGGCAACCCGCGAAGGCTACGGCTGGGAGCCGCTGGGCCGCTATCAGGGCAACCTCGTCGTGCCGCAGACGACCGAACACGAAATCGCGGTGCTCAAAGGTCTGGCAACCGTCACAGTCATGGTTGCCGAAGAGCGCATGCAGACCCAGCGCATCCAAGGCCGAGTGCTGAGTGCGCTGTGCGAATACTTCAGCGAAAAACCCGAAGCCATGGACACCATGTTCTGGATGGACTACCGGGATTCCGACAGCGATGACGGGAAAGTCCGCGCCGTCATCGACCAAGTGGCTAGCCTGACCGACCACTCAGCGTGGGCGTTCTACCATGCAATGCAGGAGGACACCGGCAGCCTTCTGTAAGCCGCCGTTCAGGTCTGCTGCGCAGGTACGCTGCCCGGTTAGGTGAGCGTGTAGGCGGGCGCCGGGGACAGGATTCTTAAGGGGGAGGACGCAATGGCAGGGCTGATAGTGCGCGAGGACATCGACGAGGTGCGCTCGCGCGTACGGATCGACGATGTTGTCGGTGAGTACGTCACCCTGCGCAGTGCGGGAGTCGATTCGATGAAGGGCCTGTGTCCCTTCCACGACGAAAAGACCCCGTCCTTCCACGTCAGGCCGAGCTCGGGGTACTACCACTGCTTCGGCTGCGGCGAAAGCGGCGACGCCTACACGTTCCTGCAGAAGATGGACGGCTGCACATTCACAGAAGCCGTCGAACGGCTGGCTGAGCGCGCCGGCATGCAGCTGCGCTACGAAAAGGGCAGCGGACCGGACAGACGCGAGGCCGGTCAGCGGGCCCGGCTGTTTGAGGCGCACAAAGAGGCTCAGGACTTCTTCCGGGCGAACATCCGCTCACCCGAAGCTGAAAAAGCCCGCCGCTACATGGCTGAGCGCGGCTTCGACGAAGGCGCACTCACGTCCTTTGGCGTGGGCTATGCGCCGCGCGGTTGGGACAATCTCAGCAAGCACCTGCGCTCACGCGGTTTCCTCGACAAAGAGCTGACCGCGGGAGGGCTGGCCGCGGAAGGCCGCCGAGGCGGAGTCTACGACCGCTTCCGAGGTCGCCTGATCTGGCCGATCCGGGATGTGACGGGACGTGTGATTGGCTTTGGGGCGCGCAAACTGTACGACGATGACGAAGGTCCCAAGTACCTCAACACCCCCGAAACTCCGCTCTACCGCAAAAACCAAGTGCTCTACGGGCTGGACCGGGCGAAAAGGGCGATCGCCAAGGACGGCCGGGCGGTCGTCGTTGAGGGGTACACGGATGTTATGGCCGCTCACCTGGCCGGCATTGACTGCGCGGTTGCAACCTGCGGTACGGCGTTCGGAGCTGAGCACACCAAGATCATCCGCCGCCTCATGGGGGATGCTGCATCGAAAACGGGTGAGGTCATCTTCACCTTCGACGGCGACGAGGCGGGCCAACAGGCAGCTCTGCGCGCGTTTCGCGAAGACAGCGAATTCACTGCAGACACTTTTGTTGCGGTCGAGCGCTCCGGACTCGATCCTGCGGACATCCGTCTACAGAAGGGCGACGGCGCGCTGCGCGACCTCATTGAGTCCCGCCGACCGCTTTTTGAATTCGCACTTTCGAAGGCAATCGCCGACTACGACCTCGACACTGTTGAGGGGCGCGTGAAAGCTCTGCGCGAAGCCGCACCGATTGTCGCTGCTATTCGCGACCGTGGTATGCGGCCGGGCTATGAGCGCTGGCTCTCGGGCCGGCTGGGTATGACCTTCGACGAAATCCGCGACGCCGTGCAGCGTGCCGCCGCGGCGAACCGACCTTCCGCCCAGCCGGGACGCGATCAGCAGAACCGCGGCTGGCAGCAGCAGGCGCCTCGCGGGGGAGGCCAGCAGGCGGGCAGCTACTCCAGTCAGCAGCGCGGCTACGCGGAGGATCCAGGCGCCCGGATTGCCAGTGATGTCGAGTCCTATCAGCGGGAAATCGGCGGGACCGAACAGGACTCGACCGGTTTCCGCATTGAGCGCGGCGCACTGCAGGTGGCGCTGCAGAAACCGGACTTCATCAACGTCAGGCTGTTTGACCGGCTCAAGCCCGAAGCGTTCAACGATCCGGGCAGCCGCGCCGTCTTCCAGGCCATGCAGGCCGCCGGCGGTATGGCCTGGGCAGTGCAGAATCCGCAGAACTGGCCCGAGCGCGTGATCGAAAACGCTGATGAACGGGCAAAGCAGATCGTGGCGGAACTCGTGGTGCGAGCTCTTCCGGCACAGAAGGAAGACGAGGTGGAGCGCTACTGCCGCTCGATTGTTGCGCGGCTTTTCGACAAGGACATTGTGCGCATTGCCGGGCTTCTGCACTCGCAGCTGCTGCGCACCGATCCGAGCGATGTCGAAACCTCGGCCAAGCTGCTGGAACAGCTGCAGGTGCTCGAACGTCAGCGGGCAAGGCTGCGCCAGCACATGTGATGTACAGCCTCAGCTGATGAGGCCCAACTCCCGGGCTCTTTTCGCGGCAGCAGTCCGGTTGTCGACGTCGAGCTTGTCGAAAATGCGGCTTACGTGGGTTTTTACGGTTGCCAGTGAAATGAACAGCTCACCGGCGATATCGCTGTTGGTGCGCCCGGCTGCCAGCAGGCGGACGATCTCGGTTTCGCGTTCGGACAGTTCACTGTGGGACATGCGGGTGCGCTGCATGAGCGCTGTTGCCGCGGCATCGGACATGACCGGCTGCCCCGCGGCGGCCCGCCGGATGCCATCCAGAAGGGTCTGTGCGGGGGAGTCCTTGAGCAGATAGCCCGCCGCACCCGCATCAACCGCCCGGTACACCAGCGACTGGGTGTCGAAAGTCGTGAGAATGAGCACGGGAGGGCCGGCGGGCAGGGCTTTTATGAGCTCGATGCCGTCACCGTCAGGCATCTGCAGATCAGAGACGACCAGGTCCACATCGACAGTGCGCAGGCGGGCCAGAGCATCTGTGCCGGATTCGGCGACGTCGACAACGTCAATGTCGTCAGCGCTGGAAATGACGGCAGCCAGCCCGGCGCGCACAACAGGGTGGTCATCAACCAGAAGAACGCGAATCACGATGTTCCCTCCTGCCGGACGGTCTGGGCATTCCGGGGAGCCGAGGTGGCTGCCGGGCGGGCGAGAGAATCTCCTGTGATCGGGACGAAGACGCTCACTTCGGTGCCCTCACCGGGCGATGAGCGAACAGTCATGGAACCGCCGAGTTCGTCTGTGCGCTCATTGAGCGAATTCAGTCCGTAGCCGTAGTGGCTGCCGGCGAATCCCTTGCCGTTGTCAACGACATCGAGGCTGACAGCCGATCCCCAGTAGTGCAGGCTCACGGATACGTAGTCGGCTTCGGAGTGCAGAAGAGCATTCGACAGAAGTGACTGCCCGGCACGCGAAAAGAAATACTCAAGCGATGGAGCCAGGCCGATTTTTGCGCCCTCGGAGGAAAACTCGGCGCGCAGGGGAGTGCCGATGGCCGCAGCGGCGGCCTCGACGGTGGAGCAGGCTTCCGCGAGTTCTGCTTCGGCGGAGCCCCCGCCCAGTTCTTCACCCGCGAGGAAACCGCGGACTGTTGTGAGGCTGTGCGAGGCTGTGTTTTCGATTGTCGACAGGTCGCCCTGCAGTTCCTGCACGTCGTTGCGGTTCTGCCCGGCGCGGGAGATGAGCACAATCGACAGTAGGCTCTGAGCAATTGTGTCGTGGAACTCTGCGGCAACTTTCTGCCGCTCAGCCAGGCGGCCCTCCTGCTGCTGAGACAGGGCGAGCTTCGCCTGCGCGGCGCGCAGCTCATCAAATGCCGCCCGCGTGCGCACGGCTTCGTCGACAAGCTTTGCGTACACCGCCGAAATGGTGACGGCGACGATCGCGCCGACGAGCGGTCCGATGATGACTCCGGGGGCGAATGCGGAGTGCAGAACGCTGCTGCCGGCGATGACGACGAGCATCCCCACAATGGCTGCTGCCGCGCCGATTGGAGGCCACGCGTAGAGGACGAGGAAGAACAGCGGAAAGGACACCCATACAAAGCTTTCGCCCGACATCGCCAGCCCGGCCCACAGGACGAGGATGGAAGCCAGCCACCAGGTGGTCAAAGACCGCGGGTCAAAGGATGACTGCCCTTTGGCGAAGCGGATTTCGCTGAGAGTCCCCACAAAGTACAGGCAGGCGGTGAACGCTGCTGTCAGAAGAATGCAGATGATCGGCGCAAGCTGGGTCTGTTCGATGAACGTCCGCAGGATGCCGACGCCCAGCAGCGCCGCGAAGCTCAAATGCAGGATGATGCGCAGCATCGAAAGAATGTGGGGAATGGAGGACTCTTGAGCCATGTCCCCAAGAATACGGGAGTGCTATGTGAGCATCCTGGTGCCCAAGGAGAGGTGCTGAGCGCATCCCCATCAACTCGCCTCGTGAGCAATATCCAAAAAGTTGCAGTTGATGTAACTTTGCAGTGAGTGCATAATTGTCTGTGTGACTGAACAGGATTCGCTGCGCGTACGCAAACAGAACGCCACCCGATCAGCGCTGCATGCAGCGGCAGTCGAACTCGTCTACGCGGGGTCCTTGGAAACGGTGACGACCGCGCAGATCGCCGAAGCCGCAGGCGTGTCACCGCGCACGTTCTTCAACTACTACGACACAAAAGAAGACGCCATCATCGGGCTGAGCGATCAGACCCTCAACCCGCAGCGGCTGGCTGAATACGTCGCAGACTGTCCACTGGCGGGCAGCCCGCTGGAAGACGTATCAGCGGTCATGCGGTCGGTATACAGCCGCATTGGCGGTGATGACGTCGACAAAGACAAGCGCAAGGCGATTCTGCGCCGCTACCCGATGTTGGTGCGGCGCAACGTCGAGATTGCCCGCGGCATCGAAAAGCACTTGGCAGAACAGATCGCGGATCGCGTTGAAAGCCTCGGCGTGCAGCTGCCCGACGGTGATCGCACGGTTGTAGGCCGCATGATCATCCGCGTGTGCTCTGTACCCCTGGCTCTGGCCTACCAGCTCAGCGGAGAAGGCCAGGAGGAATTCGACCGGACTTTCGCCGACACGGTGGACCTGTGCAGACAGCTTTTGGAAAGGATGAAATGACAGACGACATGACCGTCGCCGGTGCCGACGCGAACCCCGCTGAGCCCATGTCGCGGGGCGCTGTTCTGTGGGTGTTCGTCGGACTGCTCGTGTCGATGTTCATGTTCTCGCTGAACCAGACGGTGCTGGCGACAGCGCTGCCGACAATTGTCGGTGAACTCGACGGCTGGGACAGCATGCTGTGGGTCTCAACCGCCTTCATGCTCGCATCGACCGCAACGATGCCCGCCTACGGGAAGATCGGCGACCTCTTCGGCCGCAAACCCCTGTTCCTCGTGGCCATTTCGATCTTCATACTGGGCTCCGTCATCGCTCTGTTCGCAGATTCAATGGCAATGCTCATCACCGGACGCGTTTTTCAGGGCCTTGGCGGGGGAGGGCTCATGACGCTCTCCCAGGCGATTATCGCAACCATCGTGCCTGCGCGCAGCCGCGGCAAGTACATGGGCATCATGGGTTCGGCCTTTGCTGTGTCCTCGGTTGCCGGGCCGTTGCTGGGTGGCTGGATCACGGAAGGGCCGGGCTGGCGGTGGGCTTTTGCCATCAACCTGCCGCTGGGAGCGCTCGCGATTCTGACGGCCGCTTTCCTGCTCAAGCTGCCGCACCAGAAAGCAGACGAACGTCCCCGCATCGATGGGGCCGGCATGATGCTCATTGCCGTGTTCACCACCTGCCTCGTGCTGATGTCGGCGTGGGGCGGCCACCAGTACGAGTGGACCGATCCGGTCATCATCGGCCTGGGAGCCGCATCGCTGGTTTCAGCGGTGACCTTCGTATTCGTCGAACTCAAGGTGACCGAACCGATTGTGCCCATGTCGCTGTTTGCGGACCGCAACTTCACGCTGAGCACAATCGCCGGTGTATTCATCGGCGTGGCAATGTTCGGCGTTCTGTCGTACATGCCGACCTACCTGCAGATGGTGCACGGTGTCGAGGCCGCCCGCGCAGGGCTCATGATGACGCCGATGATGGGTTGCATGCTCATTGTGTCCACCGGAATCGGCTTCGTCGTGTCCCGCTGGGGGCGCTACAAGATCTACCCGATCATCGGGACTGTCATCATCGGGCTGGCGCTTTTCTTCATGTCGCGCATGCATCCTGACGACTCCGCCGTCATTCCGATTGCGCTGCTGGCACTGCTGGGCCTGGGCATTGGCCTGTCGATGCAGCTGCTGGTGCTGATCGTGCAGAATTCCTTCCCCGTGAGCATGGTCGGCACTGCAACAGCGTCGAATAACTTTTTCCGTCAGATCGGCGCGACACTGGGCATGTCGGTCATCGGATCAGTCTTCACCGCCAGGCTCATGACGAACCTCGCCGATTCCCTTCCCGCCAAGGCTAAGGGTGCGGCAGACGCTTCGGCTCAGCTGACTCCAGCGAAAGCGGCTGAACTTCCCGCACCCATCCACGATGCGGTCATTGCGTCCTACAACGATGCTTTAGTGCCGATCTTCCTGTGGGTTGTTCCGCTGCTGGCCATCGCCGCGGCCATCCTGCTGTTCATCAAGGAGATTCCGCTGGCCACAACGGTGGGCAAACAGGGAAGTACACGCACAACCCTCGAAGACAGCTCCGAGGTGAGCTCCGCCTCGTCAGCGGGAGCGCGCTGACCGAAGATCAGCGCGCACCCAGCCGAAAGATCAGACCCAGCCGAGGGAGCGCTCGACTGCCTGAGACCAGCGGGTCATCCGGGCCTGTGCCCAGTCCCGATCGCGTTCCGGTTCGAATGTCCGGTCAGCTGACCACAGCTGAGTGAGTTCGGCAAGATCCGAGTAGAGACCACAGCCGAGTCCCGCTGCGAACGCAGCTCCCAAGGCGGTCGATTCCGAGGTGGAGGACCGGATGACGGGGGTGCCCAGGAGGTCCGCTTGGAACTGCATGAGCAGATTGTTCAGGCTCATACCGCCATCAGCCCGGATTTCGCTGATGTCATAGCCGGAATCAGCGCGCATGGCATCGAGAACTTCCGCTGTCTGGTAGGCGGTTGACTCCAAAGCGGCGCGGGCAATGTGGCCGCGGCCGGCAAAGCGGGTCAGCCCCACAAGAACACCGCGTGCATCCGGCCGCCAGTGGGGAGCCAGGAGACCGGAGAAAGCCGGCACCAGGTAGACGTCGCCGTTGTCGCTGACAGAGCGGGCCAACGGCTCGATTTCATCTGAGGAGCGCACCAGGCCCAAATTGTCACGCAGCCACTGAATGAGCGAACCCGCCACCGCAATGGAGCCTTCCAGCGCGTAGGTCAGCTCACTGCCTTCGCGTCCGTAGGCGACTGTGGATACGAGTCCGCTGTCCGAGCTCGGGATGTCGGTACCGGTGTTGGTCAGCAGAAAACCACCGGTGCCGTAGGTGTTCTTGGTGTCGCCGGGCTGATAGCAGCACTGGCCGAAAGCGGCGGCCTGCTGGTCGCCCAGAACACCGGTGATCGGCGTGCCGCGCAGCAGCTGGCCCTCAGAGACCTCGCCGAAGAAGCCGACCGACGGTTTGATCTCCGGAAGCATAGCCCGGGGAATTCCCGTGAGCTCAAGCATCCTGTCTGACCACTGGCCTGTGCGCAGATCCATGAGCATGGTGCGCGAAGCATTTGTGACGTCCGTTGCGTGCACCCCGCCGGTCAGATTCCAGATGAGCCACGAATCAATCGTGCCGAAGGCCAGTTCCCCAGCTTCGGCACGGCCCCGCAGGCCGTCGTGCTCGCGCAGCATCCACATGAGCTTGACGGCCGAAAAATACGTGTTGACGGGCAGGCCCGTGATGGCGCGGATTTCATCGGTGTGTTCAATGAGTTCTTCGGCGATGTCGGTGCCGCGGCCGTCCTGCCAGACAATCGCGGGGCCAACGGGAACACCCGTCTGCCGGTCCCACACGACCGTGGTTTCACGCTGATTGGTGATGCCCACAGCGCGGATATCGTCTTTTGTCAGACGCGCACGGCCCAAAGCTGCGCCGATCACCTGACTGGAGGTCAGCCAGATCTCCTGGGCGTCGTGTTCAACCCAGCCGGGCTGCGGGAAGCTTTGCGTGAATTCGGTGGACGCAGAAGCGACCGTGCGGCCATCTTCAGCGAAGATGACCGCACGGGTGCTCGTCGTCCCCTCATCGAGGGCGAGCAGGTACATGATCAGTCGTTGCCGGGCAGCGAGGGTGCCTGAACTCCGGCCATGACGGCGAGGCAGCGAACAACCTGCCACGAATAGCCGTACTCGTTGTCGTACCAGATGTAGACGACGGCGCGGTCGCCGTCGACGATCGTGGCCAGGCCGTCGACGATGCCGGCGCGGTGCGAGCCGACGAAGTCAGTCGAGACGACCTCGGGGCTTGCGATGTAGTCGATCTGGTTGCGCAGCGGCGAATCCAGTGAAACATCGCGCAGGTGGGTGTTGAGTTCGTCCTTGGTGGTGGCCTTGTCCAGGTTGAGGTTGAGGATGGCCATCGAAACGTCCGGGGTGGGAACGCGGATGGCGTTGCCGGACAGCTTGCCCTCGAGTTCCGGCAGGGCCTTGGACACGGCCTTTGCGGCACCGGTTTCGGTCAGAACCATGTTCAGACCGGCTGCGCGGCCGCGACGTGCTCCCTTGTGGAAGTTGTCGATGAGGTTCTGGTCGTTGGTGAACGCGTGCACGGTTTCGACGTGGCCGTTGCGGATGCCGAAGCGGTCGTTGATGACCTTGAGCGTGGGCGTGATGGCGTTCGTGGTGCACGATGCTGCCGACAGGATGGTGTCGCCCTCTTCGATGTCTGCGGTGTTGACACCGTAGACGATGTTCTTGATGTCGCCCTTGCCGGGAGCAGTGAGGATGACCTTGCTGACACCCTTCGACTTCAGGTGCTGGCCCAGGCCGGCCTCGTCGCGCCACACGCCGGTGTTGTCGACGACGATGGCATCGTTGATGCCGTATTCCGTGTAGTCGACGCTGGCGGGGTCAGACGAGTAGATGACGTTGATGAGAACGCCGTTTGCCTGGATGGTGCTGTTCTCTTCGTCGACGACGATGTTGCCGTCGAACTTGCCGTGAATCGAGTCGCGGCGCAGCAGCGAGGCGCGCTTGATGATGTCGTCATCGGATCCCTTGCGGACCACGATGGCGCGCAGGTTCAGGCCGTTGCCGCCGGCCTGCTGGACGAGGATGCGGGCCAGCAGACGGCCGATGCGGCCGAAGCCGTAGAGCACGACATCACGCGGTGCGGGTGACTTGCCTGCCTTGCCGACGGCGTCGGCGAGTTCGCTGCGGAGGTATTCTTCGAGGTCGCCACCCTGGAAGCCTGCGGTCAGGCGGCCCAGGTCGATGGTGCTTTCACCCAGTTCGAGGGTTTCGAGGACGCCGGCGATTTCAGCTGCGGTGCTGAGGTCGAGTTCGACTCCGTTGTTGTGGTGGCGCGCGTAGCGGGCGGCTTTGATGATGCCGTTGACCGACTTGTTCTGCAGTGTGCGACCGAAGATGGTCAGCTGTACGCGGTTGTTCCGGTAGAGGCGGCCGACAGCGGGAAGAAGCTGCTCAGCTGCTTCTGCTTTTGCGTTCCATTCGCTCAGGCGCTTCTCGGTAAGCTCACTCACCCTGGGGGTTCCTTCCTTTGGCTGATGATCGCCCCCATTCTACTGGGGATGCGGTCCTATCGCCCAGCGGCTCGCAGGGCGGATGTCGCGTCCGGGGCGGAATTGTGAAACCGTCGGTTCGTCCTCAAGCCAGAAGCGCCACGGGAACACCTCCGGGTCGCCTCCTTCGCCGCCGACTCCCACGCGGGGGCCGTGTCTTACGAGGTGCCGGTCGGGTTGGTCGATTCCCATGTGCAGGTGCCACGGGCCGGGGCTGAGCAGGTCCGCTCCGTCGTCGCTGCGGTCTGCTCCGAGTGCCTGTGCGAGGTTGCCGGGGCCGGAGGCCAGGAGCCGGTGGGCGACGGGTGTGGTTCTGCGCGCCATGCGGCGCTGCCCGGCGAGGTCTGTGCCTTCGAGGATTTCGCCGGAGCGGATGAGCACCCCTGTGCCGCATCCCGCACGGTCGGCCACGATGTTGATCGAGAAGTGCATTCCGTAGATGAAATAGCAGTACAGGTGCCCACCGGAGCGGAACATGGTCGCATTGCGCTGTGTTCTGCCGCGAAAAGCGTGAGAACCGGGGTCGGCGCTGCCGACGTAGGCTTCGACCTCGGTGATGCGCAGTGCAACGGTTCCGTCGGTACTCGTGTTGATGAGAACTCGGCCAAGAAGATCCGGGGCGAGGGAAAGGGCAGGACGGAGGAAGAAGCCTTCCTCCGCCCTGGATCCGTATGTGTTGATCAGTGCTTCTCTTCGTAGCGTTTGAGTCCCAGAATGGTTGCTGCGACGATGCCGGTTCCGACGACCAGAGCACCCAGGTGGGCGGCTGCCGACGGCGGTTCGACGTTTTCACGTTCAGCAACTGCCTGCGGGTCTTCGCTGACGCGGCCGAAGACGGGAGCTTCAGCGGTGGTTCCCATCCAGGCTGCGACCACCAGGATGATGCGGGCAAACAGGTTCATCGACAGCATGATTGCGATGACCGGTCCGAACAGTGCCGCGGTGGGCGAACCGGAGAACATCGAGATGAGCACGGTAGCCAGGTTCAGCAGAAGCGTCAGGGCGATTGCACCGAACAGGGAGCCGAGCATGAGCGTGTTCTTCGGCAGAGGCTTAGCCGGGATCGACCAGAAGATGAACATGAACAGCACCCAGCCCAGTGCCAGGGTCAACACGATCGTGACGATGTTGAGCACCGGTGCCGCCCAGCCGGGAAGCTGGAACAGCTCAGCGATGAACGACTGCAGGCCGGTGCCGATCACGGTGCCGGCGATCGTCAGTCCCGTGAGGATGAGAATCCCGATGAGCGTTCCGATGTTCGTGATGACGCGAACGGGGAACGACTGCTTGGGAATCTCGTCCATGTCGGCAGCCAGCTGCGAGCGGATCGCGTCTTTGAGGTTGCCGATGAATCCCTGGGCGGTGTACAGCGCCGAGAGGATACCGACGATGCCGACGGCCTTCCAGTTGGAGATGAAGTTCGTCAGCATCGCGGCCATTTCATCACTGGAGCCCAGCGAGCTTTCGATGTAGTCGTTGACGGTGTCGACCAGTTCTGGACGGACAACATCGAGGAAGAACCCGAGTGCGGAGAAGGCGAACATGAGGATCGGGATCATGGCGAGCACGAGGAAGTACGTGATCGCAGCGCCGAACTGGTTGCCCAAACGGGCTCCGAAACGGCTCATCGCCCGAATGAGGTGGGCGATGGCCGGACGGGCCGTCAGCGGGACCGAATATTCGTCTTCGCTTTTCTTGTCCGTCAGAAGCTGAGTCATAGGTTCCTAATCAGATTTCGAGGGTGTCGAACCGCACGCCGGGAGTTTCACCCGAATCGTAGATGTCGAAGCGGGACCCGAGGATGAGTGGGTCGGGTGCGGTTGCGATCTCTTCGTCCTTGCCAGGGTAGTCAAACTGGTTGAGAACGTGGCGAATAGCCTCGAGGCGGGCGCGCTTCTTGTCGTTGGACTTCACAACCGTCCACGGTGCTGCGGCGGTGTCGGTGTAGAAGAACATGGCCTCCTTGGCCTCGGTGTAGGAGTCCCACTTGTCGAGGCTGGCGAGGTCAGTCGGGGAGAGCTTCCACTGGCGAACCGGGTCGTTGCTGCGCGATGCGAAGCGGTGCAGCTGTTCTTCACGGCCGACGGAGAACCAGAACTTGACCAGGTGGATTCCGGAGTTGACGAGCATGTTCTCAAACTGCGGGGCCGAGCGGGTGAACTCGAGGTACTCTTCCGGCGTGCAGTAGCCCATGACGCGCTCAACGCCGGCACGGTTGTACCAGGAGCGGTCGAACAGCACCATTTCGCCGGCTGCCGGCAGGTGGTAGACGTAGCGCTGGAAGTACCACTGGGTCTGTTCGCGCTCAGTCGGCTTTTCCAAGGCGACGACGCGGGCACCGCGCGGGTTGAGGTGCTCCATGAACCGCTTGATGGTTCCGCCCTTGCCGGCTGCGTCGCGGCCTTCGAAGATGATGACGAGCTTCTGGCCGCTTTCCTTGATCCAGGTCTGCAGCTTCAGCAGTTCGATCTGCAGTGCGCGCTTGGTCCGCTCGTATTCCTTGCGGCCGAGCTTTTCGTCGTACGGGTAGTTGATCTTCCACGCGTCCGACTTCGGCCCCTTGCGCTTTTCCAGGCTGTTGCGCAGCGAGCGAATCGAGTCGATTTCGTTGGCGAAGTCCGGCACACCCTGGGGTGTGAGTTCGAACTTGGCATCAGCGTCAGACTTTGCGGCCTGTGCCGTTTCGGTCGACTGCGACTTGTCAGCCGCAGGGGCCGAGGTGTCGGGCTTGTCAGCGGCTGCTGCGGGCTTCTTGGCGGCCGGCTTCGCGGTGGCGCCTTCCGGTTTCTGCACGGGAGTGGCGGAGGGCTTGCGCGGGTCTTTGTTCTGAGCGTTCATAGTTCCATCTTAAGAGAATTCACAGGGTTCATGGAGCGTCTGTTCATGGATCAGAAGCGTGCGTCTTGCCGCGTGATCTCAGATGATCATTCGGCTGGTTTGTGCTGTGCGTAGATGTCGTCGATGGCCTCAGCGAAGTCGCGCGTGACCAGGTGGCGCTTGACCGACTGCTTGGCCGACAGGTAGCCGTTCTCGACAGTCAGTTCGACCGGCAGAATACGGAAGGAGCGAATCGACTCCGCGCGGGACACCGTCTTATTTGCCCGGTCGATAACCTTTTGAACAGCGTGCTGCACCCGTTCGTGCTTGGCTGCTTCCTCAAGGCTCATTTCCGGCAGGCCCTTGCTTTCGAGCCAACCGGGAAGCATTTCCGAATCGAGGAAGATGAGCGCGGAAACGAACTTCTGTCCCTCGCCGATGACGACCGGCTGGCCGACCACAGGGTGGCGCCTGATGATGTCTTCCAAGGGCGCCGGTGCGACGTTCTTGCCGCCGGCGGTGACGATGAGCTCCTTTTTGCGGCCGGTGATGGTGATGAATCCGTCTTCGTCAATCGATCCCATGTCCCCGGTGCGGAACCAGCCGTCGACGAAGCTGTTCTTGGTGGCTTCGTCGTTGTGCAGGTAGTCCTTGAACACGCACACGCCCTTGGCGAGCATTTCACCGTCGGGTGCCAGCGCGACAGAACAGCCCGGCAGGGGAGTGCCGACCGTGCCGATACGGCTGCGCCCCGGGGTGTTGACGCTGATGGGCGCCGTGGTCTCCGTCAGACCGTAGCCTTCTAGGACATCGATGCCGACGCCGGCGAAGAAGTGACCCAGGCGAGAGCCCAGCGGGCCCCCGCCAGACACGGCGTGTGCCGCCTGGCCGCCGAGGATGTTGCGCAGCTTGCTGTAGACAAGCTTGTCGAACACTGCGTGCTGCAGTTTCAGGCCCAGTGGCACCTTGCCTTTGGACTTGGCCTCCGAGAAGGCGACGGCGACGTTTTCGGCAGCGCTGAAGATCTTTCCCTTGCCGGAGGACTCAGCGTTCTGCAGGGCGGCGTTGAACACCTTTTCGAAGACGCGGGGCACGCCCAGGATGAAGGTGGGGCGGAACAGGCCGAGCGATTCGGTGAGTTTGGTCAGATCGGCTTCGTGAGCCAGTACGACGCCCTGGATGATGCACGCCGTCTGGATGAAGCGGGCGAAAACGTGTGCTGTGGGCAAGAACAGCAGGCAGCGGGCTCCGGTGTAGAAGACTTCCGGAACGTGGGCGCGGGCCGCCTGCACCGTCTGTACGAAGTTGGCGTGGGTGAGTTCGCAGCCGCGCGATTTGCCGGTGGTGCCGGAGGTGTAGATGATCGTGGCGACATCAGCCTGCTGGACTGCGGAGCGGTGCTGTGTGAGTTCGTCGTCGCTGACCGAACGGCCTTCGGCGACGAGCTCGGGGCAGCCGTTGTCCCAGACGACGACCTCGATGTCACCGGCTGCGGCTTCGCGCAGGCGCTGGGCGTATTCCTCGTCTTGTGCAGCGGCGATCGTGACGCCGGCGTCTTCGAGGATCCATGCGACCTGGTCACGGCTTGACGTGTCGTAGAAAGGGACCGAAATGCCGCCGGCGAAGCTGATGGCGAAGTCCATGACGGTCCAGTCGTAGCTGGTGGGCCCGAAGATGCCCACGCGCACGCCGGGGCCGACTCCGCGCTTCATGAGTCCTTTTGCGCGCGCCAGGATGTCGGACAGGAATTCGCGGGCGCTCACTTCTTCTTCGCGGCCGCTCTCAAGACGGCTGAGCAGATGCGCGTGGGGGTCGATTTCCACTCGTGCGATCAGGGCGTCGGGGATGGTCGACACGGTGTCAAGCTCGAACTCGAGCGGCGTCGACGACATCGGCATCATCAGCGTCATGCAATCTCCTTCGAATTGTTACTGCCATCGTATTGGTGATCTCGCGCCTGTGCACCTTTCGGACACGCTGAGCGTTCGCTTGCGCCTGTGCATAGAATTGGCCGCGACCCACCCTGTTCACCTGGAAGGACCCCGATGACGTCTACGTCGCCCAAGCCCGCCTCTTTTCGATACGACGCGGCTCTTGCCGAAAAGATCGAACAGAAGTGGCAGCGTCGGTGGCAGGAGCAGCAGACCTTCGCCGCTCCGAACCCCACGGGTGATCTCGCCGAGCCGATCAACGGGTTTTCGGCGAAAGACCGCGAACCGGTCTACATCATGGACATGTTCCCGTACCCGTCGGGCGCTGGCCTTCACGTGGGACACCCGCTGGGCTACGTGTCGACTGACACCTACGGCCGGTTCCTGCGCATGCGCGGCAAGAACGTCATGCACGCCCTGGGCTATGACGCCTTCGGCCTGCCGGCCGAACAGTACGCACTGCAGACAGGTCAGCACCCGCGTGTGACGACGGACGCTGCCATCGCCAACATGCAGAAGCAGCTGTTCCGCATGGGCCTGGCACACGACCCTCGCCGTTCTTTTGCCACGACGGACCCGGAGTTCGTCAAGTGGACGCAGTGGATCTTCCTGCAGATCTTCAATTCCTGGTACGACCCTGAAGCTGAGGGCGGACGAGGTGCCGCCCGCCCGATCTCGGAACTGGTCGCTCAGTTCGAGCAGGGGCGCGACACCGGCCGCGGACCGTGGGCCGAGCTCAGTGCCGCCGAGCGTGAAGGCGTGCTGCAGGAATACCGCCTGGCCTATGTTTCGGAATCCCCGGTCAACTGGTGCCCGGGCCTGGGAACAGTGCTCGCGAACGAAGAGGTCACGGCCGAAGGCCTTTCGGAGCGCGGAAACTTCCCGGTGTATACCCGCAGCCTGCGGCAGTGGAACATGCGCATCACCGCCTATGCCGACCGTCTGGCTGATGACCTTGACAAGGTCGACTGGCCGGATGCGATCAAGGCCATGCAGCGCAACTGGATCGGCCGTTCGACGGGTGCTTTCCTGCGCTACGAACCGCAGACAGAGGGCCTGGAGCGCATTGAGGTCTACACGACCCGCGCCGACACGGTGTTCGGCGGAACGTTCCTCGTTCTGTCACCGGAGCACCCGCTCGTCGAGTCCTACACTGCCGAGCAGTGGCCCGCTGACACTCCCGACAGCTGGAAGGGCGGTAAGGACACTCCCGCTGCGGCGGTAGAGGAGTACCAGCGCTGGGCAGCCGGGCGCACCCCCGTGGAGCGACAGCAGGACAAGAACAAGACCGGTGTCTTCACCGGCACCTATTCAACGAACCCGGCAACGGGCAAGCGCATTCCCGTCTTCATTGCTGACTATGTGCTCATGGGCTACGGCACGGGCGCCGTTATGGGTGTTCCCGCTGAAGACCCCCGTGACTGGGATTTCGCGAAGGTGTTCGACCTGCCCTATATCCGCACCGTCCAGCCGGATGCCGACCACGACGAAGACTCGGCCTATCAGGGTGAAGGGGAGAAGATCAACTCCGCCAACGCCGACATCGATGTCAACGGCATGGAAGTCGAAGCTGCCAAGACCGCTGTCGCCGAATGGCTGGCCGGCCAGGGCCTGGCTGAAGAGACCACGCAGTACCGTCTGCGCGACTGGCTGTTCTCCCGTCAGCGCTACTGGGGTGAGCCTTTCCCCATCGTGTACGACGAAGACGGCGTCCCACACGCACTTCCGGAAGACCAGCTGCCGGTCGACCTGCCGGAAATGGACGACTTCTCGCCGCGCACCTTCGATGCGGACGACGCTGCTTCGGAACCGGAACCGCCGCTTGGACGCAAGGAAGAGTGGGTCAACGTTACCCTCGACCTGGGTAATGGGCCCAAGCAGTACCGCCGGGAAACCAACACGATGCCCAACTGGGCCGGATCGTCTTGGTACCAGCTGCGCTACGCGGACCCGAAGAACGACAGTGTTCTGGTCGACCCGCAGAACGAGGCGTACTGGCTTGGCCCGACAGCGGAGCGGCCTGCCGGCGGTGCGGGTCTTTACGTCGGCGGTGTTGAACACGCAGTTCTGCACCTGCTGTACGCCCGCTTCTGGCACAAGGTGCTGTTCGACCTTGGCCACATTTCCTCGTCTGAGCCGTTCCATCGTCTGGTGAACCAGGGCTACATTCAGGCTTATGCCTACACGGATTCCCGCGGGGTCTACGTGCCGGCCGCGGAAGTCGAAGAGCGTACGGATGAGGCCGGTGAAACCACCTACTGGTTCGACGGCGAAGAGGTGAACCGCGAATACGGCAAGATGGGCAAATCGCTCAAGAACGTCGTCACTCCGGATGAAATGTATGCCGCTTTCGGTGCCGACACCTTCCGTGTCTACGAAATGTCGATGGGCCCGCTCGTCATGTCGCGACCGTGGGAGACCCGCGCGGTTGTCGGCTCGCAGCGCTTCCTGCAGCGCCTGTGGCGTCTGGTTGTGGATGAGGACTCCGGTGAGCTGCTGGTCACCGATGACGCCCCGGACGAAGAGACCCTGCGCGCCATGCACACGGCGATCGCCGGTGTCACGGAAGACATGGAGAACATGCACTTCAACACCGCGGTGGCGAAGCTCATTGTTCTCACCAACCACCTGACCAAGGCGGGGAAGGCGCCTCGGGAGGCTGTTGAGGCCCTCGTGCAGATGACCGGCCCGCTGGCACCGCACATTGCGGAAGAGCTGTGGGAGCGCCTCGGTCACGAAGAAACCCTTGCCTACCGCGCCTTCCCGGAAGCTGACGAACGCTATCTGAAGGCCGAAACCGTGACTGCAGTCGTGCAGGTCAAGGGCAAAGTCCGCGACCGGCTCGAAGTTCCTGCAGACATCACGGAAGAAGAGCTTGAGAAGCTCGCCATCGAATCGCCGGGGGCCCAGCGGGCACTGGCCGGTACAGGTCTGCGCCGCGTGATCGTTAAGGCCCCCAAGCTCGTCAACCTGGTGCCGGACGCCTAAAGCTTCCGACGCCCTTTTGTGACGCAGGCCGTCTGCTGTTGTGAAACTCACACCTGCAGACGGTCTGTTTGTGCGCTGTTTAATTGGTGTGAATTCTTCTTCGGGCTACCGTGGAGTTCATGACTAGGCTTGCTGATGAGATCCGGGCTTCCCTGGTAGTAAGGCCGACCATTGAACCGCGCGACGAAATCGCTGTGCGCGTGCAGTTCCTTGTCGACTACTGCCTGACAACGGGGGCCCGCGGTTTTGTGCTGGGCATTTCCGGCGGCCAGGATTCCACGCTTGCCGGCCGTATGTGCCAGATGGCAGCGGAGAAGCTGCGCTCGCTGGGCGAAGACGTCACCTTCACCGCTGTGCGGCTGCCCTACCGCGTCCAGTCAGACCACGAAGACGTGCAGCTGGCCATGGAGTTCATCCAGCCTGACAAAGACGTTGACTTCAACATCGGCAACTCCGTTGATGCTCTCGCAGACGAATTCACTGAAACTCTCGGCGAACCGATGAGCGATTTCAACCGCGGCAACGTGAAAGCCCGCATCCGCATGACCGCCCAGTACGCAATCGCCGGTGCTGCTGGCCAGCTGGTTGTCGGCTCCGACCACGCGGCAGAAGCAGTCACGGGCTTCTACACGAAGTTCGGTGACGGAGGAGCGGACGTCATGCCCCTGTACGGGCTGACCAAACGCCAGGGCCGTGCCCTTTTGGAAGAAATGGAAGCTCCCGCCCGCCTGTACGAGAAGACGCCGACAGCTGACCTGCTGGACGACGCGCCCGGACAGTCCGACGAAGACGCGCTCGGTGTGAGCTACGAGGAGATCGACACCTACCTCGAAGGCGGCGAAGTCCCCGACGACGTCGCGATGAAAATCGAACAGCTCTTTATGCGCAGCAGGCACAAGCGCACCGTGCCGGTAACACCGCAGACCGACTGGTGGATTCGCTGCTGAGTTCGCGTGCCCAAAGGCCTCAGCCGGACAGCAGGTAGAACACCCAGGCGCCGGCACCGCAGAAGATCGCGGTGGCCGCGAGGTAGCTGACCGCTAGAGCAATCCGGCGAGTAGACAACATCTGCACGACTGACACCATGAGTGTTGAGAACGTTGTGAAGCCCCCGAGGAAACCGGTCGAGATCAGCGGCACCTCGTTCCCAGTAAGACCGGCCGCGGCGGCTCCGGCAGCACAGCTGCCGACCAGGTTGACAGCAAAGATGCCGACAGGCCACGCGGGAGAGCGGAACAGGCGCGTGAGAGCGCTGTCGAGCAGATAGCGCGCGACCGCACCCAGGCCGCCCGCGGCGCACACGGCGAAGAAAACAAGCCCGGTCATGCTCGCCCTGAGAATCGGCGGCCGATGATTATTGCGGCGACCGCTGCCGCAAGCCCCGCCGCGATTGACAGCAGTGGGTAGAACGCGGATTCGGTCAGCCCACTGTGCACGGCGATTGCGGACGTGCTTGACAGCGCGCCAGCCAGTCCCGTGCCGAGGGCCAGGCGAACAAGCGGGTGCGCGGTTAAGCGCGATGTCAGGGCGAAGCCAAGCAGACCGCACGCCACGGTATTGGCGGCAAGCAGTGCTGGGCCTTCTGCAAACAGCAGACCCAGTCCTGCGCGAAGAGCAGTGCCGGCCATACCGCCGATGAAAACCGCCGCCAACCTGCTCAGCAGGTGCGGAGGCACGGCCTGTGCGGTGGCGCCTGGGGGTTCAGATTCAGACGGTTCGGCTGCGTGGGCAGCGGAAGTCACAGGAGATCGGCTTCGAGCGCGGCTCGTTCAAATGCCGAGCGTGCTGTCAGCAGGTTCTGCGCGAGAGTGTCACCCTGTGCTGCGGCCGCCGAGAATTCGCGCCATCCGCCTTCCCGCGCATCGCCGGGGGTGATCGACAGGATGCCGTCGGCTTCCACGGTTTCAGCCTTGAGCCATTCGCGCAGATCGCGGGCGGCACGGAAAACGCTCATAAAAGCAGAGTGGACCGCGGCATCAGAGAACGACTGCTTGGCTGACGAACTGAGAAAGCCGTCAAGCTGAGCTGCGCCTTGGGTCGGGAGGTCCTGACCGCGATCGATGCGGAGATTCTCCATCAGCGGGCTGTCAGCGGCGAAGACTTCGAGCAGCTTCTGCGCGGCGGGGGCGTCGGGCTGGTCTTCTTCTGGCAGTTCGGCCGCGTAGTAGACGGTGTTCTCGGCACTGCGGGCTTCCGCGACTTCGGCGTTGAGCGCGTCAATGCGGTTCTGCGTGCGTGCCCACTCTGCGCCGATGCCGACAGTGCCGGCCAAAACGACCAGGCCTGCGACGACGATGATGAGGCCGATGACAACAGCTGCGGTACCGGGGAAGATGACAGCCGCGACGATTCCCACAGCCACGATGACAACAGCGGCGACCGCAATGAGCAGTGCCGGCAGGGAATTCACGAGAAAGTCGGTAAAACGCTTCACACCGTCAACCTTAGTACGGTCACCCGTGGGACTATGGGAGGCAGAACTGATCACCTGCGAGGAGAGGGTCAATTGACTCACATTTCGGTCATCGGCTGTGGTTATCTCGGAGCGGTGCACGCCGCCGCCATGGCTTCCGTCGGACACACCGTTGTCGGTGTCGACACCGACAAGCAGAAGGTGCAGAAGCTGGAGAACTACCAGCCGCCGTTCTTTGAACCCGGCCTTGCTGAGCTGCTGGAAGCGGGGCAGGCGGATCATTCAGCCGGACAGAAAGGCGCGGACGGAACAGCGCAGCGCCTGCTGTTCACATCGGATATCTCCCGTGTGGCGGCGGCCACGGTCCACTTCATCTGTGTGGGCACGCCGCAGTCGAAAGACAGCAACGCGGCCGACATGACCTACGTGAACTCTGCGATCAGCGATCTCATGCCCCACCTCAAGCCCGGCGACCTGGTTGTGGGCAAGTCAACCGTGCCGGTGGGTTCGGCAGCTGAACTGGCGAAGAAGATCGCACCGACGGGAGCGAAACTCGCCTGGAACCCGGAGTTTCTGCGCGAAGGCCACGCGGTCGAAGACACCCTTCGCCCAGACAGGATCATCTACGGGGTCGAAAGCGGCAGCGAAGACGACCCGGCTGTGGCAATCCTCGATGAGGTGTACGCGCACAACCTGCGCGAAGAAGAAGCAACCCCACGGCTCGTTATGGACTACCAGACGGCTGAACTGGTCAAGACTGCCGCGAACTCGTTCCTCGCGACCAAGATTTCGTTCATCAACGCCATGGCCGAACTGTGCGAAACAGCCGGTGGCGACGTTGCCGTGCTGGCTGACGCCATCGGCATGGACAAGCGCATTGGGCGCCGGTTCCTCAACGCCGGTCTGGGCTTCGGCGGCGGCTGCCTGCCGAAGGACATTCGCGCCTTCATCGCCCGTGCCGACGAACTCGGAGTCGAACAGGCCGTGAGCTTCCTGCGGGAGGTTGACAGCATCAACATGCGCAGGCGCGCCCGCATGGTCGACCTGACGTGCGAAGCACTCGGCGGCGACCTCACCGGCAAGCGGATCACGGTGCTGGGCATTGCGTTCAAACCGAATACCGACGACGTCCGAGACTCTCCTGCACTCGATGTTGCTGAACGCCTGGAACAGGCCGGCGCACAGGTCGTCATCACCGATCCCGAGGCGATTGAAAACGCACGCCTGCGCGATCCCGAGCTGACCTACACGCCGGACCTGACAGAGGCCCTTACCGGAGCCGACGGTGTCGTTCTGCTGACCGAATGGCAGCAGTACAAGGACCTCGACCCGGTGGCTGCCGGCGAACTCGTTGCGCAGAAGGTCATCGTGGACGGCCGCAA
Organism: Brevibacterium sp. HMSC22B09; assembly: GCF_001806795.1. Taxonomy (NCBI): domain Bacteria; kingdom Bacillati; phylum Actinomycetota; class Actinomycetes; order Micrococcales; family Brevibacteriaceae; genus Brevibacterium; species Brevibacterium sp. HMSC22B09. Next base: position 10,355 of record NZ_KV785992.1, on the reverse strand, counting down.
CGTCGTCGACCGCAAGGCCTACCGCGACGCCGGCTGGACGGTCCGCGGTCTGGGCAGGCAGGAATGAGCTTGGGTTCTTTCAGCGGGCGCGGCAGCTGTGGGGTCGGTCGCGGGAATCGCGGGAGTCGTGGCTGCGAGGTGGATGGTCTCAGAGTGGACGGTCTCGGGGGTGCGCTGTGATCGGTCTGGTTCTCGATTCCACCGTGCGGCTGAGCGACTCTGACCGCACAACGATCACCGAGGCGTTTGCCGGGCGGGTTCGCACAGTCGACCTCACGGTCACGATTGACGATGACGAGTTCCGGGATTCACAGCTGGACCCGTCTGAGCTGTGCTCGCGTATGCGCAATGGAAGCACCGCGCGGACTTCGATGCCCGCCGTCGAAGACTTCGCCGCTGCGATTCGCGAACTGCTGGACGACGGGGCTGACGGCATCATCATCATCACGCTCTCGTCAGAGATGTCCGGCACCTATAAAGCCGCGGTGGCCGCGGCTGCACAGGTTGCTCAGGAACGGAGGCTTGCTGCTGACGATGATGGGGCGGACGGCGGTATTGGGGCGGACGGCGGTCGGCCGGGCGAAGCCGTGGGCATCCGGGTGATTGATTCGCGCACCGCCAGCGCCGGCTCCGTCGGCATCGCCCACTGGGCGGCCGCATACGCACAGCAGGGTGTCGCAGCTTGCGGCGATGCCGCAGAAAAAGCCGCCGCACAGTACAGCGCAACCTTCTTTGTCCCCGAAACACTCGAGTACCTGCACAGGGGAGGAAGAATCGGCGGCGCGGCGGCTTTGTTCGGACGCGCACTGAAGATCGTGCCCGTCTTGCAGGTCGACGAAGGCCGCGTGGAACCAGCGGCCAGGGTCCGCACCACCGCAAAGGCCGCACGTCGCGCAGTCGACGAGGCCGTGGCCGCCGTGGACGCGATGCGGACGCATGACGGGGCGGAGAACCTGCGGGTGCAGGCGACCGTTATGCACCCCGAAGCCACAGACGGTGAAGCGAGCACGCTGTTCCAAGCCATCCTTGAGGCCGCACAGGCTCAATGGGATGACGTGGACACGGCGGTTCTGTCGACTGTTGTGACAGCCCATGTGGGTCCAGGCGCTGCTGGCGTAGAAGTGCGACTGGTTCCCTAAACAGCTCCTGCAACTTCAGGCGGGCACTTCTGTGTCTGCCGCTGTGGATGGTTTCACACTGTCCACAGGCACCCTCCGCTGGGCTTGGCGACGGGGTTGAATGCGGTGCATGAAACGCTCACCAGAAGACAGACTGGGTGCCCTGCGGGAAAACTCAGCGCAGGGCTGGCAGCCCGACGACGACGTCGATGACATCGCCGACCTGCTGCCCAAAAGCCGCCCGCTCCCGCGGCGGATGGTTATTGTGTCGCTTATGATCATCGTCCTCATCGCCCTCTGTGTTTTCGGTTTCCTCAGGACACGCGGAACCAGCCAGCCTGAGGCAGCGCAGATCACTGCGCAGCCGACCGAAAAGGCAAGCGTGCAGGTGCACGTCGCAGGGGCTGTGAAGAAGCCGGGTGTTGTCACCCTCGACGGACAAGCACGGGTGGTTGATGCTCTCGACGCCGCCGGAGGGACGAAGAAGAACGCTGATCTCACCCAGGTGAATCTCGCCAGGGTCGTCAAAGACGGTGAACAGATCGTTGTACCGGAAATCGCTGACGATGCCGGTGCAAACGCACCGCAGACGGCACAGGGCACAGCCGGAGGCGGCACCGGTTCCGCGGCCGGCGGCACAGCGGCGGGTGCGGGCCAGAAGATCAACATCAATTCCGCCTCGGCAGCTGAACTTGAGAACCTGCCCGGTATCGGACCGGTTACGGCAGCCGCGATCGTGGCGTACCGCGAGGAGAAAGGGCCTTTTGCCTCGGTGGATGCGCTGACAGAGGTGTCAGGCATCGGGGAGGCCACCCTTGAGAAGATCAAGCCGAACGCCACCGTCTGAGCATCTTTTTCGATATGCGCTGAAGTATCCCGTCACACTCCGCCTGGTGGCAACGGCTGCGGCCGTGTGGGTGTGTGCTGCTCTTCCCGGCCCCGATTGGACGATCCTGCTGGGCTCCGGGGCATTTGCACTCATTGCTGTTGGCCTGTGGGCGTGGACTGCGCGGTCATCCGGCGGCGTGCAGAAGACAGCGCTCGTAGCGGTGACGTGTGTTGTCGTTGGGATGGCCGCAGTGGGTGTCAGCACGGTGCGCATGCTCGGCACACCAGACGGAGGCGACCTGTCGGGGCAGGTCAAGATCGTCAGCGATCCGGTCCAGAGCGCTTCGGGGTGGTGGCGAGCGGCGGCCTCAACAGATGACGGCCCGGTCACCCTGTTGTCACGTGAAGAACTCCCCGAAGCCGGCAGCACAGCCCAGGCGGAACTGTCGCTCAAGCGCGCAGGGGCGCAGGCAACCGGTTTCGTCACCGCGCTTGAAGATGTGCGCGAACCGGTTGGCGCGTGGCGCATCAGGCGGGACGTGCGACAGGAGTTCCACGCGGCGGTGTCAGCAGGCAGTGAAGGTGCGGGGTTGGTGCCCGGTCTGGTGGTCGGCAATCGGACCACGGCCGATGACGCGCTGTTGGAGGACATGAAGATCGCCTCGCTGACCCACGTGTCGGCGGTCTCGGGTACGCACTTGGCGATTGTTGCGATGACCGCACTGTGGCTGGCCCGCTGGATCAGCCATCGTCCGCTGGCATCGACTGCAGTGGCCGTCGTGATCGTGGCAGGGTTCGTCTTCATTGTGGGTCCGGCGCCGTCGGTCATCCGTGCCGCGGGTATGGGGCTCGTGGGAGCCTACGCCGTTGTGCGCGGAACCGGTAAGCGCAGTCTGGCGCTCATAGCGGCGGCAGTCATCGGCGTCATCATCATCCGACCAGAGCTGTCCACATCGATCGGCTTCATCTTGTCGGTGTGTGCTGCCGGTGCGCTGATTGTGCTGAGTCAGCCGATGACAACCGCGCTGTGTCGGTTCATGCCGTCCTTTGCCGCGAACCTCCTCGCAGTTCCGGTGTGTGCTCAGCTGGGTGTTTTCCCGGTCCTGCTGACAATCGACAGTCAGCCGAACCTGTGGTCTATACCGGCAAACATCGTGGCGGTTCCCGCACTGGGGCCGATCGTCATCGGAGGGCTTGCGGTACTTGCATCCGGGGGACTGCACGTACTCACGGGCTGGGCCGTTTTCGGATACTTCGCTGATGGTGTGGGCTGGCTGCTCCAGTGGCCTGCCCAGTGGATTGTGGTGGTCTCCCACACCGCTGCCGCTTTGCCTGGTTCTGTGCTGCCGTGGGCGGCGGGAATCGCGGGTGTCATTCTGGCCGCCCTACTTGGAATTGCCATTGGTGTTGCTGTCCTCGGCTTTCGGAAAACCAGGGTCCGCCGCATCGCCGTGGCTATTGCTGTCTGTGCGCTGGCAACCGGGATGGGACTGCCTTTTATTCACCGTCCCGCTGGTGACTGGACGGTCGCGTTCTGCGATGTCGGGCAGGGCAGTGCGACAGTGGTCCGGCTCAGTGCCGCACACTCCCTGCTGATCGATGCCGGACCGGACGAGGTGAAACTCGCCGACTGCTTGTCTGTTCTGAGAGTGCGGCAGACGAGTGTCATCATCAGCCACTTCGACGCCGACCACTACGCGGGCCTGCGCGCTGCCACGACGGGTGGGCGGACAGTCGAAGCAGTGTGGACATCCGCTCCGAGCCTCGCGGACCCCAGAGTAAGCGAAGTGCAGACTCTCACGGGTCACGAGGTGCAGGGGCTTTCAGACGGCATGGCCTTTTCAGCCGGTGATATCCGGTGGGAAGTGCTGTGGCCGCCGCCTGCGATGACAGCACAGGCCGACGGGCGCAATCAGATCTCAGCTGTCATCAAGGTCGAAACCGCCGAAGTCTCAGTTCTTGTCACAGGCGACGTCGAAGAAGACGGACAGAGAGCCATGGCGGCTGAGAACATAAGCGCCGACATCCTCACCGCACCCCACCACGGTTCCCGGTTCATCGATGAGGGTTTCTTCACCCAGGTGGGAGCCTCCGCCGGGATAGTGTCTGTCGGAGCTGACAATCGCTACGGCCACCCAACACAACAGGCGCTTGACGCATTCGGCCCCGTGCCGGTGCTGCGCACAGACGAATGCGGCACCGTCGTACTCCGCCGAGACGGACAGCTGACAGGCCTCGGCGGGTGCACAGCAGCCGTGAACCGCTAGGCTGATCCCGTGGCAGCGAAGAAAACCCTCACCCCGTGGCACCGGGCCAAACCGGCACCCATCGTGCTGATTTCCGGGCCGGAAGCCGTTCTTGCCAGAAAAGCCCAAGACACCGTGCTGCGCAAGGCGAAGAAAACCCACGGGGATGACATCACCCACCTCGATGCCAGTTCGTACCAACCGGGTGAGCTTGCACAGGCGGCTGCACCGTCGCTGTTCACTACCCGCGGGATAGTGGTGGTCGAAAACTGCGCCACCATGAACGACTCCTTCTTAGACGACGCGCTCGCCTACGCGGCTGAACCCTCCGATGACATGGTCGTCATCCTCAAACACTCAGGCGGCAACAGGGGAGCACGGCTGATCAAGGCGCTCGAAAAAGCAGAGTTTCCCCGCATTGACGTATCGGCCCTGAAATCAGAAGCCGACAAGAACGCCTTTGCCGAAGGCGAATTCAAACGTGCCGGACGTTCCATTCGCCCGGATGCGCTCGCGGCCCTGATGGATGCACTCGGATCAGATGTTTCTGAACTCGATCAGGGTATCCGCCAGCTGCTTGCAGATACGGAAGGCGAGATCACCCACCAGATCGTCGACCGCTACTACGGCGGACGGGTCGAAGCGACGGGCTTCAAAGTCGCTGACGCGGCATGTTCCGGCAATACTGGGCAAGCGCTCGCGCTGACCCGTCACGCACTGTCAACGGGAACTGATCCCGTGCCGATTGTTGCAGCGATTGCGCTGAAGCTCCGTCAGCTGGCGAAGGTGCAGGGGCTCAGCGGTTCGTCGGGACAGCTGGCGGCGGAACTCAAGATGGCGCCGTGGCAGGTGGATCGGGCGCGCCGGCAGGTGCGCCAGTGGAACGAGGCGGAACTCGGCCGGGCTCTTCTCAGTGTGGCTGCCGCTGACGCAGCCGTGAAGGGCGGGGGACGGGACCCCGAGTTCGCCGTCGAAACCCTCGTGCGGGAAGTCGCCCAAGCAGCCCGCAGGCGCTGAAGCGAACCCCGGCACTGAACTACGACTGTCGACGCCCGCAACCCACCCCAAGCACCCCAAAAACAGCACGAAAAAGGGGACGAACCACACGGTTCGTCCCCTTTTGTCGGCTTTATCAGGCCTTGAGCGCGTTCACAGCCTTAGCCAGGCGCGACTTGCGGTTTGCTGCGTTCTTCTTGTGCAGCACACCCTTGCTCACTGCCTTGTCGATCTTGCGCGAGGCAACCTGCAGGGCTGCCTGTGCTTCGTCAGCGTTGCCAGCTTCGATAGCTGCGCGGACGTTGCGGATGTGACCGCGAACTTCGCTGCGCACAGCGCGGTTGCGCAGGCGAGCCTTTTCGTTGGTCTTGTTCCGCTTGATCTGAGACTTGATATTTGCCACTTCAACACTCTTCTGTCGAATTCAATAGGTCGTGAGGGCTTCCCGATAATCGATGCGCCCTCAGCGGGGAAAGCGTCCGGCGCCTGAATATCAGGAGTACATCCGCCCGACCATGGTGAGACACACACCTTGGCGGACATACGGCCAAAAGCTTAGCGGTTTGCGGGTCCGAACGCTAATTCCTGCGGGACGTTCGTGCGGTTGTCTTCACCACACGCGGGGCTTCTTCTCAGCCCCACAGCGCTGCTGTCAGCCTTGCCCGCCGGTGTCGATGTTCTCCACGATCTTCGAATACAGCGTCATGGGTATGATGGAGCCCTCGCGTCGCACAGCATTGGGGGCAATGCGGATGACCCGGTCCAAGCGGATTTCCGACGGTCGGTTTTTAGAGTCCCAATCGCCGGAGCCGATGTTGATCCACGGTGTTCCGTCGTTCTGCCGGATTTCGCCAACATTGCCGGGCACGTGGTCTTGTGAGGTGAGCATGAGCCCCAGCAGCCATGAACCGTCGTGGCCAACAAGCAGAACGGGGCGGTCTTTGCCCTTCGTGGAGTCCTCTTCGTAGGGAACCCACGCCCACACGACTTCGCCGGGGTCGGGATTGCCGTCAAGGTCAGGGGAGTAGACGGGGCGGACCGTACCGGTGAAGTCACCGGGGTAGCCGCCGGAGGGCCGTTTGGGGAACCCCTGCTTGATCGGCTGCTTCTCAGCCCGCCGGGCGATCGAAAAGTCGTCGCGTTTCTTCTGACTGCCACCGCGCTTCTGCGGGCTTGTCTTCTGCTTATCGGCCCGCCCGGGCGAGCTGCCGGGACCGCGGTGAGTTCCACCTCGTGAGTCTGGCGAGGTGGAGGTCCCGCCTCCCAGGAGGAGGTCGGCTGCCAGCCGACCCACCTGTTCTTGGTCGACGCTGCGGCTGAGCGCGTTGATTCCTGCGCGCAGCCCCCTGCGGATGAGGCGCTGTGAGAAGTTGGAGTTCGCCATGTGTCAACGATAAGCGCTGACTGGGCGTATGAGACAATGAGGAGCTGTTTGAGACCCACAAAGGAGCGTTCATGCCTCAGGTGAGCGATACTGCTGCCCAGCGGATTCAGGTGGCGTCCACCGACCCTGCGAATATCCGCAACTTCTGCATCATCGCCCACATCGACCACGGTAAGTCGACTCTTGCCGACCGTATGCTGCAGATGACCGGGGTGGTGCAGCCGCGTGAAATGCGCGCCCAGTACCTCGACCGGATGGACATCGAGCGCGAGCGCGGCATCACGATCAAGTCGCAGGCGGTGCGCATGCCGTGGATGACGGATGACGGTGAACCGTTTGCACTCAACATGATCGACACTCCCGGCCACGTGGACTTCTCCTACGAGGTTTCGCGTTCGCTGGCCGCATGTGAAGGTGCGCTTCTGCTGGTCGACTCGGCGCAGGGCATTGAAGCCCAGACACTGGCGAACCTCTACATGGCGATGGAGCACGACCTGACGATTGTTCCCGTGCTCAACAAGATCGACCTGCCGGCAGCGAACCCGGACAAGTACGCGGAGGAACTGGCTAACCTCATCGGTGTTGAACCCGAAGACTGCCTGCGCGTGTCCGGTAAGACCGGTGAAGGTGTGGAGGATGTTCTCGACCGGATTGTCAGCGACATTCCCGCACCGGAGGGCAACAAGGACGCTCCTGCCCGCGCAATGATCTTCGACTCCGTCTACGACACCTACCGCGGCGTTGTCACCTACGTTCGCGTGGTCGACGGCAAGTTGGCTCCGCGCGAAAAGATCCAGATGTTCTCGACCGGATCGACGCACGAAACCCTCGAGATCGGCGTGTCCTCGCCTGAGCCCAAACCGTCGAAGGGTCTGGGTGTTGGTGAGGTCGGCTACCTCATTACGGGTGTGAAGGACGTGCGCCAATCGAAGGTCGGTGACACGATCACGACCGCCGCGGACCCTGCTGAAGAGGCGCTCGAGGGCTATCAGGAGCCCAAGCCGATGGTGTTCTCCGGCCTGTTCCCGATTGACGGTTCGGATTACCCGGTGCTGCGTGATGCACTGGAAAAGCTGCAGCTCAACGATGCTGCGCTGACTTTTGAGCCTGAAACGTCTGCGGCTCTTGGCTTCGGCTTCCGCTGCGGCTACCTGGGTCTGCTGCACTTGGAGATTGTGCGCGACAGGCTGGAGCGCGAATACGATCTTTCGCTCATTTCGACCGCACCGTCTGTTGTGTACCAGGTGACGATGGAAGACGGCAGCGAGTACACGGTGACCAACCCCAGCGAATACCCGGAAGGCAAGATTAAGGAAGTCCGCGAACCGATGGTTGCGGCAACGATCCTCACGCCGTCGGATTTCGTTGGTCCCGTCATGGAGCTGTGTCAGAGCAAGCGCGGTCAGATGAACGGCATGGACTATCTGTCGGAAGACCGTGTGGAGCTGCGCTATCGCATGCCCCTGGCTGAAATCGTGTTCGACTTCTTCGACCAGCTGAAGTCCCGCACCCGCGGCTACGCATCCCTTGACTACCAGGATGACGGCGATCAGGCCGCCAACCTCGTCAAGGTCGACATTCTGCTGCACGGTGATCACGTGGATGCGTTCTCTGCGATTGTCCACCGTGATGACGCCTACCATTACGGCGTGAAGATGGCTGGGAAGCTCAAGGAGCTCATTCCCAGGCAGCAGTTCGAAGTTCCCGTGCAGGCGGCGATCGGTTCGCGCATCATTGCGCGCGAGACGATTCGCGCTATCCGCAAGGACGTTCTTTCTAAGTGCTACGGCGGTGACATCAGCCGTAAGCGCAAGCTGCTTGAGAAGCAGAAGGAAGGCAAGAAGCGCATGAAGATGGTCGGAACCGTCGAAGTTCCGCAGGAAGCGTTCATTGCCGCACTGTCGTCGGATGCTGCCGGCGGCGGGAAGAACTGACGGAAGAGCTGATCGGTGCCGGCACAGCCTGACGGCGACGTTCCTCCGCTTGACGGTTCTCTGCCTGCCTCCGCGCAGGCTGGGGCCGAATCACGCACACTCAGTGCCTATATTCACGTGCCCTATTGTCGGGTGCGCTGCGGCTACTGCGATTTCAACACCTATACGGCCGAGGAACTCGGTCCGGGTGCCAATCGTTCCGATTGGGCTGGGAATCTAGCTCACGAGGTGGAGCTCGCCTCCCGCGTTCTGGCTGACTTCCCGGCCAGGGCTGTGAGCACCGTATTCTTCGGCGGCGGGACGCCGACTCTTCTGCCGGCCGCTGATTTGGCCTACGTGCTTGAGCGTGTGCGGGACGCTTTCAGCCTGGCGGATGACGCCGAGGTGACGACGGAGGCGAACCCCGACACTTTAAGCCCTGAATATGTGGCCAAGCTGGCTGAAGCTGGGTTTACGCGGGTGTCCATGGGCATGCAGTCGGCTGTGCCGCACGTATTGGCGACACTGGATCGCACGCACAATCCAGAGCAGGTACCCAAAGCTGTTCAGTGGGTCAAGGACGCCGGTATGCAGGTGTCAGTTGACCTCATTTATGGCACACCGGGCGAATCAGCCGAGGACTGGCAGCGGTCTGTTGAGGCAGCCGTTGCGATGGAACCGGACCATATTTCGGCGTATTCGCTCATTGTCGAACCGGGCACCAAGATGGGTGCGCAGGTTCGCCGTGGTGAGCTTCCCATGCCCGATGAGGACGATCTGGCAGATAAGTATGCAGCGGCTGACGCTGCTTTTTCTGCCGCTGGCCTGAACTGGTACGAGGTGAGCAATTGGGCGCGCACTGCCGACCATGAATGCCGCCACAACAATGCCTACTGGACGGGTCAGGACTGGTGGGGCTTCGGCGCTGGCGCGCACTCGCACATTGGGGGAGTGCGCTTCTGGAATGCCAAACACCCGCGAGCATGGGCTGATCGGCTGAGCCAAGGGCAGTCGCCGGCCATTGGCCGCGAAGGGCTTGACGTGGATACTCGCAGGCTGGAAGACCTCATGCTGCGGGCCAGGATCCGGCAGGGCATGAGGCTGGCTGAGCTGCCTGCGGGTACTGAACTTCTGCTGGAGCAGTTTGCCCAGCAGGGTCTTGTAGAACCTGATGAGGAATGGCTCGCGCTGACATTGCGTGGGCGACTCATGGCGGATTTCATTGTCCGTGAGCTGTCGGAATACCTGTAGTCACAGCGGCAGGTGAGCGGCGCCTCGTGCCCCTGACAGTTTTGGAACCAGGCTTGGCGTATTAGGCGTCAGCCTTAAGTGCTGGATCAACCTTGGGCTGAGCCGCCACGTGAGAATGAACTTGGGGCGATCAGTTCTAACCAGTACATTAGCGTTCTGCGGACGTAGGGCACCCACATGGGTTATTCCATGGTTTTGGTGGGCAGCTGTCGCTAGAAGCCGACATCAGTCATTAAGTCAGAATGCCAAAACAATGCCCCGGCGACATGGTAGAAACCAGCGGTCGGTACGGGGCTTACAGGTCGGACTATACGAAACTAACTCCCGACTGGGCAACCTAATGCTGACAGTGGCGGCTGGTCAGGGTCTTAGCAACAGATCCTTGCGGCTGCCCTCAGCAGGAACCTGAAGGTCCAAGACCGGTGCTTACCGCAAGTTCCGGTAGAAGTGACCTGCTTAGATGAGTACATTGGACTTTCGCGTTTGCTGAGCCAGCTTTGGACGCGGTGCAATTCGCGCAGGTGCTCCGTGCTCAGCGCCTGTTAGCCCTAGAATATTACATCCCCACGACTCTCCTGGGAAGCGCGCTTGGGGGGTGTCCCTATGGTGTTTGTCAAGC